>JAIEPT010000257.1 GCA_019748295.1 Gemmataceae bacterium | reverse complement strand
CCCTCTCCCCCGCAATTACTGTTCGGCACGGGCAATCGTGATCCCTGCGGGGGAGAGGGGAAGCTTCGCTGCCTCCACTAAGAAACCTACACCTCCCGGAGCGAGCAAGGGGAAATGCAACCGCCTGGCCAGGGTTCCGCCGTCGGGCGCCATCGATACAAAGACCATCCCCAGGAAACCGGCATCTCAGGAATCGTCATGCTTCGTCGCACGCGGATCGTCGCCACGCTCGGGCCCGCCACGGATCGCCCCGGCGTCTTGGAACAACTCCTGGAATCCGGGCTCGATGTCGCCCGCATCAACTTCTCGCACGGCGCCGCCGACGAGCACCTGGGCCGCATCGCGCGCTTTCGCGAAGTGGCGGCGCAGATGAAACGGCGCGTCGCCGTCATGGCGGACCTGCCTGGCCCCAAGCTGCGAGTGCTGCTCGATCATCCCATCGAGCTGCAGCAGGGCCAGACGTTGGCGCTGGCGATCAAGCCGACCGCTCAGGCGGATATTCGTCTCACCGAGCCGGAAATCGCGTCCCGAATCAAGCCCGGGCAACGCGTCCTGTTCGATGACGGTCGATTGCAAGCCACGGTGGCCCAGGTGGCGAGCGACCGTGTGCTGGTGACGATGACCGGCCCGGGAACGCTGAAGCCGAACAAGGGGATCAACCTGCCCGACACGGAACTGACCATCCCCGCCGTGACGACGCGCGATCGCGATGCGATGCAGATCGCGGCC
Organism: Gemmataceae bacterium; assembly: GCA_019748295.1. Taxonomy (GTDB): domain Bacteria; phylum Planctomycetota; class Planctomycetia; order Gemmatales; family Gemmataceae; genus JAIEPT01. The sequence goes on along the minus strand of JAIEPT010000257.1, from coordinate 42,672 downwards.
AAGGCGCAGGTCGATTGGCTGGCGCTGTCGTTCGTCCGCGATCCGTCCGCCGCGGCCGAGTTGCGTGGCGTGAGCCGGGCTTATGGTCTCGAAGTGCCGATCCTGGCCAAGATGGAACGGCCTGAAGCGGTGAAGAAGGCGAAGGAAATCGTGGCCGCCTTCGACGGCGTGATGGTGGCTCGCGGCGACCTGGGTGTGGAAATCGCCCTCGAAAAAGTGCCGCAGGTTCAGAAACGCCTAATTTACCTCGCACGCTTGGCGGGCAAGCCGGTCATCACCGCGACCGATATGCTCGACTCGATGCGGAACAACCCGCGTCCCACTCGTGCGGAAGCGAGCGATGTGGCGAATGCCGTCTATGACGGAACCGATGCCGTGATGCTGTCGGGCGAAACCGCGATCGGCGATTATCCGGTGCAAGCCTTGCGCTGCATGGACACGATTCTTCGCGAGGCCGAGGTCAACCTTACGGTAGACGGCTGGCGCGACGTGCGAATTCCAAAGGCGGCACTTACCGATCACATCACCACGCTGACGTATGAACTAGCTCGCGAAGCGAAGGCGGAAGCCATCATCTCGCCGACGATTTCCGGCCGCACCGCCCGCCAGATTGCGCGCCATCGCCCGAATCAGGCAATTATCGCCGTCTCCGCCCATGAAGAGGTGATTCGACAACTCGCCATGGTGTGGGGCGTGCAAGCCGTGCCGTTCGCCAACGAGATCGAGAAGGGGGACGACCGCCTCGAAGCAGCCGTCAAGGCGGCGTTCGTCGGCGGCGCGGTGAAAGCCGGTTCGCTGGTCGTCGTGCTCGCGGGCCATCCCATCGAAGGCGGCGAAGGCAAACCCACCATCCGCATCGTCCGCGTCGGCGAGCACGGCGACTCCCGCGAACCGTAGCTTGCGTCCGCCTCCCCTCTCCCCTTTGGGGAGAGGGGAGCCAGATGAATCACTTCCCCGGCAATGAGCGATGGAAATGCACATGCTTCCATTGCCCGCCCTTTTTCTGCCACACGCGCGTCTCTTCGACCGTCCGCACCGTCGGCGATCCGTCGGCGCCGACGCGCTGGTTGAGCCGCACGTAGCACACGACGGCCACGTCGCCCATGATCCGCACATGCGGCGACGCCAGTTCGGTGTTGAAAGGTTCCTTCGCGGCGCCGAGCTTGAAGTAGAACTCGTGAAACGCCATCCCCTCGACGAGGTTGCCGAGCGCTTCCGGCTCGAAGCAGGTCAGGGCCGCGTCGCAGAGCTTCGCGTACGTCGCCCAGTCCGCTTTCGCGATGCTCTCGAGCAGTTTGCGGTTGAGTTCCACCAGTTCCTTTTCGGCCTCGGTCATGACGTTCGTTCCTAGTGAGTGATGTCGTGGGACGGGAACATTGTAAGGATGCTTTTCCTGGTTGCAGGACGCGGGCATCACGACGCGAGATCGCATAGAATGGGGCGAAAAGGAGACGCCGATGACCGCTTCGCAATATGTGTTCGACGTGACCGAGAAAGACTTCGAGACTGCCGTGCTCGAAAAGTCGAAGGAGGTGCCGGTCGTCGTCGATTTTTGGGCGCCGTGGTGCGGGCCATGCCAATCCCTTACGCCGGTGCTAGTCCGTCAAGTGGAGAGCCGTAGCGGGGACGTGTTGCTTGCGAAGGTCAACACGGACGAACAGCAACGTCTGGCGATGGCATTCCAGATTCAATCGCTGCCGACGGTGATCGCGTTTCGCGACGGCAAGCCCATGTTGGAGTTCGAGGGGGCATTGCCGGAACCGCAGCTTGCGAATTTCTTCGATCAGATTTGTCCCAGTGAAGCGGAGAAAGAAGCAAAGCAGGCTCACGACGTCGAGAAGAAAGATCCGGACCAGGCGGAACGGATGTTTCGCGATGCCCTGAGCAAGGAGCCGAAGCAGGAAGAAGCGTTGCTTGGCCTCGCTCGCCTCATGCTGGAACGCAATCGCGATGCGGAGGCGGTCGAGTTTTTGGATCAGATCGAAGGGGGCATTAAGGAGCAGGAAGCGGAAGAGATTCGGGCCAAGCTGTGGCTGAAAGCCCAGACGAAGGATCTGCCCGATGAGGCCGCCTTGCGGTCGCAGGCTGGAACCAGCAATGACGCGGCCATTCGACTTGGGCTGCGCCTCGCAACGGGTGGGAACTACGAAGCCGCGTTGGAAGCGCTGCTCGCCGTCGGCGAGAAGGACTTCAAGCTGGCGACGACGAAGGTCAAAGAAGCGATGGTGAAGGTCTTCCAGATCGTTGGGCCGCAGAACGCATTGTCGAACGCGTATCGCGCGAAACTGGCGACGTTGCTCTACTAATGCGATATGACCTGGGTGGCACGCCCTAAGGCGAGCGGCGCCTGCATTTCTCCCCTCTCCCTCCGGGAGAGGGGCCGGGGGTGAGGGCGTGCGGCGTGGCGTTACGCGAGAAGAGGCACCCTCACCCCAGCCCTCTCCCGGAGGGAGAGGGAGGTAGACTCGCTCCTGCCGCTCGCCTGAACGTAGTGAAAGGCGTGGAAAACCCGCCGAACGCTTCATGCAAGTTGGATACTGCGTCAGCACCGTTTTCACGCCCTTCACTACGTTCAGGGCGCGCCACCCAAACCATTGCCATTGGGATTTTCAATGCGGTTGCTGATTATCGGTTGCGGCTACCTGGGACGGCGCGTCGCCAGTCTTGCGAAAGACGAGGGGCATATCGTTCACGCAGTCACGCGAAAGGAATCGCATGCGGCGGAGTTCCGCTCGCAGGGTTGGCAGCCGGTGATCGCGGATGTGCTGAAGCCGGAATCGCTCGCCAACTTGCCCCAGGTGGATGTGGTCGTGCATGCGGTCGGGCTGGATCGTCGCTCCGGGGCTTCGATGCGCGAGGTTTACGTCGGCGGAATGGCGAATGTGTTGAAGCACATGCCGAAACCCGGTCGCTTCATCCACGTCAGCAGCTCGAGCGTCTATGGGCAGAGCGACGGCAGTTGGGTCGAGGAAACGTCCCTCACCGAACCGCAGGAGGAATCGGGCCGAATCGTGCTTGAGACGGAGCGGACGCTCCGCGAAACGATCCCCGAAGCGATCGTCCTACGCTTCTCCGGCATCTACGGGCCCGGACGCTTGCTGCGGCGCCAAACGATCGAGAATGGCGAGCCGATCGTGGGCGATGCGGAGAAGTGGCTCAATCTGATCCACGTCGAAGACGGGGCCGCGGCGGTGTTGAAGGCGTTTTCCGCGCCGCTCGGATCAACGCTCAATATCTGCGACGACGAACCGGCGACGCGAAGCGACTTTTACCGTGAACTCGCTCGCTGCCTCGGCAAACCCGAACCGCGATTTCTTCCGCCTCCGCCCGATCAGCCCACGCCGCCTCATGAAAAAGGAAATCGCCGCATTCGCAATGAAGCGATGCGGCGAATCTTGGGTGTCGAGCTGAAGTATCCGAACTATCGGGTGGGCTTGGCTTCTTCGTGGAAACAAGTTTATTAACTTGTTCGAATGGGGTCGCTACTCCGGATCAAAACCCTTTCCGACAAGTTAATAAACTTGTCGCCACGAAAACTTAGTGGGTCGCCGGCGTGCCGGCTGCCTTCTGGGCGACCCGGATCTGAGCGCGAGCCCGTTCTTGAGCGTTCAGATTCGCGTCGATGCCTTCGGGCGTGTTCGCCGGCTTTTGCGCCTCGGCCAACGAGGCTTGAGCAGCCTCGATCTTGATGTCGGTCGCCTTCATTGCCTTGCTCGTAAGCACCGTCACGACGTCGTTCCGCACCTGAACGAAACCGCCGTCCACATACCAGTGATGGACGACGTTCCCCTTGCGCGTGCGCAGCTCGCCGAAGCCAAGTCGGCCGATCAGCGGGCGACGCAGCGGCGCGATGCCGACTTCGCCGTCGTACATCGGCAGGGCCACGAAGTCGCAGACCTCGTCCGCCACCGCCTTCTCCGGCGTCACGATCACGCAGCGAACCTGCCCCGGCGTCTTGACCGCGTCCATTGTCGTCCCGTCCTCGTGGGAACAAGTTTATCTAACTTGTTCGAATCCAAATCCAGTCCGACAAGTTAGATAAACTTGTCGCCACAAAAAGAACATCAACCCGCGGCCTTCTTCGCCTTTTCGATCACTTCGTCGATGCCGCCGACGTACATGAATGCCGATTCCGGCAGGTGGTCGTGCTTGCCGTCGCACAACTCCCTAAAGCTGCGGATCGTTTCCTTCAGCGAGGTCACCTTGCCTTCGAGGCCCGTGAAGGCCTGGGCGACGATGAACGGCTGCGACAGGAACTTCTCGATGCGGCGAGCCCGGTTCACGACCGACTTGTCTTCTTCGCTCAATTCTTCGACGCCGAGGATGGCGATGATGTCCTGCAGTTCGCGGTAGCGCTGCAAAATCTGCTGCACTCGGCGAGCCACGTCGTAATGCTCGGCGCCGACGATCTGCGGATCGAGAATTCGGCTCGACGACGCGAGCGGATCGACGGCCGGGTAAATGCCCTTTTCCGAGATCTTGCGTTCGAGGTAGATGAATGCATCGAGATGCTGGAACGCATTGGCAGGGGCGGGATCGGTCGGGTCATCGGCGGGCACGTACACAGCTTGCACCGAGGTGATGGCGCCGCGCGTCGTCGAAGTAATGCGTTCCTGAAGCTGGCCCATCTCCGTGGCCAGGGTTGGCTGGTAACCTACGGCGCTCGGCATACGCCCCAGGAGTGCGGACACTTCCGATCCGGCCTGCGAGAAGCGGAAGATGTTGTCCACGAAGAGGAGCGTGTCGGCTCCGGTCGCGTCGCGGAACCATTCGCACATGGTGAGGGCCGACAGAGCCACGCGGAGGCGGGCTCCGGGGGGTTCGTTCATTTGGCCGAAGACCATGGCGGTCTGGGTGATGACCGCTCGGCCCGTCTTGCCGATCTCGGTTTCCTGCATTTCGAGCCAGAGATCGTTCCCTTCGCGGGTCCGTTCGCCCACGCCTGCGAACACGGAATAGCCGCCGTGCGAGCTGGCGATACGAGCGATCAGCTCCTGGAGAATAACGGTCTTGCCAAGACCGGCTCCACCGAAGAGGCCGGCCTTGCCGCCGCGGACGAGCGGGGTGAGCAGGTCGATGACCTTGATGCCCGTCTCGAAGATTTCCGTCTTCGCGGACAGGTCGGCGAACGAGGGGGGCGGCTGGTGGATCGAGCGGGTTTCCTTCGCGCCGACAGGACCGCGGCCGTCGATCGGCTCGCCGAGCAGGTTGAAGACTCGGCCCAGCGTTTCCTTGCCCACAGGGACTTGGACCGGGGCGCCCGTGTCGAGCGCTTTGGCGCCTCGGTAGAGGCCGTCGGTGGAGCCGAGTGCGACGCAGCGGACGCGGTTGCCGCCGAGGTGCTGCTGCACTTCGCCGGTCAGGTTCAGGGGTTGCCCCTTGTATTCCGTCCGAATCTTGACGGCATTGTAGATTTCGGGAAGGTGGCCTTCGGGAAACTCGACGTCGAACGTCGATCCGATGACCTGGACGATGCTGCCTTCCACTCGCTCTGCTGCTGCGATCATATTGAACCCCTTATGGGACGATTCTTAATTCTTTGCCTGTACGCACATCGCGACGTGCATGACCATTTCCACCTAGGATTTGATCGGTTCTAAACTCGAAGCGTTTTTCCCGCTAAAACGTCGAGGACCATTTTTTCGACTTGTTCCGCCGCACCCTGATAAACGGACTCCGCAAAGCGTTTCAGCTTCTTCATGTCGATTTCGCCGGCGTTGGACAGAGTCATCTGCATGAAATCGCCCGCATCGATCATCTTCTTTGGTCCCCTACGATTCGGCGAAATCATGGCAGCGAACTTCGAAATCAGTGCCATTTCGAGCGTCGGGATGCTTTGGTAGTCGTCGATCGCCACGACGTGTCGCAGAGCGAGCCTGAACACGTCTTGCACCGGCTTCATCAGATCGATCACCGGCCTTTTCGTTTTCGGATGAACAAATCGAGTCACCACCGACGCATCGACGACTTCCAACTTGGGAAAGGCCTCATGAAGCACCTTTACGGCCTTCTTGACGTTGCTCAGTGCAACCAGAATATCGACGTCTTCGGTAGCTCTGGGATGCTTTCGCCACGTTGCGAGGCCGTGAGTGCCCATCAACACGAATTTGATTTTCGCGTTGTAGAGGGTTCGCAGAACTTTGGCGGGCGAGATCATGCCTTCTCCGCGATGACCCTCGAAAAAATACCGCGTCAGTCGCTCGCTGATCCGAAAATCGCGGCGATGCACCTCCATCAGTTCTCGAGTCGCGGCGACCATGAATCGGGTTAACCTGCCTCCGACAGCGATGAGGACCTAGCTCGGTCCTAGGGTATGATTTTCGATTCTTTTCCCGCTCGCACGTTACGGATCGCTGCGACGATCTTGGTCCCAGCGCCTGATTCGATCCCGTTGCCGATACGGCGAACTCTCGGTTCGTCGATCACGTCGCCCTGTTCAAGGACAATGTTGGTAAAGTCTGTATGATCCTGCAGTCTTCGAACATACGCTCGATTCTCCGCATGCATCGCGAACCACTTGAGAACAAGGACCATCTCAAGCGATGGGATGCGGTGCGACTTTCCAACCCGCTCCGTGTTTCGAAACACTGTCCGAAACAGCTTGCTCGCCGGCTTAATCAGGTCAATGACCCCCTTATTCGAAGGCTCCTCGACAAACCGCACTACCGCCGGCAGGTCCACGACCTTCAGGTCTGGAAACGCTTCCTCAAGGGCGGCCTGGGCTTTCGCCAAATCCTTCTTCGTCGCCACGACGTCCACGTCGTGCGTCGCCCGCGATTCGCTGCGGTAACCGACCAGCCCATGCGTCCCGACGAGCACGAAACTTACCTTCGCTTCATTGAGGACGTCGATCACCTTGTGCGGGTCGGTCATCGCCACCTCGGGCCGGTGCATGTCGTAGAACCAGCCGGTGATTTTCACCGAAGTCTCGAACGCATCGCGATGTCGCGCTTCCGACGTCTTTACGGCCATGGCGGCTCCCTTCTCGCCTTCGGCTCGCCGCGAGTTTCTCCCCTCTCCCTCCGGGAGAGGAGCCGGGGGGTGAGGGCCAAAACCGTCATCGCCGCGCAATCATGTCCTCTCACGCCACACCCAGTTTTCGCTGCTTGGGCAAGGTCGTTTCCCTCACCCCCATCCCCTCTACCGGACTCTACCGGAGGGAGAGGGGAGCCATTTACTTGAGCGCCTCCACGCCGCCGATGATCTCGGCGATTTCCGTCGTGATCTGGGCTTGGCGAAGTCGGTTGTAATCTTGCGACAGCGACTTGATCATGTCGCCGGCGCTCTCGGTCGCCGCCTTCATCGCGACGCGGCGAGCGATCTGCTCGCTGACCGCGGCGTCGAGGAAGCATTTGAAAAGGCGGATCTTGAACGAGATCGGCAGCACTTCTTCGAGGATCGAACCGGCGCTCGGCAGAAACTCGTAATCGACCTGATCGTTGCCGGCTCCTGCCGCGGCCGCTCCCTCGATGGGAGCAAGCTGGTCGAGCGGCAGCAGCGTTTCGACGACCGGGCGCTGACGGCCCGCGTTGATGAACTTCATGTACGCCACTTCGACGCGGTCGATCTTGCCGGCGATGTATTCCTGGATGTATCGGTTCGCGAGCACGTCCACTTGCTCGAAGGCCGGCTTGTCCTCGAAATGCGTGTACTGATGGGCGACCGGAATGCCTTGATAGCGGAAGAACGCAATCGCTCGCTTGCCCGAAAGCTCAAGCTGAACCTCGACGCCTTCGGTCTCATTGCGGCGAACCGCCAAGCCGGCTTCGCGAAGGATCGACGCGTTGTAACCGCCGCAAAGGCCGCGGTTCGAGGTGAGGATCAGCAGCACGCTTCGCTGAATCTTTTCGCGCTTCTGCAACAGCGGATGCGTGACGCCGGTGGCGTTCGCGGTCAAGTCGGCAGCCAACTCGGCAACCTTGCGAGTGAACAATTCCGCCTCGGAAGCGCGATCCATCGCCTTCTTGAAGCGCGACGTCGCGATCAGTTCCATCGTCTTGGTGATCTTGCGGATATTGCGAATCGCCTTGCGGCGTTTCACAAGTACTCTCTTATTTGCCATTTCCGCTCACCTGTTGGATGTTTCGCACTGAGGGCCCGGGCTAATCCTAATGCGTCTTCTTCGACCGCGTTTCAAGCCACTTCGCCAGCGATCTCAGGCTTTCACCCGATTTCTGTCCCGACAGTAATCCTTCTACGGAGATATCTTCGTCCAAGTCCGGCCAATGAATCCCACTACCGGAGACTTCGAAATTCTGCCGCTCGGCGTCTGTTCCATTCATCAATCGCGGAAACCAGGCCATGGGCGCAATGATGGTGCGGCCATCATCTAGGTCCACGCTTAACGACTCGCGGCCTTGCACCGTCACATGCACCGCCAGCGGCGTCGATTTAGAAGCTGAAGTACTCATTCCAGGCCTCGAGAAAGGACTCTTTACGTTCCTCGATTATAGCTTGGACCGACGTCAGCTCGCCTTTGCCGAACCCCTTCGCCGATTGCAAAAGAATCGGTTCTAGCCAGAACTTCGCTTCTCCGCCGCTGCCGTTCTTTACATGCACGTGTGGCGGCTCGTCGTTCTCGTTCGAGTAGAAGAAAAATCGGTAAGGCCCTTGGCGATAAATCGTGGGCATCGCGATATTCCTCCGCCGTTACTCCTGAATCGCCGCGAGGCGTGGAGTCCGCGCTCCGCTGCGCGTCGCGGCTAACCGGGTCGCCTTAGGGCTTGAACTGGCGGCCGAACGCCTCGAGAGCGCTCTTCAACCCAGTTTCAACATCCGGCGTCAGTTTGCGTTCCTTGACCAGCAGGTTCCGAACTTCCGGCTTCTGTTCGCGGATGAAGCGGAGGAACTGCTCTTCCCAGGTCAGCACCTTGTTGCGCGGCACTTTGTCGAGGTAGCCTCGGGCGCCGGCGTAGATCACCATGACCTGGTCGGCGAAGTGCAGCGGCTTGAACTGCGGTTGCTTCAAGATCTCGACCATGCGGTAGCCGCGGTCGAGTTGCTGTTGCGTGCCCTTGTCGAGGTCGGTGCCGAGCTGGGCGAAGGCTTCGAGTTCGCGGAAGGCGGCGAGGTCGAGACGCAAGCTGCCGGCGATCTTCTTCATCGCGTCCGTCTGGGCTTTGCCGCCGACGCGCGACACCGAGATGCCGACGTCGATGGCCGGACGAACGCCCGCGTAGAACAAGTCCGGCTGCAGGTAAATCTGACCGTCGGTGATCGAAATCACATTGGTCGGGATATAGGCCGACACTTCGCCTTCCTGCGTTTCGATGATCGGCAATGCCGTCAGCGATCCGCCGGTGTTCGGCACCTTGACGATCTTGTGCCCCGGGAACTTCGGCAGGTCGTGCTTGGTGGCGTGATCCTTGTCGAACGGGCCGACGTAGAGCTTGCCCGTCTCGCCGGCGCCGCGAGCCCGGCTCGGATCGACCGAGCTGTTCACGCCCCATTCGGCGGTCGCCTTCGCGGGGTCGGCGTCGTTCGGCACGATCACCCACTTCTCGGCGAGCTTGGCGGATCGCTCGAGCAGGCGGCTGTGGCAGTAGAACACGTCGCCCGGATACGCTTCGCGGCCCGGAGGACGACGCACCAGCAGCGAAAGCTGGCGATACGCCGCGGCTTGCTTCGTCAAGTCGTCGTACACGCACAGCGTGTCGCGGCCCTGCTCGTACATGTAGTATTCGGCCATCGCCGTGCCGGCATAGGGGGCGAGGTACTGGAGCGGAGCGGGGTCGGAGGCGGTCGCCACGACGACGATGGTGTAGTCCATGGCGCCGTTGGCGGTGAGGCTTTCGACGACCGCCTTCACCTGCGACTCCTTTTGGCCGACGGCCACGTAGACGCAGATGACGTTTTCTTCTTTTTGGTTGATGATCGCATCCAGGGCGATCGCGGTCTTGCCGGTCTTGCGATCGCCGATGATGAGTTCGCGTTGGCCGCGGCCGACGGGCGTCATGGCATCGATGGCCTTGATGCCGGTCTGCAGCGGCTGGTTCACGGGCTGGCGCTCGGCCACGCCCGGGGCCATGAACTCGATCAAGCGCGAGTGCGGCGAGGTGATCGGGCCCTTGCCGTCCTTCGGGTTGCCGAGCGGATCGACGACGCGGCCGATGAGGGCGGGGCCGACGGGGACGCGGAGCACGGTGCCGAGGGCGCGGACTTCGTCCCCTTCGGCGATCTTGAGGTAATCGCCGAGGACGGTGATGACGACGGAGTTTTCTTCGAGGTTGAACGCCGTGCCGCGGATGCCGGTGGCCGTGAACTCGACCATTTCGCCGTTCATGACGCCGGAAAGCCCGTAGACGCGGGCGATGCCGTCGCCGATCTCGAGAACGCGGCCGACTTCCTGAGTGGCGATCCGATCCTGGACTTTGCTGATTTCAGACGTCAGAACTGAAGCGATCTCGTCCGACTTGAATCTCATGACTGCCTCTCTCGAGAATGCGTTGGCGAATGGTGTCGATGCGAGTGCGGACGCTGCTGTCGTACTGGATGTCGCCGATCCGGACTTTGATGCCGCCCAATAAGGCGGGATCGACGGAGGTAACCAGCACCGGATCGAGACTGAGCCGGTCGCGAAGCACTTGCTTGAGCGATTCGGCTTGATCCTCGGGCAGCGGAGCCGCACTGGTCACGAAGACCTTCACGCGGCGATTGCGATCGTCTTGGAGCTGGCGTGCGGCCCCCGCGATGCTTCGCGCAAGATCGAGCCGATCATGCGCGTTGAGCACTTGCAGGAATCGCACGAACCGCTCGGTGGCCTTCCCCTCGAATGCGTTGCGAATGACGTCTTCGCGGGCATGCCGGCCCACGGCGGCGCTCGAGAGCAACGTCTCGAATCGCTCGTCCTTGTCGAAGACCTCGCCCACCAGCGATTCGAGTTCGGCAAGCGCCTCGGGCCCCTGACCGTCTTTCTCCGCCGCGGCGAGATACGCTTCGGCGTAGACGCGGGCGATCTTCTGATCGCCGACGTTCAGGGTTTCGGAATGCGAGGCGCCGTCAGCCGACTTCATGGCATTGCATCCGGTGATGTGCGGCTCGCGGAACAGGTCGCGCGAGCCAGGATCAGTTGCGACGAACCGTCTTCAACTCTTCCACGGCTTCGTCCACCAGCCGGCGATGATCGTCGGCATTCATGGATCGGCCGATGGCCTTGGTGGAAATAAGAGTCGCCAGGGTCGCCGATTGGCTCCAGAGTTCGTGCAGCGCCTGGTCGCGGGCCGTTTCCAGCTCGCGGTGCAGACGTTGGCGTTCGGTCTGGATCTCGGCCGCGGCCTTGGCCCGCATTTCCTCGGCCATCGCCTGGGCGTCGCGACGGGCTTCGTCCAGAAGCTTGGGAATCTGAGCGTAAGCGTCGTCAAGCTGCTTCTTGAATGCGGCCTCGGAGCGGGCGCTCTCCTCGCGGAGACGCTTCGCTTCCTCGACGGCTCCCTTGATCGATTCCTCGCGCTTCTTCAACCCTTCGAGCATGGGGCCCCAGGCCGCCTTGCGAAGGACAAGCAGAAGCACCAGGAAAACGACCGCGGCCCAGATGCCGGTGTCGATTTTGAAGTCGAGCAGGCCATCTTTGTGGTGGGCATCCGCGGAAGCCGTTTCTCCCGTCTTGTGAGCCGGGTCGGCCGCGTAGGCCGGACCCGTCCCTACCAGCAGGAAGAACGTGACGATCGCGATCCAAAGGATTCGCATGGGAAACCTCCAGTCTTGGAACGGGAGGGATTATTGCTGGGCCGGCAGCTTGCCCAGGAGCTGCATGCAAACGAGCAGGGCGAAGAAGGTCGCACCTTCGAGAAGAGCGCCGATGATGATCATGGCGGTCTGGACGCGGCCGGCGGTTTCCGGCTGGCGAGCCATGCCTTCGAGAGCGGCGGCGCCGATCTTTCCGAAGCCCATCGCGGCGCCGATGATCACAAGCCCGGTTCCGAGACCCGCGCCCAAGCCGATGAGGTCCGCTTTCCGCGCCGCTTCAATCTGTGCATTGGGCGTCTGAGCCATTGCGGGAGCAGCCATCAGGGCGACGAACGCCACGGCCAGGATTGCAGTCTTCACGATCTTCATGGAACGCTTCTCCAAATCGATTGAGAGGGTCACTGTTATTCCGAACTTCCCGGACAGAAGTCTAATGCTCCGGATGCAGCGTCGAACCGAGGAACAACGCCGTCAAAAAGGTGAAGATGAACGCCTGCAGAAACGCGACGAACAATTCGAGCATGCTGAGAGCGACGACCCCCAACACGCTGCTGACCGTCACGGTCCAAAAGATCCCGCTTGAGGCAAGCTGGGCCGCCGGAATGAAAAGCAGGATGGTCGCGAGCACCATGTGCCCGGCGAACATATTGGCGAACAAACGCACAGCCAGCACGAAACACTTGATGCCGAGGCCCAGGAACTCGATCACCCATAAAAGCGGGATGATGATGAGTTTGAGAACGAACGGCATTTCGAGATGCGGGGCGAACGCCATGAAGTGGTGGGCTACTCCGTTTTCCATCATTCCGCTGATGTGAATGTAAAGGAAAACGATCAGCGCCAGCACGCCGGTCACGGTGATGCTCGCCGTCGGCGATCCCATTGCGGGGAACATGCCGAGCAGGTTGCAGAACAAGACGAACAGAAACATCGTCCACAAGAAGGGGACGTAGTGATCGGCATGATGCGAGATATAGGGTCGAGCGACATTATCGCGCACGAAAGTCAGCAGCGACTCGAATACGTTCCACCAAGCTCCGCGAGGCGGTTCGCCGGTCTGCACACGCTTGGCGAGCGGTATGTAGATTGCCGCGACAAGCACCGCCGCCAACACCATCAGAAGCTGATACTTGGTGAAGAACGTGAACTCTTGGCCAAGCGCGTGAAACGAAACGACCTTCAGATTGATAGGAGGAAAGCTGTCGAGGATATGCCAGTAAGGCGCATCCATCACGTGGCTAGCCGCATCGCCCGCCGCGAAGAGCCGCATGCCGCGTCTCCTTATGTCGAGGGGCCCTGAACGGGGCCGCCGCTTGCGTCTTGCTGCGGCTTGTTCATCCGGACGAGCATCCAGACCTCAAGCCCCAAGACCGCCAGATAAAAGATCAAAACCCAGAACCAGAAGTCGGACGAGAACCAGTCGCCAAACCAATTCGTCAGCACGTAGCTGACGCCAAGAACCAGAAACATGCGGATGCCCGATCCGCCGAACACCGCCAGGGCCTGAGTCTCGGGCGCTCCCTTGAAGGAGAGGACGGCCCAGACATAGGTGGCGACTGCCGGAATGAGGCAGAGCGCCAGGGCCACCGAACTTTGAAGCAGGGCCTCGTCCCCCTGCAATCGCCATCCGGGATAGATCAACACGCCCCAAAGGAACAAGGAACCGCCGATCAGCAAGCCCAGTCGGTTCAAGGCCTTTGCTCCCCGGAATCGCCCGGCTCTCCGTCGATGGCACGCGAGAGCAGAACGAGATGGGTGATGCCGCCTCCGAATCCAAGGAGGGCTCCCGCCGTGGTTGCCCACGGCGACCATCCGAAACGGTTGTCCAGCCAGACCCCGAGGAAGATGGGGAGGACCATTTCCAGGCCGACCTGGGAAAGGGCCCACCATTTTCCGACGCGGGAATCGGGTTTGGGCTCGGGCATGAATGCCCCCCCGACGGCTGCGGTTTGCTGCGGAATGCCACGCCTAAGACGGTTCGATGTCGGTATTGTCATGAGGCGCGAAAGAAAGTCAACAAGGTTCGTGAAAAATTTCGCGAAGTCCCTTGCAGTGGCGAACTTTGCGGGTCAAACCGTCCAGGGAAACTTTTTTCTTGATTTCTTGGCAAAGCTGTGGTCCATGACGATTTTTTCGAGTTGACAGCCCACCGTCGCCACAGGTAGGATGTCGCGCAGGATTGCAAGGAAAAAATCGCAGTCCGGGCTCGCATGCCATCCGAGACGCTTTCGTGACCTAGAACCATGCCTTCGAGGATCTCAAGTCCTCCCGGCGAAAGCTTCCCCAGCGATCGCCGAACGCTGCTTGGCCTATCTCGTCCGAATTCGCCTGCCTTCGCAAACGCCTCCACGCTCACCGCGCGGAGCGGCCGGAGATTCCTCGGATCACGCGAACCTCTCCTCCCGCGAATGGACTTTCGGGATCCCCCTCCTCCACGGATGGCGGCTTCGTCTTCGTTAGAATCGGCCTCCCGAAAGGCCCAAGCGGAGTGGCGTCGCATGCTGAAATCGCGTCTTCAGGTTCTCGGTAAGAAAGAACTCGCCGCCAAAGCCAAGAAAAAGGCGATCCCCGGCTGGAGTTCCATGACCAAGGAGGAACTCGTCGCCGCTCTTGTCGCGGTCGCCGCTCCTCCCAAACCCGTCAAGTCCATTCCGATCTCGAAAGCCTCCGTTTCGCTCCCCAAGCCTGTCGCAAAGCCCGTCGCCAAAAACAAGCCTGTCGCCATTGCCCGCTTGCAAAAGTCCGCCGCTCACCGGGGCAACGGAACCCTCTCTGCCGAAGAAAACATCGAACGCTCGAAGTACGACGTCGGAATCCCCACCAAGGATCTCTCCGCCAAGGTGCCCAAGGAGTTGCCGCGGGGTTACGGCAAAGATCGCGTCGTCGTCATGGTTCGCGATCCCTATTGGCTCCACATTTACTGGGAAATCACCCGTCAGGCCGTGCAGCGGGCCGAAGCCGCCTTGAGCCAAGATTGGCACGGCGCCAAGCCGATCCTCCGCCTGCTCGACGTGACCAGCGCCGACTCGACCGGTTCCGCGGCGGAATCCGCCCTCCGCGACATCGACATCCATGGCGGATGCAACAACTGGTATCTCGAAGTTCAGAATCCCAAGTCGTACCGCATCGACATCGGCTACCTGTCCCGCTCCGGACAGTTCTACGTCATCGCCCGCTCCAATGTCGTCTGCACCCCCAAGGCAGGCGTCAGCGACGTGATCGACGAAAACTGGTCCGACCTCGACCAGGCCAAGGCCGACCGCATCTACGCCATGTCCGGCGGATTCGATCCGACCGCCAGCAGCCTGGAACTTAAGCAACTCTTCGAGGAACGCCTGCGTCGCCCCATGGGCTCGCCGGCCGTCACCAGCTTCGGCTCCGGCGCCTTCCAGTTCGGCAAAGGCCGTTCGTTCCACTTCCAGCTGGATGCCGAACTGATCGTCTACGGTTCAACCGAGCCGAACGCGAAAGTGACGCTCCAAGGCGAACCCGTGAAACTCCGCCCCGACGGCACCTTCACCATGCGGTTCAGCTTGCCGGACAGCCGGCAGATCATCCCCGCCACCGCCGCCTCAGCGGACGGCGTAGAGGAACGCACCATCGTCCTCGCCGTGGAACGCAACACCAAGCACCTCGAACCGCTCATTCACGATGTGAACGAGTAAACTTCGGATCCGACCTCGATGCATGGAAATGCCCGCCGAACTTTCGGCGGGTATTTCCATTGGTTAGCCGCGACGCGCAGCGGAGCTCGGACTGCGTGCCATGCGATCATTGGGTGCCCTGCCCGCGCTCCGCTGCGCGTCGCGGCTGCTAACCAACCTCATATCGCGTTGCGATGGGGGGGCGATCTCGGTATCGTGGGCGATTCCCCACGGAGTTCGCCATGAAGATCGTCACCGTCGTCGGAGCCAGGCCGCAATTCATCAAGGCGGCTGTCCTCTCGCGACTCTTCCGACAGACGCCCGGATTCGAGGAAATCCTCGTCCACACCGGGCAGCATTACGACGACAACATGTCGGAGGTCTTCTTCCGCGAACTCGAAATCCCAGCTCCGAAATACCACCTCGGCATCGGCTCCGGGCCGCACGGACAACAAACGGGCCGCATGCTCGAAGCGATCGAAAAGACGCTGCTCGAAACCAAGCCCAACCTGCTGCTCATCTACGGCGACACCAATTCCACCGTCGCCGGAGCGCTCGCCGCAGCCAAGCTGCACATCCCGATCGCCCATGTCGAAGCGGGGCTGCGATCGTTCAATCGCAAGATGCCCGAAGAAATCAACCGCATCGTCGCTGACCACCTTTCCACCTGGCTCTTCGCCCCCACTGATGCCGCAGCCGTCAATCTTCGGCACGAAGGCCGGCCGGAGGCGGCGATTCATCTGGTGGGAGACGTCATGTTCGATGCGGCCATTCACGCGGGGGCGCAAGCCGACATGCCGCTTCTTCGCGAATCGAACCTGATGCCCAAGAACTACGTGCTCGCCACCATTCACCGCGCCGAGAACACCGACGATCCGCGTCGGCTCCGAGCGATCCTCGAAGCGTTCGCCAACTTGTCGGCAAAATATCCCGTCGTGTTGCCGCTTCATCCGCGGACCCGTGCGGTGCTCGCCAAAAACCCTGAAATGGAATCGCTCGCCCAAAAACTGCGTTTGCTGGAGCCGGTCGGCTACTTGAGCATGGTCGCCCTGGAAAAGAATGCTCGCCTGGTTGCAACCGATTCGGGCGGCGTGCAAAAGGAAGCCTTTTTTCAGAAGGCGCCCTGCGTGACGCTCCGTGACGAGACCGAGTGGGTGGAACTGGTCGAAAACGGCTGGAATCGACTCGCTCCCCCAACGGACGCGGCCTCCATCACCCGCATCCTCGAGGCAGCGCTCGCCGCCCCGCTTCCCCCGGACGATCCGAAGCTCTACGGCGGCGGCATGGCGGGCCGGCGGATCGTCGAAATTTTGAAGAAGGCGAAATCGGCAACATGACGCCCCTACCGCGATGGAACCGCGGCGCGTTACAATGGCGTCTTGGTTCGGACCATATCGTTCAAGGAATCCGCCGGTGATCCGCTGGGGCCTGATCGCCTTCGTTTTGTGCTGTCCGCTCGCCGCGACGTCCGCCCAGGAGAAGGCGCCGCTCTCGCAGGCGCTCGCCTTGGAAGCCGCCATGCGCGAGGCAATCGCCAAGGCGGAAGCGTCCGTCGCCTGCGTGTTGGTCTCCAAGACCGACCCCAAAAACACGCCGCGACAGGATCCGTTCGATCCCGAAGACCGTCCCGACGACCGCAAGAAATACGACCTCAACGATCCCCAGCACATCCCCGAATCGTTCGGCTCCGCCGTCATTCTCGAACCGCGCGGCCTACTGCTGACCAACTGGCATGTCGTCCAGGATGCGACCAAAATCTTCGTCCGGCTTTCCGGCGGCAAAGGCAGCTTCGCCGAGATCCACGCGGCCGATCCGCGCAGCGACCTCGCGGTGCTGAAGCTGCTCGATCCGCGACTCAACCCGCTCCCGGCTCTCAAGTGGAACTCGGAGCCGAAGCTGGAACGCGGCCAATTCGTGATTGCTCTGACCCATCCGTTCGCCGCCGGCTTTCGCGATGGGCAACCCAGCGTGTCGTGGGGCATCGTCAGCAATCTGCGCCGTCGCACGTTGGCTCCGCCGCTTCGCGACGAGGAGCGGGCCGCGCGCCCGCTGCATCAGTTCGCCACGCTCATTCAAACCGATGCCCGCATCCCCAACGGCGCCAGCGGCGGGGCGCTGCTGAACCTCAAGGGCGAACTCATCGGCATGGTGTCGTCGCTCGCTGCGATTCACGGCGTCGAAGGGAGCGGCGGATTCGCGCTCCCCTTCGACGAAACGTATCGGCCCATCATCCAGGTGCTGCTCCGCGGCGAGGAGGTGGACTACGGCTTTCTCGGCGTAGCCCTGAAGGAACGGGGCGACGACGAAACGCGCGGCTTTCCCGTCGGACACTCCACCGAAGGATCGCCTGCCAAGAAAGAGGCGGGGCTTCAAAAGGGGGACTACATCGTCAGCGTGGATGGCGTGGCGCTTCGCGAAGTGGACGACCTGTTCGTGCTGCTCGGAACCAAGCTCGCGGGAACTCGGGTGAAGATCGCGTACCGCCGCGGGACGGAGTTGAAGCAAGCGCAGTGCACGCTCGCCAAGTATTACGTACCCGGCAAACGGATCGCGACGTCGCTGGGCAGTCGGCCGTTCGTCCACGGCATGCGCGTCGATTACACGAGCCTCATCGTGCAAATGCCGCCGCGGACGTTTCAGCCGATTCCGCCCGGCGTTCTGATCAGCGATCTGCAAGACAACGGATCCGCCTCGAAGTCCGGCATCCGCGTGGGCCAAATCGTGACGCATGTGGACGGCGCCGCCGTCAACACCCCCGCCGAGTTCTACGCAGCCATCGAACGGGGCCGAGCCTTGCCCACGCTGACGCTCAACTCCGGACAATTCCAAGAACGCCCGCAGCAAGTACGGCTGAAATAGGCGATCTCGCGATCATCCTCACCCCCTTGTAGGGAACGCCCTCCGTGGCGTTCCGCCTAACCAGACGCGTCCGAGGGTACTTAATCAACATTCCGCGATCCCCGCTGCATTTGGGGGACGTGGTCGCGTGAACGCCGTCAAGAGAGCCCGAAGATGTTCCAGGCTCGCCTCGGGGATCGCTACGATAGCACGAAGGAGCCCGCCCCATGTCGCGTTTGGAAATTCGCACGATCGAGTCGTTGCCGTTTCAGGAAAACACCTATGTCGTCTGGCTCACGGGCCGCACGGATTGCCTGGTGATCGATCCGGGGTTGGAGCCCGATCTCATCTTCGAGGTGCTTCAAGAGAATGGCCTCAAGCCCGCCGCGATTCTCAACACGCATGGCCATGGCGACCACATCGGCGGCAATGAGGCGCTGAAGAAGGCGTATCCCGACGCGCCGCTCATCATCGGCGAAAACGAAAAACACCTGCTTCGCGATCCGCGAGCCAACGTCAGCGGATTGTTCGGCATCCCCATCATCAGCCCGCCCGCCGATTGGACCTTGCAAGACGGCGACCGCATCACCTACGCGGGCATCACGTTTCTGTCACGCGAGATCCCGGGCCACTCGCCGGGACATGTCGTCTTCATCCACGAAGGCGAACGGACGACGGCGTTCGTCGGCGACGTGCTGTTCCGCGGCAGCGTCGGACGGACCGATTTCCCCGGCGGCAGTTTCGAGACGTTGGAAGAAGGGATCCGGGCGAAGCTGTTCGTGCTGCCTGAAGACACGGCCGTCTACCCAGGCCACGGCCCCGCGACGACGATCGGCCATGAACGGCGGACGAACCCGTTCGTCAAAGATGCGAACTGACGATCAGGTTGGCCGCGCCATCTTGTCGGCGAGTTGGTCGTAAAGCGACAGATAGCGTTCGAGGGCCGTCTCGCGCTGCGAGCCTTCCGCCATGCGGTCGAGGTCGGCTTCGAGATTCTCGATCTCGCGGACGAGCGGCCAAATGTCGAGCATCTTCTCCATGCCCGTAAGCGACCGCATCCCCCGGCACGCTTCGCAATCGCAGGTCCATTTGCCCGCCGCCAAATCACGCCGCATGTGGCTGTTGGCAGTTCGTTTGAGTTGGCTCATCTCGGTCGGCATGGGTGACACTCGCAAAGCCCAGGGGCGAGCGTAGCGAACTCCTGGGTTCCAAACCTGAACCCAGGAGCTCGCTACGCTCGCCCCTGGGCTTGGGAACGATCGCTTAATGGCGGAAAAGAAACTCCTTCGAGTTGATCAGTGCCCAGTGCACGTCTTCCCACGCCTTCCGCTTGTCCATCGCCTTGTTGACATGGTCCAGCATCGAACGCGTTTCGTCGGCGCTGGGTTGGCGAGAGAGCGTCACGAGGAACAGTTCCTTCAGCACCTGTTCGTCGGCGATCTTCTTCTCCAGCAACTTGCCGATGCGGTTAGCCGGGTTGCGGAGCCGATCGTTGACCGTGGGGCCGTTGATGAGCTGCAATGCCTGGGCGAGGTTGCTGTCCCCTTCGCGTTCGCATTCGCAGGCCAGCTCACGGGCGGGTTGCCCGAACGTCTTGAGAAACGGATGGTTCGCCTCGCCGTCCGGCAACTGTACAGCACGCGTCCCGGCGGGCATGCCGGCGTATTTCTCGGGCACATCGGTCACCGCACAGATCGCGTCGAGCAAAGTCTCGGCGGTGTGCAGCTTCGTCACGGCATGCGAGAAGTACTTCGTGTCGTCCTTGTTGAAGTCATTGGTCTGAGCGCTGAGCTGGTAGGTCCGCGAGTTCAGGATCATGCGGAGCAGATGCTTCGCGTCGAACTTGTTGGCGACGAAATCCTTCGCCATGGCGTCGAGCAACGCGTCGTTGGCGGAGGGATTGGAATCGCGGAAGTCGTCGACCGGATCGACGATCCCCTTGCCCATCACGTGGAACCACATGCGATTGACGATTGACTTCGCGAAGAACGCGTTGTCGGCCGACGTCATCCACGAAGCAAGCACCTCGCGGCGATCCTGAGCGGGACCAACGTTGGCGACGGCGCCGCCCAGGAACTTGGGAGCCATCACCTTGCCGGTGCGAGGCTGGGTCACTTCGCCGTCGCGGCTGACGAAGATCATCTCGGCGCCGTCCTTCTTGTCCTTGGCGCCGGGCTGCATCGGATCGACCTTCTGCTTCACCCGCGCGAACCACGCGGACATGCTGTAGTAGTCGTCCTGCGTCCACCGCTCGAACGGGTGGTTGTGGCACTTCGCGCACTGCATGCGGATGCCGAAGAAGAGCTGGGCGGTCGTTTCCGCCAAACTCGTCGGGTCGCGGGCGATGCGGTAGTAGTTGGCGGCCGGGCTCGAGTAGGTGCTGCCGCTGGCGGTGATGATCTCGCGGACCATCTGATCCACCGGCGTGTTTCGGCTGATGTGGCTATGCAGATACTTCTGGAAGACGTAGGTCCCCTTCACCTGAATCGTCTTGCGGTTCGAGCGAAGCACGTCGCTCCACTTCAGCGTCCAGAGGTCCGAGTATTCGGGGCGTTCGAGCAGTTCGTCGATCAGCTTCGCCCGCTTCGTGGGCTCCTTGCTTTCGAGAAACGCAGCCGATTCCGCGGCCGTCGGCAGGATGCCGCAGACGTCCATGAACGCCCGGCGAATGAATTCCTGATCCGTGCACAGATCGGACGGCTGGATGCTCAGTTCCTTCAGCTTGGCGAACACGAATTTATCGACGTAGTTGTTCTCGGCGATGTTCGGCCAACTGAAGCCGGGCTTCGATTCGAGATAGCTGAGGCGGACCGGGACGAGTTCTTCGAGATAACGGCAAAGGATGGCGACTTCGCCCGACTGCGAGAACTCGACGAGACCGTTCGGATCGACATTGGCGACGCCCGCATCGCTGGTCGTGAAGACGGTAAGGCGAGTCACATCGCGGGAAGTGCCATCGCTCAGATGGGCAGTGACGCTGAGCTGCTGCCACTTTGAGCCTTCACGCAGCACCCGGGCGCCGGGAGCGACATCCACTTTCTTGATGGTCGGCAATGTCGCGACCACGTCGTCCTGCAAGCCTTCCGCAAACCATCGGCTCAGAGTGACGGCCGGTACGCTGTTGGCCGGGAATCGCGAGCCGCCGTCATGCGGGACTCGTCCGAGCGCCTTCTGCATGAGCAGCCCGCCCTCGGCGCCAAGTCGATCGGTGCGACGGCCAAGCACATCGCGGGTGAGTTGAAGGTAATCAGGAGCCGGGTCGAAGCCGCGAAGGCTGAGCTTGAAGCCGTTCTTGCCGCTCGGCGTTCCGTGGCATGCGCCGCTGTTGCACGAGCCGACATTGAGCGAGGCGATCACTTCATTGCGGAAGCTGACCGGTGTGGTCTTTTCCATGTCCGCAACAACGATCGGCACGCTGATCGTCTGACCGCCCGCCTTGATGGTGAGGTTCGTGGACCCGTTCGCTTTGGAAACGATGTTTCGCTCGGCATCCAGCATCGCGATATTCGGGGCCGTGCTTGCGATGTCGGCAAAGTAGGTGAGGTCGCGGACGCTGCCGTCGGCATACTTGCCGGTGACCACCAGCTGCTGCATGCTGTGCGGCCCGTTGAGCACGATCTTTTCGGGATGAGCCTGCAACGACGCGGGCTGACCGATCACCTTCGCCTTGGCGGCGGGATCCGTCGGCGGAGCGGCGAAAGCGGGGAGCGAAGCAACGATCAGGGCGATAGGCGCGAGAACCAAGCAAGCGAATCGACGCATGGCCGATGCCTCCAGAAGGAAGCGTGGATGGAGCCAGGGTGGCTATGCACGGATGGCGGGCAATATCTGAGCATAACCTGAGGCTGGAGGAAATACGATTGGAAATTCGGATTTTCGACAGCGGACGACTGGCAGCTAGTTCCCTCGTCTTTTAGCGAGAGACTCCAGGACTCAAGGTCCCACAAGCGAATCGTTTGATCCTCACTTCCCGTGGCGAGCGTCTTGCCGTCAGGACTGATAGCCATTCCGGCAATGCGCTTCTCGTGCCCCGCAAACTTCGCTTCGTCTTTGCCGGTAGCCACGTCCGTCCAGCGAACGCACTGCATTTCGCTATCCGTCCATGCGAGTCGCTGGCCGTTTGCACTGAAAGAGAGTGAAGTGGACCACCCACCCTCAATGTGCCGAAGACGCTTCCGGTTGGGGACATCCCAGATCTTGACGCCTTGATCGGTGCCGGCCGCTAGTCTCTCGCCGTCTGGACTGAATGCCAAGCAATCCACGCTCTTTCCAGGTCCGACCGGGCCTGGATCATTTAACTCGGCAACCAGTTCCTTCGTTGCGACGTTCCAAAGTCGGATGATTTCGTCATATCCGCCGGAAGCCAGCATTTTTCCGTCGGGGCTGAACACCACCGTGTGGACGATTTTGTCGTGGCCTTTCAGCACTGCGGCGGTCGTTCCCGACTTCATATCCCAAAGGGTAACTTTGCTATCGAAACAGCCCGTTGCCATCAGCGGTGCGGTGGGAGAGAACGACAACGACGTGACGATACGGCTCTGCGCGAACTCAGCCATTTCCTTGCCGTTCCGAGCATCCCAGACCTTGATGATGCCGACTTTTGGATTGCGAAAATCGGTTTCGTCTTTGCGATAGACTCCGCCGCACCCGATTAGATGTTTTCCGTCAGGAGCGAATGCGAGGCCGCCGTTCGGCGTATCCCCTTCAATAAGCAAAACTCGTTTTCCGTTTGCAACATCCCAGACTTCGATTTCTCCTGGAAAATCGCCCCAAGGGCTTCCGAGAGCTTTGTGACCAAGTACACGGGCCTTGTCGATCCGGCCGATTCCTGCGGCAAGGGTTTTTCCGTCCGGGTAAAATGCAAGCGTAAAAACTTCTCCGCGGGTTTTCCACACCGCTCGCGGCTTCGGGGTTGCTGGAGGCGAATCCCCTTGTCCTTGGGCGTCCACTTCCGTTGCGACGAACAGGATGGCCACCGCAGCAAGCGTCGCCAGTCTTACGTTCCGGGTCATATGTGCTCCTGCTCAGATCGAAGGCCATACTGGCGTGAGTATCGCCAAATCAAGCAAGCGAACACAAGGCGCCATTCAGACTGCGCGCTTTGAACACTTACTTCGCCGCCATGCGGATCGCGCCGTCCAAACGCAGCACGCAGCCATTGAGCATGCGATTGGTGAGCAAGTAGGCGACGAAGTCGGCGAACTCTTCGGGCTTTCCAAGGCGGGGCGGAAACGGCGTTTGTTGCCCGAGCGAGGTGCGCACCGGTTCCGGCAGACTTGCCAGCAGCGGCGTGTCGAACAAACCTGGCGCGATCGCGAGGACGCGGATTCCCTTCGACGCCAGTTCGCGGGCGATCGGCAAGGTCATGCTGGCGACGCCGCCTTTGGATGCCGCGTAGGCCGCCTGGCCGATCTGCCCCTCGAAGGCCGCCACCGATGATGTGTTGATGAGGACGCCTCGTTCGCCATCCTCGCCGGGTTCGTTGTTTTGCAGGACGGCCGCCGCGAGCCGCATCACATTGAAGGTGCCGATCAGGTTGACGTGGATGACTTTCGCGAAGCCCGCCAGGTCATGCGAACCGCCGCGGCCGAGCACTTTCTCGCCATGAACGATGCCGGCACATTGGATCGACGCATGCAATCCGCCGAAGGTCGCGGTGGCGAGGTCGAGGGCGGCCTGTACCGAACGTTCGTCCGTCACGTCGGTCGAGGCAAATCGCACTCGGTCGCCCAACTCCTGAGCGAGAGCGTTGCCGGCCGTTTCGTTGCGATCCGCAATGACGACACGGCCGCCGTCGTGGACCAATCGTCGGACGCACGCGGCGCCGAGCCCTGATGCGCCGCCGGTAACGAGAAAGACGCGATCGCGAATGTGCATGACGGCCTCCGTGGGATCGTCGCCCATTGTAATCGGGGGCGAGAACGGAGGGAAACGATGTCCCCTACCTGGCGTCCCGCTTGCGGTGGACAGATTGCCGGGGGCCGTGCCATGCTTCGTCGGATCCCTCGCCGGGCTCCTCAATGCTTCCGCTTTCACCGACGAAGCATGCGAAGTTTCCGAGCGTTCGGTCTGGGGGCATGCTTGGGCGGTGGAAGGGGAAGCATTGAAGAGCCCGGCCAGGGATCCGCCCAAGCATGGCACATCACCGCATGCTTCCACAGTTCCAAATGAGTTGCGTCGAAGATGCAATGTCCTGCACACGGGAGTAGACGGCCAACTCGCCTTTCCGCTTGGGGAGGAGGCGAATATACTTCCTGTTCGAGTTTCGCTTGCCTTTGCGGAGACGGTCCCATGACCTGGCTCGCCGGTCCTTTGAACGTAATCCTTTTGCTGCTCGGCATTTTCCTCATCCTCCTGATTCTCATCCAGCGAGGCAAAGGGGGCGGGCTTGTCGGGGCCCTCGGCGGCATGGGCGGCTCCAGCCCCTTCGGTTCCCGCGCGGGGGATCAATTTACGCGCATCACCATCTACGCCGCCCTCGTGTGGCTCGTGCTCATCATGATCCAGGTCCGCATCATTGATTCCGCAGCTCGCGAAATTCGCATCGGCGGGGCCGGACAGGTCCAGGAATAGGCGACCCCCCCCCGCAATCTGCAACTTTCGTTCGACTGATTCTTCCCCGACGCTTCGATCGAGGTAGGCGTGCTGCTCAGCATGACCGGCTACGGCGATGCCCGCTGGCAGGGGGACGCGATGTCCCTTTCGATCGAGCTGCGCGCCCTCAACAACCGCTACCTCAAAGTCTCGCTCCGGGCGCCCGATCCTTACCACTTGCTCGAAGCGGAGTTCGAAAAGGTCGTTCGCCGACTCGTGAAACGCGGGACGCTGCAGATTCAGCTTCGCGTGGAACGGCAGGCATCGCCCCATGATTTCCGCATCAATGGCGTCGCCCTTTCGAGCTACGTCCAGCAAATCCGATCGATCTCCGCCCAGATGGGATTGGTCGATCAAGGCGCCGTCATGCTGAGCCAGGCGCTCACCCTGCCGGGAGTGATTCCCGAAGCGGCCGCCCAGGGCGGAAAGCTGCACGACGATTGGCCCGTCATCGAAAAGGTCTTGCTCCAAGCCATCGAACAACTGCAGACGATGCGGCGCGAAGAAGGCCGATCGATGGCCCAGGAACTCCTCGCTCTCCGCGACAACATCAGCAAGCACTTGGCCGTCATCCGCGAACGAACGCCCGAGGTGGTGACGGCTTTCCGCGATCGCCTGCACGATCGCGTCAAGAACCTGTTGGGCCAGATGGATGTCGTCCTCGATAAGGATCACCTGATTCGCGAAGTCTCGATATTCGCCGAGCGGTGCGACATCGCGGAAGAAGTGGTGCGGTTGGCGACCCACCTGAGCCACTTCGAGGAGTTGATGAAGGATCAGGACAGCCCGGGCCGCAAGCTCGAGTTTCTGACCCAGGAAATGTTTCGCGAAGCGAACACGATCGGCTCCAAGGCCAGCGACGTCGGCATCTCGCGCGAAGTCGTCGAGATCAAGGGGACGCTCGAAAAGATCCGCGAACTGGTGCAAAACGTAGAATGACCAATTGCTCCCCTCTCCCCAAAGGGGAGAGGGGCGCCGGAACCTTGAGGAACCCCATGGGCCGAGGCCCGCTGATCATCCTGTCGGGACCAAGCGGCAGCGGCAAATCGACGATCGTCGATCGCCTGCTCCGCGAAGACGGCTGGAATCTGCGGCTCTCGGTGTCGGCGACCACGCGGAATGCCCGCCCTGGCGAAGAAGAGGGGAAGCATTACCATTTTTGGACGCGCGAGCGCTTCCTGCAGGAAGTCGCCCGAGGCGCGTTCCTCGAATGGGCCGAGGTCCATGGCAACTGCTATGGAACGTTGCGGCAGGAAGTCGATCCGTTTCGCGATCAGGGGATCGGAGTGATCCTCGATATCGACGTCAAAGGTTGGGAGCAGGTGAGGGCGAACGCCGCCGATGCCGTCTCCGTCTTCCTGAAGACCTCGAACATGGATGTGTATCGCGAACGGCTGGTACGTCGGCGAACGGAATCGGAAGAAGCGATCCAACGACGTTTGGCCGCGGCTCGCGCCGAAGAGGCGCGGGCGGGCGAGTATGATTACATAGTGATTAACGACGACCTTGAAACGGCGCTCACCCACATGCGTCGGATCGTGGGTCCTTTGTTCGAAAGGAAGAGCCATGCTTGACGAATTGAAGGAAGAGGGGATCGTGAACAAGGTCGGGGGTCGTTTCAAGCTCTCCACGCTGATCCAAAAACGCATGGTGGCGCTCAACACCGGCGCCCGTCCGTTGGTGGACACCAAGAACCCTGACCGCATGGCGATCGTCCTCCAGGAGATCCTGCAGGACAAGATCTACCTCGACGCCAACAACGAAATCCGCACGCGCAACAACACCGGCGACGCCGTCCGCCGTGCGATGATGACCGACGTCAGCGACGCCGGCGGCGCCGACTGAGTAGGAAGTCAGAATGCAGAAGTAAGATTGCAGAAGTAAGAATGCAGAAATGAAATCAAAGCCCGGGGGCGACCGCAGGGACCTCTCGGGTTCGGACCGCAAACCCAAACAAGGCCCGGCGCATCGAATGCGCCGGGCTTCTTTCATTTCCACTTACGATAAACTCCAAGCCCAGGGGCGAGCGCAGCGAGCTCCTGGGATCGACGTGTCTCAAGGGGTAATTCCATGCCGCTCCCCGGTCGCGTATGGCGTCATGTCATCGTCTCCACCTACGGCAGTTGGCTTCCCGGCGACGCACGCGGCTTTCGTTCGCGCAAGCACAAGATTCCCAGCTCTGGCGATTACAAGGCGCCGCCACCGCCTGACGAGCATGCGGGACTTCGCATTTCCAAACGCGAAGTCGAGAAGATCATCTTGCCTCATGATTTGAAGCAAGTGGCAGGTGAAGCGATCATCATGAAGCTGAACAAGTTGTCCTATCGAGTTAACGCTGTCTCGGTCGCACCGACGCATTCGCACTGGTTGGCGGAGTTGCCGGAGGACAAGTAGGACGCTTGGAACATTATTGGGCAGGCGAAATCGGCGGCATCGTTAGCGGTTCGGCAGACAATCCCGGGCGGAATTTGGGCGGTGCGGGGGAAGATGCTGCGAATCGAAACGCGGCGGTACATGCTTGCGGTTTACCAGTATATTTTGGATCAAGATGGTTCTTGGATATGGTCTGTGAAAGAGCCGAATAGCGGGCTGTGAACATATCTCCCGTCTGGATCCCAGGAGCTCCCTACGGCCGCCCCTGGGCTTGGATCACGTTTTATGGATGAACTTCTTTCGATCGCGCCTCTTGTCGCAGCGGCGCTGCGCGAACGGCGGCCGGTCGTCGCTCTCGAATCGACCATTATCTCGCACGGTCTGCCGGCCCCGCAGAACTTCGAGACGGCGATAGCTGCCGAGGTCGTTATTCGTAGTGAAGGGGCGATGCCGGCGACCATTTTGCTGCGCGACGGCAGGGCCATTGTGGGCGCGAGCGAAGCGGAGGTTCGCGAACTCGCGACGCTCGAAGATGTGACGAAAACCAGCCGGCGCGATGTGGGTTACGTGCTCGCGACCAAGCGATGGGGCGGGACGACCGTGTCCGCCACCATGCAAATCGCCCATGCGGCCGGCATCCGTGTTTTCGCCACGGGCGGCATCGGCGGAGCGCATCGCGGCGATCCGTGGGATATCTCGGCGGATCTCACCGAACTGGCGCGGACCCCCGTCGCGGTGGTTTGTGCGGGAGCGAAAAGCATTCTCGATCTGCCGCGGACGCTTGAGATTTTGGAAACCCACGGCGTGCCCGTGATCGGGGTTGGTATCAATACGTTCCCCGCGTTTTACGTGAGATCCAGCGGCTTGCCGGTGAGCGCCCGCATCGACGATCCCGCGGACATCGCGGCAACGCTCCGAGCCCACTGGGCCGTGGGAGGCGCTGGCGCGGTGATCGCGCTGCCGTTGCCGGAATCGTCGGCTTTGCCCGCGGATGAAATCGAACAAGCGATCGCCGCGGCGGAACAGGAAGCAACCCGAGCGCGCGTCCGCGGCAAAGAGTTGACGCCGTTCCTGCTCGCCAAACTCGCGGCATCGACAAGCGGCCGCAGCCTGATTGCAAATCGAGAACTGCTGCTCGCGAACGCGCGCCTCGCCGCTCAAATCGCGGCTTTTCTTGCCTGATCGGGCTTATTTGCCAAGCGATACGACGCGGCCCGTCCCGTCATCGAGGATGAGCAGGATGCGCTGACCATCGAGAGGGATAGGACCCACAGCCGGCGCCGCGGCGCTTCGCGACACGAACGCGGGGCGATCGTCGCGCGGGTCGCCGGTTTGCGGATCGAGCCGCCAGACTCGGCCCGCCAAATCGGCGACGATAATGTCCGCGCCCATCCGCAAGGGCCCGCCGGCAAGTTCCGCGTCGAAGTCGCGTTGCCAACGCGCCGGGTCCCGCTCGGCATCCATCCACACCAGCCGTTTGCGATCGACGATCAAGGCGAAATCGCTTCCTGCCGCGTACGGTCCCGCGGTCGGCAGGCCGTCGATCTTCCAGGTGCGTTTCGGCAGGATGCGGTCGCCTTCGGTAAGCACAAGGTCGCCGCCGCGATCGGCTAGCAGCAGTCGTTGGCCGGGCAGCAGCAACGGTTCGGCAGCAAGCCGGCGCGACAGGTGATAGTCGCCGCGCCGTTTGGCATCCTTCGCCTCGGACCAATCGAGCCAGAATACTTCCCTGCCGCCGTCGCTGACGAGAAACTGGTCTTTGCCCAAGGCAGTCAAGCGACAGACGGCGGAAGGTTCCGTGCCGAGGGTTCGCCATTCCGGCCCGCTGATCGTTACGGCCGAATCGAGTGCGATGCGAAGGAGGCGACCATCCGTGAGCGGCAGGATGAAGAAGTTGCTTCCCGCGACCGGAACGCCGGCGATGCCGACCGGCAAACGAGATTTCGCCAACTCGCTCGCGGTGCCGTCGAAGCCGATTTTCCGCCATTCGATGGCGTCGTCCTTCTTGGCTTTTGCAGGGGAAGAAATTTCGAGCATGCCTTCGCCAAGCGGCAGCAGATGCACTTCGTGGGATGCAGGCGCCAGGCGCGGAATCGCATGGGCGGGGGCGGCGTCTCGCTTCTTGAGATTCTCTTGGTTCCACACGAAGATGCCGCCAGGATCGAGGACGGCCAGCGAACCCGCGACGGCGATAGGCCGTTGCATGGGCGTGATGCCTAGGTGGCGGCGCCACAGGATTTTTCCCGTCTCCGCATCGACCGCGGATGCGATGCGGAGCGGGCGATCCGCATCCTGGGTCAAGACGAACAGAATCGATTTTCCGTCCTCCGTTCGCCGAATCTCGCCCGGCTGAACCGGCGAGCCGAGCGTGGCGGATTGCGACCAGCGGGTCACGAGCGACGGCCCATTTTGCGGCGACACGACGTGATCCACGCGATGCAGCTTTCCTTGCGTGCTGATCCAGAATCGGTCCCGATCGCCATGAACGACGGCCGCCCGATGCCGGGGCGATAGGGAAAGTTCGAGGGGAAAGATTTCCTTGATCCAGGGAAAAACGAGCGGATCGTTGTTCCCCTTGAGTCGAAGGCCGAAGAGAGCCAGTTGGCCCGCATCGCTGACCAGCGCGAGCTTATCGCCGTCGGTCCACGGGGCGTCGGAAACATCGATGGTTGCGCTGAGCCGAAGGTCCGGCGAGGGGGCCGAACCGGGGGGAACGGCGAATGGCTTCAAGGCAATGCGGTGATCGCCCGTCTGCTCGGCGACGACGACCCAGCCGCGCGGACCCTTCGCGGAACCGGCATCTTCGACGACGGAAATCGGCGGCCCGCGCAACGCCCCGGTCGCATGGCCGGAGTCGATCACGCCCTCGACCTTGTGCGTTTCCAGATCCACGACGTACATGCCGTGTGCCCGCCCCGGAAAGACAGCAAGCGATGAGCCGGGCAGGAGCGTTCCGCCCCAGGGCGTGTTTTGATCGAACTGGAACGCACCGAGCCGTCGGCCCAGTGCGATCTCCAGTTCTTCGATGCGGCCGCCGTTGGTCGGCACGAAAAGCCGGCGATTCCAGAGCAGCGGCTGGGCGATTGGCGTTTGTTCGATCTTCGTTTCCCAAAGCACCGCACCCGTCGCTTCTTCGAGCGCCAGCATGCTTCGTCGATCGGATGAAGCAACGAGCACCAGGCGAGGCGACGCGATATCGGCGGGGACGCGAATCGGTTGCCCCGCGGGATCGGGACCGAGCCGGACCGCCCAGCGCAAATGGCCGTCGCCTGGATCGAGCGCGTACAGCACCCCCTGCGTGAGGGCTAAGAACGGCGGCCCCTCCACGCCGGTCGCCTCGGGTTTGCCGATGGCAGGCGCCCATGCAAGCGGGTGATCCAAACCTTCGGGAGGCATGGGGTACGTCGGCTCGGCCGCCACGTATGTCAACCGTTCGCGATGGCGTTTCGCGGCTTCCGCGAGAAGCGGCGCGAAATCGCCTTCGTTCGTCAGCTTCTCTTTCGTCAGCAATGCCCGCAGGTCGCGGATGGAAGCGAGCGTCGCCTGACGTGCATACCGCTCGGCCCGATCACGCACTGCCTCGCGCTTCGCTTTCTCGACAAGCGTCCGTTCCGCTCGCTCGAATGCGGCTTTCAGTTTTTGATCCGTTTCCCCAAGGGCGGTTCCTTGAGGGACCGGCAAACGCGTCGCCTCGCGCCATGCCTTTTGAGCAAGGGCGAGCGAACCCGCGTCCTTCTTTTCTTCCGCCTGGCTAGCCAAATCCTTCGCAAGACGATGCAGCATCCGCCATAAGTCGGGGCCATGCTCCTTGAGACGAGCGTCTCCCTGGTTGATGGCGAGAAACTCGAGCACATCGTCGAGCGTGCGGCCCTGATCGCCGTTCCCATCTTCGACCGAGGCCCGCAGATCGCTGAGAGCCGCGAGGAAGCGGTAGTTCGGCAGGTCGGAGCTGGTGGGATATTCGGCCTGCAACTTCTGAAGCAGTTGGCGCGCTTCGACATAGTCCGCCCGGGCATAGGCTTCCTTGGCCTTCGTCACGAGCGTGGTTTCTTGTTCCGCCTGCCGGCGAATGATCTGGACCGCCCCCACGGACGCAATGACCGCCAACAGGGCGAACATACCGCCGATCCAGAGGTAGGGCCGGCGACGGCGCTGCGGCTTGGGCGAAGGTGTTGCTGGCGGTTCGGGGACAAACGCCCGCGAGATCGCTGATTCCGTCGTCGCGGCAACGGGAGCGATCTCCGCCACGGAACCGGGGCGACGCACCGGCGGCGGAGCGGAATCCCAGGAAAGCGTTGTTGCCGCCGGCTCGCGAATCGGCTCTTCCGCCTTCGGCGGCGGAATTTCGACGACCAGCGGCAGCTCTTTCTGAGGTTCGCTTCGAACCGGCGGCGGCGCCATTTGCCAATCGGGTGCGGGTGGAGCGGGAACAACGACCGGCGCGACGGGAGCCTCGGGCGACGCCGCCGGCGCATCGGCGTCGCGTACCTCGAACACGGCCCGACAGATTGTGTTCGGGCAGCGCATGCGCTTGCCGCGAAGGCTTTCTTCGAGCGTGTATTCGCTTTGGCAATGCGGGCAGGTCGCGCGGATTCGCATATGGCGATTGTACACCCGACGATCTTCGTCATCTTGGTCCGTTGCGGAGCCTACAATAGAAGAATCGCTTCACGCTTTTTCTCAGGATTCGGATGCTTTCGCAAAGCTTGCCTCTGGTCGGTCAACCGACGCTTCCCGGCGTTCTCGATGTCCCGTTCGATGAGCTGAAATCATGGCTCGCCGAACAGGGCGAGAAGCCCATGCGCGTGAAGCAGATTCGCCGTTGGCTTTTGGTTGCCGGCGTCGATTCGTTCGAGGCGATGAGCGATCTGCCGAGGCCGCTTCGCGCCAAGTTGGCCGAGCGGTTCGCGCCCTTTTCGACCAAGATCGTCCGGCATCTTCAGGCTGACGACGATACGCACAAGTTGCTGGTGAAGATGCATGACGGCCACCTTGTGGAATGCGTGCTGATTCAGGACGAAGGCCGTCGCACCGCATGCATCAGCACCCAGGTGGGCTGCGGCATGGGGTGCGTTTTCTGCGCCAGCGGACTCAACGGCGTGGAACGCAATCTGACGGTCGGCGAAATCATCGAGCAGTTGCTGCGGCTCCGTTCCCTCCCCACGCCCGGCAACGCGCCGCCGCCACCTCCCGGCGAGCCGGCGCGATTGACGCATATCGTCGTGATGGGCATGGGGGAGCCGCTCGCGAATCTCGACAATTTGATCGAAGCCCTCGACATTGCAACGCGCAAAGACGGGCTCGGCATCGGCGCTCGTCACATCACGATTTCCACCGTGGGCCTGCCCGTCAAAATTCGCCGGCTCGCCGATCTTGGCAAGCAGTATCACCTGGCCGTTTCGCTGCACGCGCCGAACGATACGCTGCGCACGCAGATCGTGCCGACGAACGACAAGACCGGCCTGCACCCGATTCTCGAAGCGGCCGACTACTTCTTCGAGAAAACGGGCCGGCAGGTGACGTTCGAGTATGTGCTGCTGGGCGACCTGAACGACGAAGCACGCCATGCCCGCGATCTGGTTCGCCTGCTCCGCGGCCGACAGGCCCACGTCAACATCATCCCGTTCAACGACGTGGAAGGCCTGCCCTATCGCCGCCCCTCGCCCGAGGCGCTCGCCGATTTTCTCGCCCCGCTTCGGCAAGCCGGCATCAGCGTGAAGGTCCGCAAACGCAAAGGTTCGCAGATCGACGCCGCCTGCGGCCAACTCCGCCGCAGCGCCCTTAACTCTTAGCACGCTGCGCCAGCAAGTGATCGCAGGTTCCCGGATGGGGATGCACCCAACTGCGGGAACCTGCGATCACTTGCTGGCGCAGCGTGCTAAGGGACTACTCTCTTGTTCCATCCGACGTGCGTCTGACGTATCCTCGTGGAAAGACCTTCCGGAAATGAGGACGTGCGTCGTGGCATTGACGGGCGAAAGCAGTGCGATGCTCGCGTTGCGCGACCCCGACATTCGCCTGATGCTGCGCGTTCGCGACGACGACAATGCCGCATTCGCCGAACTGGTGGATGCGTATCGCGATCGTTTGGTCACCGTCCTTCAGCACCTTGTCGGCGCGCATTCGGAGGCGGAAGACCTCGCCCAGGAAGTATTTCTCCGCGTCTACCGGGCTCGAAAGAAGTATCGGCCCCGCGCCAAGTTCTCCACCTGGCTCTTTACGATCGCCAACAATCTCGCTCTGAACCACCTCCGAACCCGGCAGCGGAAGCCGACCGTTCCCCTCAACTTGCGCGATTCCGGCCCCCTCGGTCCTCGGCCCGCGGAGCAATTGGTCCAGGATCGCGACGGCGCGCCGCCGCAGCACATGCAGCAGCAGGAGTTGTCGGACGTCGTTCGCCAAGCGCTTGAAACGCTGAACGAACGCCAGCGGATGGCGGTCGTGCTGAACAAATTCGAAGACATGGGCTACGCGGAAATCGCGGAAGTCATGGAGATGACGGTGAAGGGCGTGAAGTCGCTCCTGAGCCGAGCACGCGAGAATTTGCGGCTGGCGCTGAAGGATTACATCTACATGGACCAAGCACCGCCCGATGCCCCGCTGGATGAATCGGGGCCTGGATAGGAACGAGCGTGAAGTGGAGATCCCCAAGCCCAGGGGCGAGCGCAGCGAGCTCCTGGGTTCCAGACCGAAGACATCTCCCACCCCCGACACTCGGAGCCCAGGAGCTCGCTACGCTCGCCCCGGGCTTTGAAGACCCACCAATTATTGTGCCTCCGTTCCTACAATGACAGAACGTGAACGGAGCTTCTCATGTTTCCCACCACCGCGGATAAGGCACGGATTCCCGTCAAGCTGCATCGGCGCGTCTGCCTGGTGCAGACCGAGGATGCGATCTTGGCGGAGGAACTGCTCGCCCATCGCAAGCTGGCTTCCGAAATCGTCGGCCGGCTTGCGGATCGCATCCTCCTCGTTCGCCCAGGGCGGGTGGATTCCGTGGTGCAGGAACTGAAGAAGATGGGGCACACGCCGCAGGTCGTCACGGATGGAGCCACATGACGTCCGCAGCCAGCAACGATCAATTTCTCGAACCGATCGAACGGGCGCTCGAAGCCTACGACGAGCCGACTTTGCGTCAGGTGGCGGGGAAACTCTACCGCCCCCGCAACCAGTGGCCCGCGGAGGAGCTGCGCCGCCGTTGCATCGAAACGTTGAGCAATGCCCCCGTCATCGATCGTCGGCTCAAAGAACTGCCCATCCCGTCGCGCGGGGTGTTGCGCCTCATCGCGCAAAGCCGGCAACCTTATTGGCCGGTCGGCAGTCTGGTCGAATGGGCGATGACGCTCGGCGCCGGCGACGGGTTGGAGGCGATCCGCACGCTGTTGGAATCGGGCGTGCTTTACCCCCAACTGCGAACCGGCGGCAACGGGCTCGTCATCCGCGGCATCGAAACGTGGCTCACGCAGACGTCCGACCCTCAAGTTTATGCGCCCCCCTTCGTTACGCAGCGCACGCTTCGCGAACCCCTTCCTCTCGATGTCGAATCGCTGCGCGTCGAGGCGAGCGGCCCGGCCATCGAAGCGGATGGGCTCGAATGGCCCCTTCGGCTCGCCATCGTGCATCAGCAGGTATCCGCCAATCCGCTGCGTCGGACGCAAACGCGCGAGTTCTTCAAACGCGATCTCGAACGCCTGCGGTCCGACGCCCTTTTGGGTACCCAACCAGGCGAAAGCCTTGTGGAAATCGCCGACCCGGGCTTATTGGCCGTGGGCCTGGCGAATGCGGTGGGAGCGCTCGACGAGCAGGGGGGCGATCTCTTTGCGGGGATCTTCCCCGAAGCATGGGATAAAGGCCACGCGCCGGCTTTGGCTGAGATTTACGCATCTCTTTGGAAGCTGCGCGGCTGGACTCCGCTCGGCGGCTGGGACATGGCTGCGGACGCCAGCCGGCCATTGGCTTCCGCGACGCTGTTCGCCCTTTCGCTGCTTTCGCATCTCCCGGACGAGGCCTGGGCCGATCCGCGGAAGCTCGAAACCTGGGTCCTCTCGCGTCATCCGTTCTGGGCATCCAAGCCCCCGGCCGAGGCGGGCATCGCGGCATTTCTGCTCGGTCTTGCACCGACATTGCGGCTTGTCCAAACCTGCAAGTTGCCCGAAGGCGGATACGCGGTTCGGCTCAGTCCGCTCGGGCGTTGGATCCTGGGCATGCACGATGCGCCGCCGGCGTTTGCCGAATTTCCGAAGACGTTGCTGGTTCAGCCGAACTTGGAAATCCTCGCGTATCGCCAGGGATTGTCGCCGGGATTGATCTTTCGCTTGAGCCGATTCGCGTTGTGGAAAACGCTTGGCGCCGCCTGCACGCTTCAACTCGAGCCGACGATCGTCTACCGCGGATTGGAGTCAGGCGAATCGCTCGAATCGCTCCTGCAGACGCTCGACCGCTACGGGATGAAGAGCACGCCGACGCCGGTAATCGAGGCGCTTCGCACGTGGTCCAACAAGCGGGAACGCATCACCGTCTATCCCTCCGCCGCCCTCTTCGAGTTCGCGACGCCGGAGGATCTGGCGGAAGCGTTGTCGCGCGGCCTGCCTGCTCAACGGCTCACTGATCGCGTCGCCGTGGTCGCCAGCGAAGGGAAGATCGATTACAAGAACTTTCGGCTGACCGGGACGCGCGACTACTGCCTGCCGCCGGAGCGATGCGTCGATGTGGAAGAAGACGGCGTCACGCTCAACATCGACATGGCTCGATCCGATTTGCTGCTCGAAACGGAACTGCAACGCTTCGCCGAACCGCTGGACCGCGGCACGTCGCCTGCACGAAAAAGCTATCGCCTGACTCCCGCCTCCTTGCGGCAAGCGCGACAGCGCGGCGTCACGATCGATGCGTTGACCGAATGGTTCGAGCAACGCGCCGGACTGCCGTTGTCCCCCGCCGCGGCGTTGCTGCTTTCGACCACCGGCGAAAGCGTTCCCGCGGAGTTTCATCGTCGGCTTGTCATGCACGTGGGGACGGCGTTGCAAGGCGATGGCCTCATGCAGTGGCCGCAAACCCGGGCGCTCATCCATCAACGGCTGGGCCCCACGGCCCTCGCGGTGCTCGAAGCGGACGCGGAAAAGCTCGGCAAACTGCTGGCCGAACTAGGTTGGCGCATCCGCTTCGAAGCGGGCTGATTGTTTGGCCCCCCTCTCCCCTTTGGGAAGAGGGGCTGCTCCTCTTGCTCCCCTCTCCCCTTGGGGAGAGGGGCGGGGGGTGAGGGGAGAGAACGGTGCATAATCTTCATCTTGTCCGCCAAGCCCCACCGTAAGCGCAGCGCACGGTGGGGATCAGGCCGCGGGCATTGATCCCCAAGGTGCGCTGCGCTTACCCTGGGGCTTGGTGCACGATATTAAGATTGTGCACCGCTTACTCCCGCCCAGCTCCTCTCCCCAAGGCTCCCCAAAGGGGAGAGAGGGGAGCAATACGGAACACTCTGGTGCCCAAGTATTTCGCAACCTGCGCTCGCGGACTGGAGCCCGTGCTCGCGGAGGAGCTTCGCGCGCTGCAAGCCCACGACGTCGTCCCAGGGCGCGGCGGGGTTGCGTTCGTCGGCGATATGCAACTGCTCTATCGAGCAAACTTGTATCTGCGGACCGCCATCCGCGTCTTGCAGCCGATTCTCGAAGCGGAAGTGCGGTCGCCGGAGGAGTTGTATCAGGTCGTCCATGATTTCGACTGGGATCGCTTCCTCACGCCCGATCACACGATTGCGGTCGATTCCAACGTTCGCGATTCGGGGATCACCCATTCGAAGTATGCGGCCCTTCGCGTGAAAGACGGCATCTGCGATTTCTTCCGCGAACGCCACGGGCGACGTCCTTCGGTCAACGTCGAGAAGCCGATGGTGGGCCTGAACCTGCACATTCATGCGGATCGCATGGTCCTCAGCCTCGACAGCTCCGGCGATTCGCTCCACAAGCGCGGCTATCGGCCCATT
Organism: Gemmataceae bacterium; assembly: GCA_019748295.1. Taxonomy (GTDB): domain Bacteria; phylum Planctomycetota; class Planctomycetia; order Gemmatales; family Gemmataceae; genus JAIEPT01. Next base: position 5,562 of record JAIEPT010000257.1, on the reverse strand, counting down.
CAGACGCGGGCGCCGATCAACGAAGCGCTCGCCGCCGGCCTGGTGCTGATGACCGGCTGGCGCGGCGAAACACCGCTTCTCGATCCGCTCTGCGGTTCCGGCACCTTTTGCATCGAGGGCGCCTGGATCGCTCTGAATCGCCCGCCCGGCCTCACGCGGAAATGGTTTGGATTCATGGGGTGGATGAACCACAACATGACCCAATGGACGCGCCTCCGCAATCAAGCTCGGGCGGACATGGCGAAGACGTTGCCCTATCCGATCGCCGGCTCCGACATCCGTTGCGATGCCGTCAACTTCGCCAACGAAAACGCCCGATCCGCCGGCATCGGCCATCTCATGAAGTTCGAGCGCTACGACGTGACCGATTTCTACGTCCCCGCGGGACCACCCGGCGTCCTGATCTGCAATCCCCCTTACGGCGAACGGCTCGGCGAAGACGAAGATTTACGGCCGCTTTACCGTACGCTGGGCGAGGTGTTCGCTCGATCCCCGGGTTGGCGCTGCTTCGTGTTCACGGGTAACAGCTCGCTCGGCAAACAGATCGGCATGAAACCCGTGCGCCGCGAGTTTCTGTTCAATGGCACCATCGATTGCCAGCTCCTCGAATTCCATCCGTGACTCTCCCCTCTCCCCTTTGGGGAGAGGGGCCGGGGGCGTAAGCGGTGCATGAACTTGTTTCACACCGCAAACCCCAGGGTAAGCGCAGCGCACCCTGGGATCGCACCCGCGGTCTGATCCCCAGGGTGCGCTGCGCTTACCCTGGGACTTGAGGGACAACATCTGGATTGTGCACGGGCCCCCTCCCCAAAGGGGAGAGGGGAGCAAGACCCGCGAACGCGCGACTCGCCGGGGGCGTCGGCCGAGGGTATGCTGACTCTTTGGTCCGCGGGCAGGAGTTTTCGATGCCGTCGTATAAGCCGCAAGCCGTCGAAGCGAAATGGCAACGCTTCTGGGAAGAGAACAAGACCTTCCGCACGCCGGACGACCTTTCCAAGCCGAAGTACTACATCCTCGATATGTTCCCCTACCCGTCCGGAGCCGGCCTGCATGTCGGCCATCCCGAGGGGTACACCGCGACCGATATCCTGGCTCGCTGGAAACGCATGCGCGGGTTCAATGTCCTCCATCCCATGGGCTGGGACGCCTTCGGCCTGCCTGCGGAACAATACGCCATCCAGACCGGCACGCATCCGCGCATCACCACGCAGAACAACATCAACACGTTTCGCCGGCAGATCAAAATGCTCGGCTTCAGCTACGACTGGGACCGCGAGGTCGACACCACCGATCCCGGCTACTTCAAGTGGACGCAGTGGATCTTCCTCGAACTGTACGACACCTGGTACGACACCGAGGCCAAGAAGGGCCGATCGATCGCCGAGTTGCCGATCCCGGCCGATGTGAAGTCGAAAGGCGAGTCCGCGGTGCGCGCCTACCAGGACTCGAAACGGCTCGCCTACCAGGCCGAAGTCCCCGTCAACTGGTGCCCCGAATTGGGCACGGTGCTCGCCAACGAAGAAGTCATCGACGGCAAATCCGAACGCGGCAGCCACCCCGTCATCCGCATGCCGCTGAAGCAATGGATGCTGCGCATCACCGACTATGCCGAGCGATTGATCGACGACCTAAGCGTCGTGAATTGGCCCGATCCGATCAAGGACATGCAACGCAACTGGATCGGCAAAAGCGAAGGCGCGGAGGTTGATTTCGAATTGCAAATTGCAGATTGCAAATTGGAAGAATCCTCCAAGCCCAGGGGCGAACGTAGTGAGCTCCTGGGTTCCATCCGCGTCTACACCACGCGCCCCGACACGCTCTTCGGCGCCACCTACATGGTGCTCGCCCCCGAGCATCGCCTGGTCGAAACCATCACGACGCCCGAGCAGCGAACCGCAGTCAAGGAGTACCAGCTAGCCGCATCGCGCAAGAGCGATTTCGAACGCACCGAGCTCGCGAAGAAGAAGACCGGCGTCTTCACCGGCGCCTACGCCATCAATCCCGTCAACGGCGAGAACGTCCCCATCTGGATCGCCGACTACGTGCTCGCCAGCTACGGCACCGGGGCGATCATGGCCGTCCCCGCGCATGACGAACGCGACTTCGAGTTCGCCCAGGCGTTCGACTTGCCGATCAAGCCGGTGGTGAAGCTGACCGAAGCATGGCTCAAGCAAACGAAGAGCACGCTGGATAATCTGAGCGAGCCCTACTGCGAGGAAGGCGTCGCGTTCAACTCGGGCGAGTTCGACGGCCTGCCGACTGCGGAGTTCAAGACGAAGATCACCGCGTGGCTCGAAGGCAAAGGCCTGGGCACGAAGAAGATCAACTACAAGCTGCGCGATTGGCTCTTCAGCCGGCAGCGCTACTGGGGCGAACCATTCCCCATCCTGCATGAGCTGGACGCGAAGGGCCAACCCACCGGCGTGAAGCGGGCGGTGCCGATCCAGGATTTGCCGCTGACCTTGCCGGTGCTGGAAGACTTCAAGCCGAGCGGATCGCCGGAAGGGCCGCTGGCGAAGGCGAAAGAGTGGACCCATGTCACGCTCGACGGCAAACCCTACCTCCGCGAGACGAACACGATGCCGCAATGGGCGGGATCGTGTTGGTACTACCTGCGCTACATCGACCCTCGCAACGAAGCCGCCTTCGCGGATCCGAAGTTGCTCAACCATTACCTGCCCGTCGATCTTTACGTCGGCGGAGCCGAGCACGCGGTGCTGCACCTCTTGTACTCGCGTTTCTGGCACAAGGTGCTCTTCGACCGCGGGTATGTGAATTGTCCGGAACCGTTCAAACGTCTTGTGAATCAAGGCCTCATTTTGGGCCAGATCGAGTACTACCGCGATGTGATCGACGGAGAAACTGTTTCGGCTGGGGAAGTCGAGGGGAAAGGGCTCGTCTCGGAACAGAAAAAAGTACCTGAAGACGAAGTTGAAGTGCGAGGGAAGAAGTTCTTTTGGACCAAGGATCCGACCATTGAGTTAAGCGCACGTACAGACAAGATGTCCAAGAGTCGCGGCAACGTGATTAGTCCCGATGACGTCGTCGAGGAATACGGGGCCGACAGCCTGCGTCTTTACGAGATGTTCATGGGCCCCTTGGAGGCGACCAAGCCCTGGAGCATGCGCGGCGTCGAGGGGGTCTACCGCTTCCTCAACCGTGCGTGGCGGCTCATCGTCGATGAACGCGCGGACGAGGTTCGCCTCAGCGATGCGGTGCAAGACGTCGCGGCCGACAAGGAGACCGAACGCAAGCTGCATCAGACGATCAAGCGCGTCACCAACGACCTCGACGGCTTGTCGTTCAACACCGCGATCTCCGCGATGATGGAGTTCGTCAATCACATGACGCCGCTCGCGGTTCGGCCCAAATCGTCGCTACGCACTTTTGTTCTCCTGCTCAGCCCTTTCGCCCCGCACTTGGCCGAGGAGATGTGGCAAACGCTCGGCGGCGCGACGACGCTGGCGTACGAACCCTGGCCCGCCTTCGACGAAAGCCTGTTGCAGGCCGACAGCGTGGAAGTGCCGGTGCAGATCAACGGCAAAGTGCGCGCGAAGATCGTCGTCCCCGCGGGCCTTGACAGCGCCGCGATGGAGAAGGCCGCCCTCGCGGATGAGAAGGTGCAGGCTCAGCTCGCGGGGAAGAGCATCAAGAAGGTGATCGTGGTGCCGGGGAAGATGGTCAACCTGGTGGTTGGGTAATGGGGTTGGCCAGCACCGCGTTCGCAGGGTTAGCCGCGACGCGCAGCGGAGCGCGGACTGCGTGCTAAGCTGCGGCGTGGCGCAATGTCCGCGCTCCGCTGCGCGTCGCGGCTAACCGCCGACCATGGACACGTTTGCATTGCACCCCCATCGGCTGAAGTGGCATGGACCCGCATCGTCCGCGTGGGGTACATTCGGGGGCGAACGACACGGGCTTGTCTGCTTCTCCCACTGCCCCGGCCTGGATTCATGGAGGAATCCTCACGATGACCTTCCGCCCCATTTTGCTCGCTTGCCTCGTTTCCGTCCGCCTCGCCAGCGGAGCGATTGCTCAACCGCCTGCAGCCGCGCCGGAGCAGACGCTCGAACAGGCGATCGCGTTCATGCAGGAAGCGCGGCGCAATTTCTCCGTCGTCAAAGATTACTCCTGCACCCTCGTCTCGCGCGAAAACGTCGCGGGCAAACTGCAGGATGAGAACATCATCCAGGCCAAGTTCCGCGTGCAGCCCAACAGCGTCGCCATGCGCTGGCTCGCCCCCGCGAAATCGGCCGGCCAAGAAGTCGTGTGGATCCAAGGGCAGAACAACAACAAGATGAAGGTCCACTCCCGCGGCTTGCTCAAGGTGGCGGGATGGGTGTCGATCGACCCGCGCGATCCGCGGGCGACGGAGCATAGCCGGCATACGATCACGGAAGCGGGCCTGGGCAATACCATCGACGAATCGCTGCGCCAGTGGGACCGCGAACGCCAGACGGGCAAGACGCAGGTCCGCATTGCCGAATACACGTTCGACAGCCGGCGTTGCTGGCGGATGGAATTGATCCGCACCGAGCAGCGTCCGGAGTTCTACGCATATCGCACCGTTGTCTATCTGGACAAGGAATCGAAGCTGCCGATCCGCAACGAAAACTACTTCTTTCCACGTCAGGGCGGGCCGGCGGAAGGGGAGTTGATGGAATCGTTCAGCTACATCGGACTGCGGTTCAATACCGGCCTCGCCGACCGCGATTTCGAGAAATGAGTTTGAAGCAAGCATGTCGCCGTCGTGTGCCATGCTTTGTCGGGTGCCTTGCCGGGCTCTTCGAAGCTTCCCATTCCACCGACACAGCATGCGAAACTCAAGGGTAGAGTCGAGCGGTGACGCGGTTTGCCGGTGGACACACCGGCGTTCCGTTTTCACCGCCCGCTCATCGAACCGGACGGGGGGATCTCCCGCATCCGGTTCTCCGACCAGAGTCATGGGATCGCCCACAGAGGAACGCAGCGCACGCTTCGGACCAAGTTCGCCAATCCCATGCACTCATCGAGGTGCTGAACGGGGCTCCGGCTGGGGATGAAGTCTGCTGAGACGTTATCGTTCCGCCGTCCGAACCCACGAACTCTCGCAAAAACGCCATGCCCAGACCGAGCCCCGTTCACGGGGCTTTCGCGCAGCGTCTAAATCAGCGTGCGCGATTTCGCCGCAGCACCTTTCGCACGAACCCGAAGCGTTCGCGAGGGATTCGCGTCGTCCCTCGCTGACGCTTCGGGCTAGTGCGGGCGAATGGCATGTTTTGATCGGATGCGCGACGCCCGCACTTATTCGAAAGGCCGCTAACGCTTAGAAGCCGTACTGTCTCTTCACGGGGCTTTCGCGAAGCGTCTAGGCCCGCCGTTGACGGCGGGTTTCTTGGCGGAAACGTCGCGTAACGAGGCCCGTGAACGGGCCTGGCGGAATGCTTCTTCTTGCCGCTCGTTACCCGCCGTCAACGGCGGGCCTAGACGCTTCGCGAAAGCCCCGTGAACGGGGCTGGGAAGCCGATGAACGTCCCACGCAAGTCCCCTTCAACAGTTGTGCACAGCGGAGGCGCAACGCTCCCG
>JAIEPT010000023.1 GCA_019748295.1 Gemmataceae bacterium | reverse complement strand
GCCGGGTGGGATTCGCACCCACTGAAAACCAGCGCCTTTGCACGGCGCACACCACAGAGGCACAGAGGACACAGAGAGGTTCGGAAGCGAACATTGCTATATGCGCAAATCCTGGCAAATATGTTCGAGCATGGAGCGTCAGGATTTTTGTTCATACTTTTCTGAGTGCCTGCTGAGCGTGTCATCGCCTCCGCAGACTCTCTGTGTCCTCTGCGGCTCTGTGGTTAGCGTCCTTTGATTCAGAACACGCCCGCAGGATGCTGCAAATTGTGCAAGGCGATCTAGGGCGTTCGGACTGGCATAGCTCGCACCCGCCGCAATGGTTACAGTGGTGCGGTTCGGCGAAGCGTTTGTCCGCGCTCGCCGTCGCATCCATTGCCGCGGAATCGACGTCATGCAATCCGCTCTAGTCATCCTGAGTTTGGTTCTCGGCCAAACGACCGACGAGCCGCCCCTGCGGAAAGAACCGCCAGCCAAAGCGATCACCGAGAAAGCGAGTCCGTGGGACGTCACTCGCACGATCGAGGTGGGCGGGCAAAAGCGCAGCTACCACTTCCATCTGCCCACGGGCTACACGCCGAAGAAGGCGTTTCCGCTGGTCGTCGCCCTGCATGGCGCGGGGATGACCGCCCGCGTCATGGAGTGGTTTTCAGGCCTGACGCCGAAAGCGGATGAAGCGGGCTTCATCGTCGTCTATCCGAACGGAACCGGAACTTTTCAGACATGGAACGCCGGTGCGTTTCCTGGCCGATTCAATCGCAGCGACGATATTGGGTTTCTCGACAAGCTGCTCGACGACGTCGAATCGATCGCCAATGTCGACACGAAGCGCATCTACGTGACGGGCATGTCGAACGGCGGAATGATGTCGTATCGCGTCGGGGCCGAGCTTTCGCACCGCGTGGCCGCGATCGCTCCGGTGGCGGGCACCTTGGCGTTGGCGAAGTGGGAGCCGAAGCATCCGATGCCGGTGCTGCATTTTCACGGCACCGAGGACAATCTCGTTCCCTACAAGGGGAGCCCGAAGTTTTCGCCCGACTTCGTCACCTTTCGGTCCATTGAAGACACGATTCGGATTTGCGTGAAGGCGAACGGTTCCGACGAAACGCCAAAGGTGAGCGAGCTGCCGACGCCGAAAGACAAGCTCAAGGTGACGCGCAAGGAATATCCTGCGGGGCCAGCGGGGGCGGAAGTGATCCTCTATGTCGTGGAAGGAGGCGGACACATTTGGCCTGGCCGACCCATTCCTGGCCTGTTTCTGGGCCCGACGACTTACAACATTGCCGCGAACGACGTCATCTGGGATTTCTTCAAGCAGCACTCGCGCAAGTAAGCGTTGCTATGGATCGTCAAGCAGGGAAAGCGCAGAGGCTAGTCTTGCTCCCCTCTCCCTCCGGGAGAGTCCGGGAGAGGGGTTGGGGGTGAGGGCGTGGGACGCGGCGTTGGGCGAGAAAAGGCGCCCTCTCCCCAAACCCCTCTTCCCAAACCCCTCTTCCCAAACCCCTCTCCCCAAACCCCTCTCCCCAAACCCCTCTCCCCAAACCCCTCTCCCCAAACCCCTCTCCCCAAACCCCTCTCCCCGACTCTTCCGGAGGGAGAGGGGAGCAAATCCAGCACTCGCGCTTTCGCTGTCTGACGATCAATAAATCAGGCGTGGGCCATCACCCAGCTGCCCATGCCGTCCTCCGCCATGCGGTCGAGGGCAAGTCGGATGGCGCGCGCGATCTTGCCGCCGCCGGATTCGGACGGTTCGATGGGCGAGGTCGTCGAAAAATCGGCGCGTTGGTCGCAGATGATGCGGAGATCGATCACCGGCAATCCTGCGCGAAACGCTTCGCGCAGGATTGCTTCGTTGAAGCCCGCCAGGCCCGCGCGATGAGCGGGACCAAGTATGGGGATCGCGTCGTAAATCGTGCAGACCGCAAGAGGCTTCGATAGAGAAAGAAGTTGGTGCAGCAACTCGCGGTAGGCGATGCGAAACTCTTCGAGCACGCCCGCCAAGACATGCAGCGATTCGGCAAACGTCGTTGAATCATCCGAAAGGAGTTGGCCGCTCTGGCCGATGGCGTCGTTGCCGCCGATGCTCAGCATGAGATGCGTGGCGTCCGCAGGCAGCATCGCTATCTGACGAGACACGCTCGGGATCGTCGCTCCATCGACCGCCCCCAGCGTGGCTTTCCAATCCCCTGAAAGTTGCTTGTGCAGTTGATCAAGAACGCTCCGCCCCGGCGAGACGTAGCTCGCGTTATCGAATATGGAATCGCCTAGAAGCACGACGTGAGGCATTTCCAAACCCTCCGAAAACTTAACCGCTCGCAGAGGACGTGCCGCGCCGCGGGATTGCGGATCAAGTCGCCGTTTGCGACGCTTGTGCGTTCGCTCGCTCCGCCATCTCGTCCTTAAACAGTTCACGCACTTTCTTGCGCGATACCATGTCCGCGATCCAGGGCATAAAGCGGGCGACCAGACAGAGCAGTTTGCCGTTGAGCGTCAGCGTCGTTTCGTTTCGGCCGCGCGCGATCGCTTTGAGCGTCTCGAACGCCACCTGCTCGGCCGTCATGCCGCGCATGTGGTCCATTTGAATTTTCGCCTTCTGCTCCAGCATGTTCTGAGAGAAGTTCGTCTGCGTCAGGCCCGGATTGACGATGAGCACATCGACGCCGTCTTTCGCCAGTTCGGCACGAATGGATTCGCTGAAGCCCTGCACCGCGAACTTGCTCGTCGAGTAATGGCTTCGCGCTGGGATGCCGCGTTTGCCGGCGATTGACGAAATGTTGACGATGGCGGGCTTATGCCCTTGCTTCAGCATCGGCAGGAAGACGCGCGTCGTTTCCGTGAGGCCGAAAAAATTGACCTCGAAGATCGATCGCAAATGCTGGAAATCGATATCCGCGAAGTGCCCGGTGGCGCCGATGCCTGCGTTGTTGACGAGGATGTCGAGCCCGCCGAACTTCGACTGGGCGGCCTCCACCATCTTTTGCCGATCGCCCGGAGAACACACGTCGGCAACAACGTATTCGAGAGCGCCAGGGCCCTTTGCTTCCGCCTTGAGTTGTTGCAGCAAATCTTCTTTGCGTGCCGCAGCCAACACCTTGGCGCCCTGATGGACCGCGGCGAGCGCCAACGCTCGGCCGATCCCCTGCGAGGCGCCGGTGATCAACATCCGCGAACCGGCAATCGTGCGACGTTGACCCATCGGCTGTGGCTCCCTGGCGGCGCGTCCACCTCCATCTTATGGCGCATGCTTTTCGAGATGGGCGATCAACCGATCGAGAAACGCGGCCTGATCCGGATGAATCCGCTTGCGAGCTTCGTCCATCGGAACGAACTCGGCGCAATCGACCTCCCACGACGCACATCGTGGAGCCGCATCGGCCGGAGCTGGGCCCGCGAAGGCGTGGATCTCTTTGCGCGATTTCTGATACGTGATGCTTCCGAGCGGAACCAGTTCGCCCGCCTCGACGCCTGCTTCCTCACGAGTTTCGCGGCGTGCGGTGGTTTCCAAATCTTCGCCGGGATCGGGCTCGCCCTTGGGAATGCCCCAGGGTTTGCCGCGGTTGTACCAGCCGCTGGGGTGGATGAGCAGCACCTCAAGCCCGCTGCGGCCATCGCGATACAGCAACGTGCCCGCGGCTTTTTTCATGGCGCCAACCTTCGAAAGGAAGATGAATGCAGCGACCGACGTGGCGTTCTGTAGGGAACGCCCTCCGTGGCGTTCCGCCGAACTGGACGCGTCCGAGGGAAGTCGTCCCACGTTCGGGCGTCTGTATTCCGCTTGCGGCTTAGCGAGCCGAGGTGTGTGCGCGAACGCTAAGCCGCAAGCGGAAATCCGATGATCGCAGGTTGGGTGAAGTCATTCGGACCCGTCCAGTCAGGCGGAACGCCACGGAGGGCGTTCCCTACAGAACGCCACGTCGGTCGCTGCATCAATCTTCAAGCCGCTCTAGCGGATGCTTTGCCTGCAGAGGTAGAAGCCCAGCAGAATGATCGCGACGGCGCTGGCGATCGACAGCTTGCGGGTCCACTTCCCTTCGCCGAACTTCGAGTCGGCGAATGCACGCACCTTCACCACCATGACGCCGACGGCCACCAGCACGGCGGCGAGGCCCAGGCTGAACGCGAGCAGCGCGGGCAGGGCGATTTGCTGCTTGTCCGAACCGATGCTCCACAACAGCAGCAGTACGGCATCCCAACAGGGAATGATTCCCCCCGACATGCCGAGCAAAATCAGTTGCGTCCACGAAACGCCGCCTTGACTGTGGCTGCCGCCCCCATGGCTGTGCGAATGGAAGCCGTCGCCATGCCCGTGTCCATGATCGCCGCCGAAATGCACATGGTCCGGCCGACCCGCAAGGCGCTGGACTAACAGGTACGACCCCATCAGCACGATGATGATGCCCATGGTGATGCCGAGGCCTGCTTGAATCGCTTGTCGCATGCTGGGCAAAAACCACGCGACGCCGGCGAGAATCAGCACGGCTCCGGTATGCGTCAGCGTCGTCGAGAGGCCAAGCACCAAAGCATGCGCCGTCGTGCCCCGTTCGCCGACCAAATACGCGGCGACCAACGTTTTGCCATGGCCTGGCGTCAGGGCATGTGCGGCGCCGAAGAAAAACGCGAGCAGCATGATCAGCCAAAACGAGCGGCCGCTGAAGACGAGTTGCCGCAACGCGTCGTCTTCATGCGGGTCGATCGCGACGGATTCTTTGATCGGTTCCGGGATCGTCGTCTTCGGTTCGACCAGAGGCGTCGGCGGAGCAATCGGGGCCGAGGTGCGGAAGACGATTTCCAACTCGCGTAGGCGGTCCTCGTCCCCGACTTGTTGCTGGCTCAACGGCCGTTTGATCAGTTCCTCGTCGGGCGCGACTACTTTAGAAAGACGCAATCCGGCTTCGTCGACGAACGAAAGCCGCACCTCGCCATCCTGCATGAGGTAGGTGTTGTCGCGAAACTTCAGGGTCGTAGGGCGATCGTCCGAAACGGCGATTTCGGACACGAAGACGAAGTCGCAGCGAAGGTGGCCGAGCTTTTCTCCTTTTTCATCGTGAAGCGTCGGCGTGCGGCCGATGCATTCGAACTCGATGGTCTTGGCCGTGTTGGTCGATGCGATCAGGTTGTTGGCAAGCAGCGGGCCGTAGATTCGGGCGAACTCGCCGTAAAACTCAAGCGGCTTGCCGACGTATTTCGCGGGATCCACGTCGTCGCGGAAGGGCTGCATGTCTTCGAGCAGCACAGTCGCTTCATCGACTTCGAGGCGATAATCGACCCGAATTTGCAAGCGATTCGGCTTTTCCGTCTTGCGGAGGCGGACCTGGATGGTGCGGTCGTGGTTGCTTTTGGGGACGGGGTGGGCGAAGGCGATGGATGGGAAAAGGATCAACGCAAGCGCGATCAAAAGGAGCCGCAAGCGTTTTGTCCCCTCTCCCCTTGGGGGAGAGGGGCTGGGGGTGAGGGGGCGGCCCGTAGCGGGGTGTCGTCTGTCTCCGTGATTAAAGCCAGAAGACAATGATGAACCGAGATCGGAGATCGGAGAACTGAGAATGGGCGGATTGCATTCGTCATTCTCCGATCTCGGTTCGCCGTTCCTCATTGTCTTCTGTCTTTGACGCAGCCGAACCAACCAATCCCCGCATGGGGCCGACCCCTCACCCGGCCTTCGGCCACCCTCTCCCCCAAGGGGAGAGGGTTGGGAGGGCCAGCGGAAGGGGATTTGCATCATCGTTTGGGCTTGCAGTAGCTGAGGGCCATGAGGGCGTAGCCGCTCACGAGGTTGGGGTCGGCTTCCATCCAGTTTTGGGCGGAGTTCTGGAAGCTGCCGTCGGCTTGTTGCCGTTTCGCGAGGGCTTCGACGATGTCCTTGCGCCAGTCGTGCTTGACGCCCTTGCCGTCGACTACGTAGTCGACGTCCAGGACATCGAGCGTCTTGGCCATCGTGTGATAGTAATAATACAGCCCCCACTGGGAACGCACCTCCGGCATGCCGGGATTGCCTTCCACCGAATAGTTGTTCTGGATCCATTCGTAGGCTTTCTTGACGCGCGGATCGTCCTTCCCCACGCCGCAGTAGATCATGCTCTTGATGCCCGCGTAGGTCATGCTGCCGTAGCCCGGCAGGCTGCCGTCTTCGTTCGCCTTATCGATGACCTTGGTGACTCCACCCGTGGACGGCGTGTAGATGAAACTGCCGTCGTTGATCTTGCCCGCCCACGGCTGATCGTTCGCTTCGCTCTTGAGATTTTGGCTGCGGCTCACGAAGACGAGCGCTTTTTTGAGGGCCGGATCGTCCTTCGGCACGCCGGCGGCGATCAAGGCGTCGAGGAAGAACTGCGTGTTGGAAAGATCGGGACGCGACTTGCTGTCGTAGCCGGCTCCGCCGAAGAAGTCGTCCTTTTCGGTTTTGTTTTCGCCTTCGTCCCACTGCAGCTTCTTGAGAAACTCCACTGCGTTGCCGATGACGGCCTGATAGCGTTTCTCCTGGTTCGCGCTCACGAGAGCCATCACGTTGACGCTGGTCACGTAATTGAGAAGTTGCACTTTCGGATCTTGTCCCGCAATGTGCTTCTTGTCGGCGTTGACCAGCCCTTCGATGTACTTGAGGGCTTTCGCGGCGCTTGGATCGGCCGGCGTGGCGGCTCCGGAACGAAGCAGGCCCGTCAGCACGATGCCGGTAACGCCCGGCGACTTCGACGTACTCCAGCCGCCGTTCTCCTCCTGGCTCGACGCCAAGAACTTGGCCGACCTGGCGACGATCGCATCATAAGTCTTGGCATCCGCACCTTGAGCGAACGCGACGAGCGGCAGACCAAGGATTGCGACGAGAGGAGCAAGGAAGCGAGCAAACATGGCGAAATCTCCGAAACAGGAACGGGCGGAGCGTATCGAGCAAAGCGGGCGCCATCGCGTGTTCGGTCAAACTTCAAGCTTTTTGTGCAGTCGGCCCGGCTGCGTTTGCGCGCCAAGCGGTCACGCGCACGCCAGCGGCGGCGATAAAGTCGCCATCATCGCCGTTCGCGCCGCAGAAGTTCCGCGATCTCGCCCAGGCGTTCGTTTATCTGAAACATGACCGCCATCACCTCGCAAAAGAGCCGGAGCATCATTGGCCCGAGGATGAGCGTCATCAGTCCGACCAAGATGAGGAGCAAACCGGCGGGAGCGCTGAAATGAAATGCGTTGATGGCGCCGAGGAACGCGCCGCCCGCTTGCAAGAGGATGCCGGAGATGCCCAGCCAAAAGAAAACGATGACCAGGAATCGGCCCGCGAAGGAGCGGAACATCAAGAAGCTGCCGAAGCTGCCGGAGGAGCGCAGCGGACTACGAGCGATCGGTCCCGGGCCGTCGTCTTCCACCGCCAGCGGAGCGGAGCCTTCGTCGAACGCGAAACCTCCCGCGGCGGGGGCCGGCGCCTGAAACGAGGTGGGCGTCGGCGTCTGGGCCGTGAATGCGTTTTTGCATTTCGAGCAGCGCACCTGCTGCCCGGCAATCGAATCCGGGGCGTTCCCCTTCGCGCCGCAATGGGGGCAGACGATCTGGATCGACATGGTTGGCAGCCTCGACGTATCGCACTGGATGGCGCCGATTCTATCAGATCGGCCCCGCAAATGGAGCGGCGCCGGCAGTTTGATTGCCGCCTCTCGGCTCGACATCCCCGAGTCGCACTCTTAATGCCCTCCGTTGCACGTCAACGCATCCGTAAAATGCTTGGACATGACGTCTCGCACCTCACTCTGGTTTCCGCTTGCGCTGTCGATCGGCGCCGCTCTCTTCACGCTCGGACTGAAGAGCGTGGCCGCATGGCTCACGGGTTCCGTCGGCCTGCTTTCCGATGCGCTCGAATCGGTCGTGAATCTCGTCGCCGCGGCCACCGCCCTGTTCTGTCTCTGGTATTCGTCCCTCCCTGTCGATGCCGAGCACACCTACGGGCATGAAAAGATCGAGTTTTTCTCGAGCGGGCTCGAAGGGATGCTGATCATGGTCGCAGCCGGCAGCATCGCCTGGTATGCCGTCAAGCGCTTGCTGGTTCTCGAACCAGTCGAATCGCTTGGCCTGGGCGTCATGCTCGCCCTGCTCGCTTCCCTCGTCAACTTGGGCGTCGGCTGGCTGCTCCTTCGGCGCGGCAGGGCGGCGGGATCGATTTTGCTCGAAGCGAATGGGCAGCACCTGATGACCGACGTCTACACCAGCGTCGGCGTCGTTGTCGGCGTGTTTCTCGTTTCCCTTACCGGGTGGACGGCAGTCGACCCGATCGTCGCACTGGCGATGGCTGCGAACATCGCGTGGACCGGGGCGGGGCTCATTCGCCGTTCGTTCGACGGGCTGATGGATCATGCGCTGCCTCTTGCCGAGCAAAATGCGGTGCGGGCGGCCGTGGCGCCTTTTCTGCGCGAGGACATCCACTACCATGCCCTGCGCACCCGATTGGGAGGCCGGACGCGCTTCGTCGAGTTTCACTTGCTGGTGCCCGGAGCGTGGAGCGTGCAGCAGGCCCACGATTTCCTAGACCAGGTGGAAGAGGCAATCGCCAAGGCATTGCCGGGGGTAGAGGTATCCGTGCATCTGGAACCGATCGAGCACGGGCCGTCGTGGGCGGACTCCGTATTGCTGCGCATCGAGGAAGCGGGCCGAAAATCATGAGTGCGCCGACGCCTGGCCGACACGAGCGTTTCTACCAGCACGAGGGGCGGGATCGTTTCTGCCACGTCTACCTCCCGGCGACCCACGATCCAGTCGTTCCTGCCCCCTTGGTATTGGCTCTGCATGGAGCGACCAGCAATCCCCAGCTGATGGCCAAGTTCTGCGGGCTGCACTCCAAAGCGGACCTCGAAGGTTTCGTGGTCGCCTATCCCGCCGGCACGGGAGCGGTCGGCGCCGTTTTGTTCTGGAACGGCGGCGGAAGTTGGGGCTACGCGGCCAAGAACAACGTGGATGACGTCGGCTTCCTCCGCATGGTGGTCGACGACCTCCGCTCCTTCGCCGCCATCGATCCGAACCGCATCCATGTCTGCGGCATGTCGAACGGCGCCATCATGACGTATCGCCTTGGCGTTGAGATGAGCGACGTCTTCGCCTCGATCGCCGGCGTGGCGGGGCCGATGATTCCGAAAGGCCCCAGCGAAGGCCGACCGATGCCGGTGCTTCACATCCACGGGACCGACGACGAGTTCGCCCCCTTCCTTGGCGGCGTCGGGCCGCAGAGCCTCTACAAGGTTCCGATGCCTTCGGTCCCCAATACCGTCCGCTACTGGGTGGAGCACAACCGCTGCACGCCGACCCCGCGCATCGAGATGATTCCCGACCGCGCCGGCGACGGCACGACGGTGCGCATCGAACGCTACGCCCCCGGGCAAGGCGACGCGGAGGTCGTGCTCCATGTCGTGGAAGGCGGCGGGCACACCTGGCCCGGCCGACCGCCTTTGCCGGAAAAACTTGGAAAATCGAGCGGCAATCTCAACGCGAACGACGTGATCTGGGACTTCTTCCGCCAACATCCCATGCGACGCGGTGCTTAGGCGAGCGACAGCATCTCCGCTGCACGGGCACTGGGGATCAGTCCGGTCGATGAGCGGCGATGAGGCGGCGAATCTCAGGCAGCAGCGCGGACGGCACGGCGATCACCGACTGACCTTCCGCATCCTGAATGGCAGCTTCGTCTGCCGCCACCCATTCTTCTTCGGTGCGAGCGTCCAGTTCCTCAATCAACTCGCGAACTTTTTGCTCGTCCCAGCCCTTCGGAAATTTCTGGTCTTTCATTTTCCCCGTCTCCTTTGGCGTTTTCGGAACGCTTGGAGTGGTTTGCCGAAAAGTGAATACGCTGTCACGACGAAAATGCCGCTTCCGTCTTCGTCGGGCACATAGATGACCCTCAAAAATCGCCCGGCCTGAGTTTGACCAAGCGAGTGTCGCGACCCGCGCGCCCCCGATTCATCTTCCGCAGCATGACTCAGGATCCATTCTACTTCGGCTTCCGTGATTCCATGTCTATAAATGTGAGGAAAGCCACTGTCGGAATCCATGTAGTAGCGAATATCCATGCTTGCGCCCCTGAGCCAAGGCTTAATGGGTCTTCAAGCGGGCGTGCCGTAGCCGTATTGCCGAAGGGTCTCGCCCCAGCGGCGTTCAATCTCTGCCTTCTTCTCCGGCGGGAGTTGGTATCTGTTCGTCTTGTAGTCCTTCTCTGCTTCCAGATATTTGCGGAGGTTGGGAAGCATGTGCTCGTCGAAGCCCGCAAGGCCGAAGTGGTCGTAGATGCGGCGCATCATCCCTTCCATGTCCGCGACCAGATCCTCGTAACGCATCTCGAAATACTGCTTGGGATCAAGCAGCGCCTTCCCTTCTTCAAGCCGGCGATGCATGCGGACGTAAGTTTCGAAGACGTGTTCCTCAAGGTGCTCCAACCGCGGCTTGGCGAGGCCTTGCGTGAAGTAAAGCGTCTTCCAAAGATTCATCGTGGACGAATAGATGACGAACGGATCGCGCACGATGTTGACGAACAGCGCGTCCGGAAACATCGCCTTCAGCACCTTCACCCGAGCCGTGTGCGTCGGCGATTTAAGCACCAGGCGCTTGCCCGTCTTGTACGTGATGCACTGGAGGAACCAAAGCAGCGTCCGCTTCCAACTTGAGAGCCGGCTTTCCGGGATGCCTTCCAGGTCCAGATATTCCTGGTCCTGCGGCGGAAAATTGGGGAACGCGATCGTGAAATACGGCGACGGCTGGCCCAGCATGCACAAGGCGAACTCGTCTTCCTGCGGACGATCGAATCCGACCTTCATGTTGTCCATAGGCCGAGTGGAGGGGGCCAGGAACTTTAAGTATTTGGAAAAGAATCCTTCCGTCAGCAGGAAGTGGTTGGGATCCATGCATTCGTAGGTCGTCGGAAATCCCATGCGTGGATCTTGCACGAACAACTCATGCAGCAGCGTCGTCCCCGAGCGCCAATGGCCCAGCAGAAAGATGGGCGGTTCCTTGATCTGCGTGCGTGCGATCGCTCGGCCGTAAATCGCCCATTGGACGAAGCGGAGCAGGCTGTGCATGCATGCGAAGATCGTGGCGAGAACGGCGATGTGCCAGCAGGTCCAATGGACGGCGAAGCGATTGCGGAAGAGCAGGCGGAACCAGGCGTAGAGGTTGCATCCCTCCCAGATATGCGGCGCCCAGTCCGGCGTTTTGGCGAGGCTTTGCGAAGGCGCGGAAACGACCGGGGCGGAGGTCGGGGCGGAGGTCGGGGCGGAGGTCGGGGCGGAGGTCGGGGCCATGATGCTCCTGAAGCTGGGTCCGTCCATCCCCGGAGCTTGGCTACGCTCGCCCCGGGGCTTGGATGAGGACGCGTCGTTTACTTCTTGCCGACCGTTTCCGTGACTGCCGGCAGAATCGCCTGGGCCCAGATTTCGTAGCCGGCGCCGGACAGGTGCAGGAAGTCGGGCATGATATCCTTGGTGAGCGCCCCGTTATCCTTGAGGAAGCGGTCGCCGATGTCCAGGTACTTCACGTTCTTGCCGTCATCCAGCTTCGCGATTGTCTTATTGATGGTGTTGATCTTTTCGCGAGCCGCATTCTTCTCCGCCTTTTCGCCGCGCGGGAAGACGGCGAGCAAGAGGATTTTCGTATCGGGCGACGTCTTCCGAACATGCTTGACGATCGCTTCGATGCCTTCGGAAATCTGCTCGGCCTTGTTCGCGCCGACATTGTTGGTGCCGATCATGAGCACCATCGCCTTGGGCTTGATGTTGTCGAGTTCGCCGTTCTGCAGCCGCCAAAGGACATGCTCCGTCCGGTCGCCGCCGATGCCGAAGTTGGCGGGCTTGAACGACTCGAAGTGCTTCCATGCCTTCTGATTTCGCCAGCCGTCGGTGATCGAATCGCCGACGAAGAGCAGATCGACGTCCCCCTTCTTGGCGATGGCGACGAAGCCCTCATGTCGCTTCATCCAACCCGCCTCGGGTTGGCCATCCTTCCCCTTACGCGGGCTGGACGTGGCGGCGGGATTGTCCTGGGCGAATGCGGCTGTCGTGACGACGAGCCATGCGGCGGCGAGAACGGCGAAACGTTGCATGCGAAACTCCTTGGGGTGGGAAACGAAGCGGTAAGGCCTCTTTCTTCGCATATGCGGCTGTCGTTGTCAAAGGTCCGCAAGCTCGCCGCCACTTGGCGCAAATGAAGTTCTTCCACTGCGGCTTAGCGTCTGGACGCCGCGATGGGCCAAGCTGCAAGCGGAGGACATGCGCGGTCAGGGCGATTTCCCCGCATTCACTTGCACAATGACCCGAATTTCCACCTCACGCAGGTCCGGCAGGTCGGTGACTAGCGTCAGCGTCCGGCGAAGCTCGCCCGGCTCGTTCGCCTTCACCGTCACCGCAAGTTCATGCACCTCGCGGCTTTTCTTGTCGAAATCGACCTTGACCTGGCCATCGGTTCCCTCGACCTTCAAAATGCGAAACGCCTCCGGCCCACGCACTTTCAACGGCAACTCGGTCGATTGGCCAAGCTGGACTTTGCCCAGCGACGCCGAGGGCGGGCCTTCCTCAGCCGAGCTTGGCGTCTTCGCATCCTTCGGCTTGGGAATCGCCTTCTTGGGATCGACCTTCCCCTCCTTCGCGATCCCCGCCTTCAACTCCGGCGGCCCCGGATCCACGATCTTCACCCGCTTGGCCAACTCCTTGCGAAGATCGGGAAGCAGGTCGGACTTGCGAAGGAAGAGGAGGGCGAACGACGTATCCGCAACCGGTGATCCCGTACCTCGCCCTTGCCAACTACCGTTTCGATTCTGGGTCGGAAGCAAGGCCGACATGCCCCAGCGATACCAATCGATGCCGCCAATCGTCTGCAATCGTGTGAAAACTCCCACACGTTGAACGGACCAAAGGAAATAGGGATTGATAGTTCCCTTTTTTCCGTACGGCGACGAGTCCGGCCAAGCTATATCCGTGGGATGACTCATGTGGGTCGCCAAGATCCAGAGTGCTCTTTGTAACAGCCGATCCTCGACAACTTCGATTTTTGCGTCTTTGTCGTTCGTTCCAGGCAAGTAGCCGCCGGCAACTGCCAGCAATCCTGAACACGTCATCGCTCCGGTGCCAGACATGCTGAGGCCGTATCCCCACCCATTCGGAAGGAGTGAAGACCGAAACCTGTTCTCACTTAATAGCAAACAGGGATCGACCGGGACTTTGTGTTTGCGAGCGACTAGCAATCCCAGCAGCGCGAACTGGGTGTTCGAGTGATCTGCACGAGGCTCTTTTGGTAGTATCACTCGGTCAAGGGGGGTCGCTTTCGGCCGATTCTCTTGTTGAGCAATCGCTTTGCTAGCTGCATTTAGCGTTTGTCGAAGATCCTTTTCGGCTTTCGCATCCAGCATAGGGCAATTGTAAGCCCAACCGCCAAGCGGAGATTGGCCTGCAGCGATCCTTAGGGCGAGCGACTCAATCGACTTGACGTCTTCTGCGGCCCCTACACGGTCCAGCAGCAGAATAACTAGACCGATTTCATATGTCTTGGTCGCGGCACCGACATGCGCGCGAACAAACTTCATCGCTGCAGACACGGAAGGGTCGTTGCGGTCTACTCCGGATTCAAGCAGGGCAAGTGCAGGGAGCGCCGCGTAGGCGATCGGCCAATTGCTGAACTTAGGGCCATACCCTGCATTTGAATTGACGACAATTGGACCTTCTGCCCACGTTCCCGAAGGGAGCTGAGCCGACTTCAAAAATGCAACGCCCAAATCTGTCGCGATTTTGATGCGGCCCTCTTCTGCCGCAGAAAGCGGATTTACTGGCCGACCCGCTTGCGTGAGTCGCCGCAAATCGATCTCTTGAGCGGCGGCATTTGAGAAAGAACAAACAGTTAGCAGAATGAACAACAACGACGTGGTCAGGCAACGGACGAGAGAACTCATAGATCACTTCATTCATCAGTTGCGTAATAAACGTGAAACGACGGACATGGAGATGACCAGTTAGGTCATGTCCATGTCATTACACGGAGGGTTCAACGGATCGAGTTTGAAAAAGTGGTGAACTTACTTGCTGACACTGAACGGCGGGCCAAGACCTCGCGCCCAAGTTAGTGCGCTGTCTGGGTAAAGAATTGACGCGAAATCAAAGGGGATGTTGGCAGCGAAAATCAGATTCCAGTTCTGACCGGTCGTCAGGCTCGCAAGGCCCGCCAGATCTAATGTGCCGTCAAGATCAGCCGTTCCACCCACATTCAGAGCATCGCTTGCCGCACCGTTATCCAGCCGCATCGCAAGGGTGCCGCTCGAATCCTGCCTGTAGTTGCCGGTCACGCCGACGGTGTGGAGCGACACGCCCCCAAAATCTACTAGGCCCGCGTTCGTCAAATTACCCCCGATCGTGGCCGCGCCCAGCGTGCGCAAAATTCCGGCGCCGTACACGCCGTTTGCCGCGTGCAACTCCATCGCTGCCACGCGCATGGTATTCATGGCGATGGTTCCCCCTGCCGACACCTCAACCGTTCCGCTCGCGACGACGTCGAACGTCGTCGCCGATGCCGCGGCCGGAAACGCTGCAGTCGAACCGGCGTACACGTACATGTAACCAAAGGTGTACACCGTCGAAGCCGGGTCCGCCGTGCCGATCGTCAGCGATCCGTCCTCGAAATCCAGTGCGGATGCGGCAGAGGTCGACCCGACTTCGATCACGCCGGAATTGAAAATCCGGACATCGCCGAAAATGTTGTTGGGGGTCGAACCGATCGCTTCGATCCTTCCCGAAGAAATCAGCCATTTCATGTCGGTGACCAACGTGGCTCCGCCCTGGATGTAGGGAGAATCGCCGAGGAAGATGTCGCCTTCGATTACGGGCGGCGAACTCGAACCAGAAGCCGCGAGGACGCTGAGCGTGCTCGCCGCGCGAACGTGCGTGACGCCGCCTGCATTCTGGTCGAAGAATGGCGTCGTAATGGTCAATGTCCCGATCACGCCAGCGGTATTCCCGACGTTGATGGTGCCGTCCTGCACCACCCCTCCGCCGCTATCGATGTCGAATCCGCCGCTGAACCCCACAATCGCGGTCAGCGAGGCGCCGCTGGCGATCTCGAGATTCGAACCCGTGGTGATCGTCGGAGTGGCGATAAAGCCCGGATTGTTGGAAACGTTGCCGAAGATATAGAAGGCTACTCCGGTGGTGATGTTCGATGAGCCGTTCATCACCAGGTTGCCGTACTGCGTGAAGCTGTTGCTGGTCGTCAGCGAGTTGCCGGCGCCGAGGGTGAAGGTGGAGGTGTAGTTGCCGTCCATAATGATGCGATCAACAGTCGCGGAAGATGCGTTCATCAGGCAAGGCGTGTTCGATCCCAGATTGCCGAAAAGGACGTAGTCGCCTGGCCCGGGGACGACCGAGGGACCGCCCAGTGGGTCGGTCCAGTTGGCGGCGGTGTTCCAGAGGCCGTCCGAAGTTCCGTTGGTCCAAACGAGTTGTGCGGGCACGGTGCGATCCTCCAAAAGTTCAAGCCGCAAGCGGGCTTTTAGAAAAAGGGGGGGGGATTTGCGGGAGATACGACCGAACACATGCGAGAGAGTCATGGCGTAAGCCTCCGAGAAAGGGCGCCCGCGTCGAAAGACGACGGGATTGTCGAATGGGAAAGGAACCTCGGAAAAGGCTAGGTGCGAGAAATGAGGCGACCGGGCCACGCCGAGGAGATGGATTGAAGTTTCGCGCGCGAGGAAGTTGCTGTCAACAAGAATTATGGTGAAGTCCTACGTCCGCCGCCCACCGAAAATTTACGGCAGTTCGACGGTTCCGCCGTCGTTGCGGATGCAGACGCGTTGCCAGACGCCGAGGCGGGCGGGATCGTTGCTCGAGTCGATCGTGTAGACGATGCTCCGCACGGAGCCGTCGCAGAAGACGGCGTTCATGCCGTTGGAATGTGCGGAGCCGAAGCGTTCGGGAGTGGCGACGCCGCGTTTGTCCTGGCGGGGAGGGTTCAGCGCCCAGCGAACCGTGTCCCAATCCCAGCCGGAAACGAAGCCTTGGTCCTCGTCGGTTTGGTTGGTCCCCAGGTTGCTGACGTCCACACTCTTCTCGCCGACGAGCAATGTGTTCGACAGGCCGTCGGTGATCGCGTGAAAGCTGATCGGGCCGCTTCGTAGGCTGGCGCCGTTGAATCGACGGCAGACAGGAGCGTTGTTGCCGTTCCCCATCGATCCGCCGTAGCGGCCGGTCGCATCGTTGGCGGCGTTGGCGGCGTAGTCGGTCATGGCGTTCTCGCCGTAGCGACTGTCGAAGACCCGCATCGGCGCCCGGCGGGAGGGGCAGAAATAGACCGGGATGAGCGTACCGCGGCATTCGGCGTCGCTGGGAGATCTCCAGGCCGCTTCCTGCTCAAGATAAGGCAGAATCTGGAAGGCCCATCCCCAACCTTGATTGGGCGAGGCGGCGGGGGCTCCGCCGATCATGGTGCGGGTCGAATTCCAGTTTTCGCCGCCGTCGGGAAGAATGCGACGCGCATCGTGATGGCTGTGAAACGCGAGGCCGATCTGCTTGAGGTGATTTGCACATTGCAGCCGTGCGGCCGCTTCGCGCACTTTTTGCACGGCGGGAGCCAAAATCGACAGAAGGATGGCGATGATGGCGATGACGACAAGCAATTCGATGAGCGTATACGCGCTCCGTCGCGACCTCGACATGGAAACCGAACCCCAACCGCGAAGATGTGATTGCTGCTTTGTAAACCTTGGTTCGGCCGAACGCAAACGCCAAACTCAGCGATTTCGGACATTCGTAAAGTTTCTTCGATTCCACTCGCCGGACAGAAGGATGCACTCGCTAGGCACGTGGCTTGCTCAAACAGAGTCGATCTCGCCCGCATACCGCCGCAAAGTCTCTGTGGGCGAAGGCCCGCTGAATCGAATCGGTGAGCCGGTTGCGGGAGAACCTCACGTCCGGTTCGACGAGCGGGAAGTGGAAACGGAGCCGAGCACCCGCCCAGCCGCCGCGCCACTCCTCGACTCTACTCAAGAGCTGCTGATACCCTGAACTTCGCACGCCGTCGTCATAAGAAATCTCCACTTCGACGTCGCCCGCCGACCGCACGCATATTGAGGCCCGGATGCTTTACTCGATTGGTCGCCTGCTGCAGTTCGCGGGGCTTGTGATTGTGCCGATCGCGATTGCGGGCGAAGTGGCGCAGAAGCTTGACCTCAAGGAATCGCTGAGCCTTTCCGCGATTGGTTGCCTTGCGTTCGTCATCGGCTGGTCGATTCAGCAATTCAGCGGCAAAACCTGAACCCTTCCTCCGCTCGCCATGCTCCGCTAATCTCAACGGATGCGATTCGTGTCCCGCATTTGCGTTTTGTTGCTCCCGGTGCTGGCTGCCGATCTCGGAGCGCAAGAGCGCCGTGAGCCGCCGCCGGGGCGCAGCTTTCCGGTGCAGCAACGCCTGCGCGCGGTGGACGCGTTGCTTGAGCCGATTGCCGACTATCAAGACCTCGCCCTCCTTCTTGGCGGACTGCATGGCCATCCGCTGACGCCGGCCGCTTCGCTCGCGCTGGTCAAAGCGGACAACTACGAGCAGGCGTACGAGGAGTATCGCCGAATTCTTCGCAATACGCCGGAGGCGCTGGTGGCTCCGCATCCGCTTCGGGCGAGCGATCAGAATGCGAGCGTGGCGTTTCGCCAGGTGTTCCATGCACGCATCAGTCGTATGCCGCCTCGGATTCTCCGGCGCTATCGTGATGAGGTCGAGGCGGACGCCAAGGCCCTGTGGGACGTGGGCGATGCGGACCATCAGGCGGAGCCGTTATTGCGGATCGCGGAGGAGTTTTTGGCAAGCCGCTACGGCGACCTCGCCATCGACCGCCTGGGAGGGATGGCGTTTCAGGCGGGCCGTTTCGATGAAGCCCGCGCGTGGTGGCGTCGGCTAACGGCGCCGATCGACGAACCGGCGACGCCGTATGCCTTTCCCGATTCGCGCTTCGACGCTGCACTGGTCCGTGCGAAGCAGATTCTGGCGACGATCTTCGAGGGAAAACTGGAAGGCGCCGAGCGCCAGTTGACGCTGTTCCGCAAGGCGCACGGCGACGCTCAAGCGACCCTGGCTGCGGAGAAGGGATTGCTGCACGAGATACTGGCGAAGCAGCTTGGCGTGCGTGAGAAACACCTCGCAAGCGACCTGGATCTGCCGTGGGGAACGTTCGCGGGCAATGCGTCGCGAAACCGCGTGCTGGCGACGCCGCCCCCTTCGACGTTATGGCGAGACGGTCCCGCCTGGCGCGTCAAGATTCAACCCTCGAAAGAAATGCTCGCGGTCGGCACGCCGCGCAAACCGCCGCTGCATCCTTGCATCGCGTATGACCAGGTGTTCGTCAGCGAGGGCCATCATGTCATGGCCTACCACCTGCTCACCGGGAAGGAATCGTTTCGCTACCCGCCTGGACCAGCGTTCGTCGAGGAGGACGGGCCGCAGGGGGGATGGTCGCGTCCCGCGCCGACGGTCGGGGAGCATCGCGTCTTCGCGGTCATGCGGCCCGAAACCCGCAAGTCGAAAGGGGAGTCGGCCTACGTCAACACGCTTGTCGCGTTGCAGGCGGATGGAAACGACGTCGGCAAACTTCTCTGGAAGCGGGAGGCGAAGACGCCGGAAGGGCAGGCAGCGGTTTTCGACAGTCGGCCATTGCTCGTGGGCAGCCGCCTTTATGCCGTGATGCGGCGAACGCAGGCGGCGCGGACCAAAACTTGGGTTGTTTGCCTCGACATGGAAGGACGCGTTCGCTGGACCGAGGAGCTTGCGGAGATCACGGAGCCGGAGCATGATCCCGGCCGGCCGCCGCTGGTTTGGGCTGGCGATCGCATTGTGCATGTCTCGAACGCGGGTTGGGCGGCGGCATTGCATCCGCGCACCGGCGAAAAGCTGTGGACCATGCGTTATTCCGATACCGCGAAGATACGCGAAGGGAAGCCGGTGCACGAAGGCGCCGCGTTCGCGTCGGATGGCGTGGTCGTGTTCGCCCCCGCCGATCAGCCGCGCGTCGTTGCGGTTGATGCGATTGATGGCCGCACGCTTTGGTCGCTGCCGTTGGAAGCCGTGGATCTTCTGGGTGCATCGAATGGCCGAGCGTTCGTGGTCGCCAAATTGGGGATGGAGGCGATCGACCTTCGCAGCGGCGAAAGCCGGCGACGCTGGCGACAACCCGGAGAGGGACGACTGCCGACTCTTGGACGCGGATTATTGGCTGGCGGCTGGATCTTTTGGCCCACGCAGGATCCGCGGCTTGCGTGGAGGACATTGACGCAAGCGGAGGGACTTCCTCAAAAGCCGCTCTCCGACGGCCCGCCCCGAGAGCCGAACTACTTCGATCCGATGACGCTTTTCCGCGTCCCGGCCGGCGAGACGGCGTTCGGCCAGGGTTGCATGGCGGTTGCGACCGCGGACGAGTTGGTCGTCTATGTGCCAAATCGCCGGCTTGTTCCCAAGCTGCTGCCCGAGGCACGCGACGACCGCCCGGCCACGCTTTACCGATTGGCATCGGCATCCCGCGAGGAGGGCCGCAACGCGGAGGCGAATGCATTTCATGCAACGCTGATGACCATCGTTCCGAGTGCCGAACGCGACGCATGGCGAAAGCTGGCGTTTGAGGTTCCCGCGCCGACCGCGGTGCTGAGAAACGCCGGCGCCTGGCAACTTCCCAAGGATCGCCCGGTTTCGCCGAAGCTGGCGGGCGGCCCGCTCGAGAAGATCTGGAGCGGCCGGATCGACGGGACGCTGCTGCCGACCGATCCCGCCGATGCCTCGCACTTTTTCATGCGGCAAGGCAAGGCGATCCATGCCTACGGAATCGATGGAACCGACGCATGGTCCGCGGAGTCGCGATTCTCCGCGACATGGGCCGCCAAAGATGCACGGTTGGCCTTCTTCGCGGGGGCCGAGGGATTCGAAGCCCGCGATATCCGTGACGGCTCCCTTGTGTGGGCCTTCGCCAACCCGTTGCTCGCGCCCTGGTCGCTCCGCAACGATCGTCCGCTTCCGCCGCAGGCTTTGGAGCCGCTGCATGGTTTTCGGCTCCATACCGACAAAGTGTCGTTTCAGGTCGGCTCTCGCGCGTTCGTTCAACTTCACTCTCACGACGGCACGATCGCAAGCCTCGCCGCGGCTCCGGGCAGCCAGCTGAGGCCGCTTGGGGGATGGGGCTATCTCGCTTGCGACTCGCCGAAAGTTCGCCCCGCGAGTTGTCTGGTGCTCGGCGATGCCGCCGGCCTGCAACTGCATCGCGTTGCGGAGGTTTCAGGAGACAACCAGGGCGTTGCGGTCGGCCTGCCGCGTGGGGAAGTCGAATGTCGCAGGTCGGACGGGACCGTCCGTTGGACCTTTCGTCCGGAGGATTCGCATTCCCTCACGGGCGAGCCGGCCCGCGTGTTTTCGATTGGGGACAGGGTGCTCGCGTTGACGCCGCGCAACTTGGGGGACGAATGGTTGCGGCTCGATCCGGAATTAGGAACGGTTATCTGGAAGCTGGACCCGGGCACGTTTCGCGAAACGCTTCGGCTCGATGGGATGGCGTTCGATGACGCCGCGTGGTTCATCTGCACTCAGGATGCGTTGGAAGCACGTTCGCTTCGCACGGGGCAGAAGCTGTGGCGTTGCGCATTGCCCGCGGAATTTGCGGGATGGCGGCCGGTGGTCGTGAAGCACGGGGTGCTCGCGTATCCGATCGCGAAGCCGCCGAAACCCGAGCTGTGCGGCCCGCCCAATCCGGAACCGCGCATGAAGGATGCGCCTTCCGAAGCGCCGATTTTCTTGTTCGACGCGAAAGATGGTCAGGCGTTGCGACGACTGGCAATTTCGTATCGCGGCGGGCCGATCGACGTGCAGCTATCGACGCACTGGCTGCTCGTCGCCACGGGGCGGACGATACATGCCTACTGCGACGTCGATGATGTTGCGAAACGATAGAGCGGGTTGCAGTTCATTGCAGCATATATGAAACAAGCTCGCGGCGACGTTGCCTTCGGTAGGGAACGCCCTCCTTGGCGTTCCGCCGAACGGGACGAAGTCGGTCGCTGGATTCGCCAGTCCGAGATGTTTCCGAACGCGGAACGAACGAGGAACGACTTGCCGGCATCGGGTCGATGAGCCGCAAGCGGCAGAGGGGCGATTGCAGGTGGATGTCTTGGGCCGACATCGTCCAGACCGGCCGAACGCCACGGAGCGCGTTCCCTACAGAACGCCATGTTCGCCGCTACATCGATTCGAAAACTGCTCCAAGGCGACCAGCGCGAGACCTCTTTACTCCCTCTCCCTTTGGAGAGAGTTGAGATGAGGGTGCCTTTTCTCGCGAAACGCTACGTCGCTTGCCCTCACTCCCGGCCCCTCTCCCGGAGGGAGGGGAGAAATGCCGTTGAAAAGTTATCGTTGCGTCAAGGCAGCGAGCGGCTTGAACGCCTTAAGAATCAGCAGTCGGCCCATGAGGCGGGCCATGAGTCCGGGCGGAATCCATTTCCACATCCAGGGCAACTCGCTGCGGCGAAGTTGTCTCTTGTGCACGCGATGCTCTCCGAACGAATCGAACAGCAGCCGCAACTGCCGAGCGCTGAATCGAATCTCCGGCGCGGGCGGCTTCCGTTGGGTGCCGAAAAGCCAGCGTCGCCAGAAAAGCAGCGTATCGATGAAGTAATCGACGTCGTAATAAGCCGGCGTCACGGCGAGGACTTTGCCCCCCGGTTTGAGCACGCGAAAGACTTCCGCGACCACTTCCTGAGGCATCTCGATGCCATGGAGCAGGCTGCTGATGCAGACGACGTCGATGCTGGACGAATCGAAGGGAAGCTGATGCGGATCGGCGAAGACGAAGGAGCCCGGCAATCCGCGGACTTCGAAATTGCGCCGCACGAGGCCAAGTTGCGCTTCGGAAGGACTGCAAACGACGACCGAGGCGCCATGGGCGGCATACTGCACCCAATCCGTGCCGAGACCGTGGCCTAGTCCCAGCAGCTTTTCGCCGGCATGCCTTGAAAATTCGAGCAGCTTCGGGATCCAGCGAGCATGGCGAGAGTGCCGGCTCTTCTCGATGTCGAGAAACCACTGGAGCGAATAGGGATCGGCAGGAGCATCGGGAAGCACAGGCTGCATCGCCTCCCAGGCATACAGGCTTTCGGCAAATGCATGGGGAAGGTGCGGGCCTCTTCGCCAAGAGGTCGAATCCTCCCAGCGCAAGCCTTCTTTCGAAGCCATCGCATCCGAAGGAAACGGATGTCCGTGCATGGGACGCTCTCCCTGTCCCGCGAAACCATGCGCCATCCTGGCGCGGCCAATCCGAACTTATACTCCGTACCCTCAATGTGTTGCACACGTCAAGACGAGTTCCGTTCAGGTGTACCCATTTTTGCAGATTTGTACACCTGCGGATCTGCATAGAGGCAGATAAGTACACCCTCTATGGATCGCTAAACTCATGTCATCGCGAACACGCCCGCAGTCCGGCTCAGATCGTCTCCGTTGCCGCGCCGTTCGCGCCGGATCGAACAAGCCGATCCCAGGGAAATGAAGCCAACGGCTGACGCCCCAGCTTTTCAGATGTACCCGCCCACGGGCGAACGTAGTGAGATCCTGGGATCCAGACCGAAAACATATCTCGCTTCCGACACTCCGATCCCAGGAGTTCGCTGCGCTCGCCCCTGGGCTTTGGATCGCATCGTTTGTTTTGACATCGCCGCGTGATCCATCTACACTGGGTTCCGTTGACGAACGCACCTGAATAGCGGGAGAAACCGAATGCGACGGATGATTTTGGCCGCGGTATTGGCCGCGGCGGCAGCGATGGGGCTGAATGCGATCCAGGCTTCCGATCAGAAGACCGGCGACGATACCGCCAACTTCTTCAACGGCAAGAACTTCGAAGGCTTCGAAGGGCTCCTCGATGAATACTGGTCCGTGAAGGACGGCGCCATCGTCGGAAAGACGAATGGTCTCAAGTTCAACACGTTCCTCTGCAGCAAGAAGCAGTACGGCGATTTCGAGCTGCAGTTCAAGGTGAAGATGATCGGCGGCAACAGCGGCATCCAGATCCGCAGCAAAATCCACGACCCCAAAAAGTTCGCCGTCACTGGCCCGCAGTGCGATATGGGCGGCCCTTATTGGGGCAGCCTCTACGGCGAAAACTTCGGCGGCATGATGAAACTGGCCGACGCGAAGCTCGTCGGCAAGGTCCTTAAGGAAAAGGAATTCAACGACTACTACATCCTCGCCGTCGGCAAGAAGATCACCATCAAGCTCAACGGCGAAACCACGGTGGACGACGAGTTCGCCAAGGCCCCGGACATGGGCATCATCGCCTTCCAACTCCACGCGGGCGGGCCGATGGAAGTGACCTTCAAGGACATCCGCTTCACCGACCTCAGCAAGAGCGATAAGGCGAGCGGCAGGAGATAGCCTACCTCCCTCTCCTCCGGGAGAGGGTTGGGGTGAGGGCGCCTTTTCTCGCCCAACGCCACGTCGCACGCCCTCGCCCCTCTCCCGGACTCTCCCGGAGGGAGAGGGGAGAAATGCAGGCGACGCTCGCCTCAGAAGTAACCAGCCCTCGCAGATAACGGAATCACGGCACAGAACTTGAAATAGCGGACGCTCGACGTGCTTTCGCTCTGATGATTCTGTGCCGAATGATTCCGTCCTGCTTTTTTCTCTCTCGACGTTTTCCTGCCTTTATTATTCTGCTCCTCTATGATTCTGCTTTTCCGCTTGGCTGGGACGCAAACCACGGATCATGATCGAACTTTCCGCCCCGAGTCGGCTGCACTTCGGCCTCCTCTCTCTGTCCACCGATGCCGCTTGGCCTGATCTCCAGGGTCAGCCGACATTGGCTTCGCGCCGCTTCGGCGGAGCGGGGTTGATGATCCGCGAACCCGGGCTGCGTCTATCCATGGACTCGGCGGATCAGTGGTCGTGCGAAGGGCCGCTCGCATCTCGGGCGGCCGCGTTCGCGGCGACGTTTCTCTTGCATTCTCCCGAGATCGATCCGGATCGATGCTTCCGCATCGTCGTTCGCCAATTGGCGCCCGAGCATGTTGGGCTCGGCGTCGGGACGCAACTGGCGATGACAGTGGCGGACGGGATCGCGCAATGCTGCGGGCTTCATCTCTCCGCAGCGGAACTAGGTCGCCGCGTGGGCCGTGGGGCACGTTCGGCGATCGGAGTGCATGGCTACCGCGAGGGCGGTTTCATCGTCGATGGCGGGAAAGGGAACGCGACCTCGATCGCGCCATGTATCGCCCGCATCCCGTTTCCCGCCGAGTGGGGGGTCTTGCTCGCGATCCCGGAAGGCTTGCAGGGGGAACATGGCGCCGCGGAACTCGAGGCGTTCGCCAAGCTGACCGAGGCCGATGCTCTTATGCGGCAAACCGAAGCGATGGCGCGTCTGCTGCTGCTCGGCATATTGCCCGCACTCGCCGAGCGCGATCTGCCGACGTTCGGCGAAGCGCTTTACGACTACAACCGGCGGGCGGGGGAGATGTTTCGGGCAGTGCAAGGGGGCGTCTACTCGCACGGCCGGACTGCTGCCATCATTGAGGGACTACGTTCGCAGGGTATCCGGGCGGTAGGCCAAACATCATGGGGACCAACCGTCTTCGCTATCGACGAACCCGAGAAACTGAACGCTGCCGCTGCGGCGTTGCCGCAGGACGTTTACACGGTTCTGACTCGCGCCATCAACTAATCTTCATCAACCGAATCATCGATCGATCCTTCTGGCGACCTTTGCCTGCGGTCCAAGCGGAGGATGCCTAGCTGCTTGGCAGCGCTTCCTTTCCGTAAAGCGGACGATATTTCTTCGCAATCTTTAAGCCTCTAGTTCGTTTCAGCTTACGACACATGCAACCCAGCCTGGGCACTTTTGGTCTGAGAGTTGCTTAACCAAGCTTCCAAGGGCTGGCCGGCTCTTTCGGTCATGGGAGAGGTGGCTGATGGGTCGGCTAAGCCTTTTTTTCGTTCACTATGATTTACGGCGCTGACTTGATCGTGATCCGCCGTAAATCCATCACCGCGACGCCGGGCTTGGACAACGCCCGCACGGTCAACGTCGCAGCGCCCGCTTCCAGTTTCAGCAAACCCGCCGAGCGTGGGACGAACCGCTGGAAGTGCCCTGTCTCCTCGATCTTCAGCTTCGTTTTCTGATCGCTGATCGCAATTTCGATCTCCGCACCGCCGCTTCCTTTGCCGCACGCTTGCAACACTTCGATCTCGTAGACCCCGGCCTTGGAAACCTCGAACTGCCACTCCGCCCAATCTTTCGCATCGACCCAGAAGCCAAGCGTGTCTTTCTGCGGCGGCGGCTCGTATCGAAGCTTTGAGCCGTGGACTTTCGCATCGCGGGCATGCAGCAGCACCGCGCCCAGCCCCGGCTCGAATGCTTTGCCCTTGGGCAGCACCTGGTTCATGAGCGTTCGCCACGACTCGATCGGCTTCGCCGTCTCCGCAGCCGTCGCTTTCGGCTTCAGCTGCGAGACATCAACATCGCCATAGAGCGCTTGTCGCAGCTTGCCATTGAACTGCGGATTGCCGACGTTTTCCTGCACCTTCGCCTCGCGCCGCCATGCTTCGAGTTTGCCGCGCAACTCGGCCACCTTCGCGGGTTCCTTGGCCCCAAGGTCCGTCGTTTCGCCGATGTCTTTGTCGAGGTCGAACAACTCGCACGCCCCGCTTTCGTAATGCTCGATGAGCTTCCACTTCCCCTCGGCGATGGCGCCTGCGGGCCGGCTCCCCTGGTTCATGTAGTGCGGCTGATGCCAGTAGAGCGCCCGTGCACCGGGCGACTTGCCTTCCAGCAACAGTGGAAGGCAATCGATGCCGTCCACCTTCGTTTCCGATTTGGAGCCGACGGCGGCGAGCAACGTCGTGAACCAGTCGGCACTGGCCATCGGAATGTCCGTGGTTTGGTCGGGCCGAATCTTGCCCGTCCATCGAACGATCTGCGGAATGCGCAATCCGCCTTCGTAAAGAAAACCTTTGCCGCCGCGAAACGGCCCGCCATGCGTTGCAGGCGTGCCGGGCGATTCGAGGATGTGCAGGCCGCCGTTGTCCGAAGTGAACACGATGATGGTGTTTTCGCCGAGGCCCAGTTCGTCGATCTTCGCGATCAGCTTGCCCACGGCATCGTCGAGCGTTTCGATCATGGCGGCGTAAGCGGGGTTGAAGGCGTCCTTGTTCTTGGCGATGAGGTCCTTCTTCGCGGAAAGGGCGATGTGCGGATTGTTGTGCCCCACGAACAGGTAGAAGGGGCGATCCTTGTTCTTCTCGACGAACTCGATCGCCTTGTTCGTCAGATCGTACTCCCCCTTGCCCCCTTCGGTAGCCGAGGGCTCGGTCAACGCTTTGCCGGGATGATAGAAGTCGAAGCCCTGATCCGTCGGCAGAAATCCCTTGTTGCCCAGGTGCCATTTGCCGACGAGCCCCGTGGCGTAGCCGAGGCTCTTGAGGCATTCCGCGATCGTTTTCTCATCGAGCGGCAGTTGCTGCTGGATTTCCGGATGCTTGAGAAGCTGAGCCGGCGTGTCGGGCCGGCCCGGCAGAAACGTCGTCAGGTGCAAGCGAGCCGGGTGCTTGCCGGTCATCAGCGCGGCACGTGTCGGGGAACACACCGATTGCGACGCATACGCTCGCGTGAACCGCATCCCTTGCGACGCCAGCTTGTCGAGGTTGGGCGTGCGATGCTCCTTGCGGCCATAGCACCCCAGATCGAACCACCCCAAATCGTCGGCGACGATGAACACGATGTTCGGCTTCGCGGATTTCTTTTCGTCCGCCATTGCGAGCGGACCCGCGAACATCAGGGCGACAAGAACCAACCACGCGCGACGCATCGACATGCCCAACCTCCGGGAGAACGGAAGAGGGCATCATCTCCCGGGAACTCCGCAGCGTCAATCGTTAGGCGAGCGGCGCCTGCATTTCTCCTCTCTCCCTCCGGGAGAGGGGCCAGGGATGAGGGCGCGCGACGTGGCGTTACGCGAGAAAAGGCGCCCTCACCCCAACCCTCTCCCGGAGGGAGAGAGAGGGAGGGGGACTAAATCAGCGTGCGCGATTTCGCCGCAGCACCTTTCGCACGAACCCGAAGCGTTAGTTAGCGAGAGATTCACGTCGTCCCTCGCTGACTGACGCTTCGGACTAGTGCGGGCGACTGGCATGTTTTGATCGGATGCGCGACGCCCGCTCTTATTCGAAAGGCCGCTAACGCTCCGCCGATTTGCGCACGCTGATTTAGCTCCTGCCGCTCGCCTTAGCAGAGGCGATGGATTCGAAGTCTGTTCTTCGTGGAGGTCGGCACGATTGGGCCGAAAAGCGGTCGATCTGGGGGCGAATGGCTAGGATGATGCGAAGCGCCCGCTGAACCCGTTGCTGGAACTCTTCGCCGCCATGAATCTGCTGCGCATCGTTAATGGCCGAGTGATCGATCCTTCGCAAAACCTTGATCGCGTTTGCGATGTGTGGGTTCGCGGCAGCCGTATTCTCGGCATTGGGCCGATCCCGGAAGCGCGGGCGGAGCGGACGATCGATGCCGCGGGCATGATCGTGTGTCCCGGCCTGATCGACATGCACGTGCATCTTCGTGAGCCAGGGCAGGAAGAAGACGAGACGATCGCAACCGGCGCGGCGGCCGCACTTGAAGGCGGCATCACCTCCGTCGCCTGCATGCCTACCGCGGACCCGGCGACCGACAGCCAGGCCGGAGCGGAGTTCATCTATCTGCAAGCCGAGCGAGCGGGGCACGCCAACATCTTCCCTGTGGGAGCGGTCACCAAGGAACGCAAGGGGAGCGAGCTTGCGGAAATCGGCGGGCTTGTCGAAGGGGGAGCCGTCGCCTTTTCCGATTCCGATCACCCCATCACCAGCGCCGAGATCATGCGGCGGGCGCTCGAATATTGCCGAATGTTCGACAAGCCGTTGCTCGCCCATTGCGAAGATCCGGAGCTGACGCGCGGCGGCGTGATGCACGAAGGCTTCGAAAGCATGAGGCTCGGCCTGCGGGGCATGCCCGCGGCTGCGGAAGAAGTGGTCGTTCACCGCGACATCGAACTGGCTCGCCTCACTGGCGGCAGGCTGCACATCCAGCACGTTTCGACGGCAGGCAGCGTCACGCTCGTGCGTCGCGCCAAGAATCGCCGCATTCAGGTGACTGCCGAGGTTTCGCCGCAGTATTTGTTGCTGACCGAGCAGGACATGGCGAAATACGACAGCAATTACAAGGTGAACCCACCGCTTCGCACGAATGAGGACGTGGCCGCGATCATCGAAGGCCTGAAGGACGGCACGATCGACGTGCTGACCAGCGGCCATGCGCCGCTCGCTTTCGAGAAGAAGATGCGCGAGCTGGACCAGGCGCCGAACGGCATCGTCGGTCTGGAAACGCTGCTCCCCCTTTGCATTTCCGCCCTGGTGGAGCCGGGCCATCTGACTTGGCCGCAATTGATCGAAAAGCTGACGACCCGCCCCGGGCAGATTCTGGGAATCGAACGCGGCACGCTGCATCCCGGCGCCGACGCGGACATCGTCGTCATCAACCCCAACATTGGTTGGAACATCGACGTGAGCGCCTTCCGCTCCAAGAGCCGCAATTCCCCCTTCGACGGCCGCCGCGTTTCCGGCCGGGCCCATGCGGTGATCCTTGCAGGCGCGGTGCGCTACGTGCGGGAGTGAACCAACAAGCCCAGGGGCGAGCGTAGCGAGCCCCTGGGATCGGAGTGTCGGAAGAGCAACATGATTTCGGTCTGGAACCCAGGAGCTCGCTGCGCTCGCCCCTGGGCTTGGACTTGATCCTTGAATCGAGAACACTCCCATGGGCATCTGGACGCTCGCGAAGAAGGACATGCGGATTCTGCTCCGCGATCCGCGGGCGGTCACCATTCTGTTCGCGATGCCGCTCATCTTCATCCTGGTCCTCGGCGTCTCGCTTGGCGAAGGGTTCGGCCAAAAGCCGGACGATCGGCTCAAGGTTTCCGTGCTCGTGCTCGACGAAGGCCCGCCGCGCTACTTCGATCGCCCGATGATTCTGCGCGAAGGCATGGCCCTGTCGGCGATGGGTTCGCTCGATTCCCTATCGAGCCTCGGCACGATGGCGAGCACGCGCCAACTGCACGACGCCTGGTTTCCGCATGAACCGTGGGCCGACCGTTTGCTCAAAGACCTGGGCGACACGGCAAGCATCCGCGTGGAACTCATCCGCACGCGGGCCGAGGCGGAGGATTTGGTCCGCAGCGGACGGCGTGCCGCCGTGCTCGTCGTGGGCCGGCATTTCAGCAAGCGTGTATCGCGGTGTTCCTTCCTCTCGCATGGATGGCGCGAATTCTTTCGCGATACTACGGCGCTGCCGATGGGCCCCGATCCAATTCAGATGATGTTGCGGGCCGCGTATGACGAGAGCCAAACGGCATTTCCCATGTATCTGGGCGACGGGCTCAACCCGTTCTTCCGCGATGGCGTGAAGCTGGATGTGCTCGACGTCGAAGTGCTTCGCGATCCCACGCAGCAGACCGCGTCCGCCATCATCGACCAGGTGGCCCAGGGTAGCCTGCTCCGGATCGTCATGCCGTGGATGATCGGCCGGGCATTCGAGAAAGTCGCGGACCCGAAGTTCCTCACGCTGCTCGGGAACGAAAAGCAGATCCCAGGCATGGTACGTGCTTTCTTGGATAGCCCGCTCGCGACCGATTCGCAGAAACGCCAGTTGGGCCTGGGCCTCAAGAACGCCTTGCAGAACCTTTTCCCCAAATACAACCTCACCGCGAAGACATGGGCTTCGCTCACGAAGGAAGCGGAACTCGAAGGACGCGGCCCCGAAGCCATCGGATTTCGCGAGGACGGCGCCGGCTTCCTTCGACGCGGAGCGATGCGTTACCAGTTGCTCGTTCCCTCCTACCTCGTGATGTTCGCGTTCTTCATGGTGCTCACGGTCGGCTGGATGTTCGTCGCCGAGCGAAGGCAAGGCACCATGCGTCGCTTACGCCTGGCGCCGCTGTCGTCGTTCGACATTCTCGTCGGCAAGCTGCTCCCCTGCCTCGCCCTTTCGCTGATGCAAGGCGTGCTGGTGCTGGCCGCGGGGCGCGTGCTTTTCGGCATGAGTTGGGGGCCGCATCCGAGATGGATCTTGGCCGTCGTCGCTTCCACGTCGATGGCCGCGATGGGCTTGGCCGTGCTGACGGCCGCGATCGCGAAAACCGAAACGCAGGTCGCGATCTACGGCACCCTGCTGGTCTTGGTGCTTGCCGGTCTTAGCGGGGCCCTGATGGGCGATCGCTCTCAGTTGCCGGAGCAGATGCAAACGGTCAGCCTGGCGACGCCCCACGCCTGGGCGCTCGATGCGTACCGGCAATTGCTCACTACGCCCGTCCCCGCCGTCCATCGCGTCGCCGAGGCGTGCGGGGTCTTGCTCGCGTTCGGCTTCGGCTTCCTCGTCCTCGCCTGGCTCAGCCTTCGCCGCTCCCTGCGCACCGGTTGACGTATCGCGCTGTAGGGAACGCCCTCCGCGGCGTTCCGCGGGAACGGACACGTACATCCCACATGTCCAACAATCCGCGACCACCGCTTGCGGCTTAGGCGAGCGGCCCCAGCATTTCTCCCCTCTCCCTCCGGGAGAGGGGCCGGGGGTGAGGGCGTGCGACCTGGCGTTATACGCGAGAAAAGGCACCCTCACCCCAACCCTCCCCCGGAGGGAGAGGGAGGTAGACTAGCTCCTGCCGGTCGCCTTAGCGTTCGCGTCGACAATCCGGATCGCGAAGCCGCAAGCGGGAATCGGGGCGTGTCGGACGCGCGAACAGGTACGTGCCCATTTGCCCATTCAGAACAAGGGATTGCGCTTCCGTAAGGCGGACGAGGATGATAGCCTACTCTTTACCCCCCGAGCGCTCCCGCCCCGCCCTCCTTCCTTGCGGATCCCACCATGCTCCGGAAGGTCGCTCTTCTTTTCGCCGCGCTTTGCGCCGCCCCGCTCGCCGCCGAGGAACCTTCGTTTCGCCGGCATGTCGCGCCGATCCTTTATCAACTCGGTTGCAGCGCCGGCGGATGCCATGGTTCGTTCAACGGCAAAGGCGGCATGCAGCTTTCGCTCTTCGCGGGAAATCCGGACGCCGACCACTTCCAGCTTCGCGCCTTCGGCCGACGCATCGATCCGCTTCATCCTGAACGCAGCCTGCTCCTGCAGAAGCCCACCGGCGCTCTGCCCCATGAAGGCGGCGTGCGGCTGAAGGCGGATTCCTGGCAGTACGCGACACTCAAACGCTGGATCGAAAACGGCGCTCCGCTCGACTCGGCCGACGCGCCGAAGGTTTTGTCCGTTCGCGTGGAACCCACGTCCATCGTGCTGCCGGCGGGCGCCTCGCCGCAGTCAGCGAAAGTGATCGCGAAGCTGTCGAACCATGTCGAAGAAGACGTGACGAAGTACGCAAAATTCGAGTCGCTCGACCCTGGACTCGCCGAGGTCGAGGCCGACGGCAAGATCACCTCACGCCGCGTCGGCGACGTCGCCGTCCTCGGCCATTATGCCGGAGAAGTCGGCTTCACCACCGTCCTCATCCCCGGCCCGCCGACGAAGCTTGTTTATCCCGGCGAGAAGCATGGAGACGCTGTCGATCGCCTGCTCGTCGATCGGATGAAACGGCTCAACATCGTCCCCTCGGGCTTGTGCGACGATCGCACCTTCCTCCGCCGCGTCACGCTTGACGTCACCGGCCAACTGCCGACACCGGAGGACGTGCGCAAGTTCGAGGCGGACGCCGACCCGGCCAAGCGAGCGAAGCTGATCGACCGCTTGCTCGACCATCCGCTTCATTCGGCCATGTGGGCCGGGAAGATGTGCGACATGGTCGGCGCGGACGACCGCTTCATCGGCGACGGCGTTTACAACTTCCACGATTGGTTCCGCAACAAGCTGGAAGCGAACACGCCCTGGAACCGCATCGCCTACGGCGTCCTGGTCGCCACCGCCGCGGACGACCGCGAACCGGCGCAGATCCTCGAAGACCAAAAACGGGATGCCGACGAAAAGAAGAAGGCCAAGGAAGCAGCTGCCAAGAAGGAAACGCCTCCCGCCGATTCGACTGCGCCTTGGCAAAAGGGCTACGCGACACGGAATACTCTCGACCTCTTCTACAACAACCTGATCCATCAGCAGACGGCGCCGAAAGGCCGGATCATCGATTCGAAGAAGGTCGCGTTGCGGGCCGCCCACGTCTTCCTCGGCGTGCGGCTCGAATGTGCGCAGTGTCACAAGCATCCTTACGATCGCTGGTCGCAGGCCGATTTCTTCGGCTTCTCCACCGTCTTCGCCCACGTCGATTACGGCGTCGATCCGGTGCTGAAGGAGAAGAAGGTCAACCTCGCCGGCACGCACGTTGCCATGAAGCCGATGGAGACATTTCCCGATCCGGTCACTCAGGAACCGCTCCCCGCGAAGATCTTGGGCGGGCCCGCGATCGAAGTGAAAGCGGGCGTGGATCCGCGGCGCGAAACGTGGAAATGGCTGATCGCGAAGGAGAACCCGTACTTCGCATCGGCGATGGCGAATCGCCTGTGGGGCCATTACCTGGGCCGGGGCTTCGTCGAGCCGGCCGACGCTCAGGCTGCCGCGAATCCGCCGTCGCATCCCGAGGTGTTGGCTGAGCTATCGCGAGATTTCGCCAAGGATTTCGACCTCAAGAAGCTGCATCGCCGCATCCTGAATACATTCGCCTACCAGCGCGATTGGCGGACGAACGTCAGCAACGCGAAGGACGATCGCAACTTCTCGCATCACCTGTTGCGGCGTGTGACGGCGGAGCAAGCATTGGATGCGATCGCGCAGATCACGGATACGCCGATCAAGTTGCCGAAGCGATTCGCCTCGCCGCGCGATGGGCAGAAGGCCGCGGAAGTTGCGATGAGCCGAGTCGGCGGCGACGACGGCTATGTGCTCCAAATCTTCGGCCGACCGATCCGCGTGCAAGCCTGCGACTGCGAACGCTCGGCCGCGGTAGGATTGAGTCAGACGATGTATCTGCTCAACGACGAGAAACTCATCGCGAAGATCCACGATGCCAAGGGCCGACTCAAAAAGCTCGTGGATGCGACGCCCGACGACGACCGCCTGATCGACGAACTGCACCTGTGGACGCTGACTCGCACGCCTACCGATGAAGAACGATCGAAAGCGCGTGAGTTCGTCCGCGAGGCGGGCAATCGGCTGGAAGGTTATCAGGATCTGCTGTGGGCCCTGATGAACCGGAATGACTTCGTGATCAATCGCTGAACTGAGACAGGAGGACGACATGACTATGCTCGAATCATTAGGCCTGGATCGATTGTCGGTGGATGAACGAATTGCATTGGTGATGCAGATGTGGGACAGCATCTCGAATGAAGTCGGACAGATTACGCTGACGGACGCGCAGCGTGCGGAATTGGAAAGAAGAGCGGATGACGACGACGCCAATCCGGACGATGTCGTGCCGTGGGAGCAGGTCAAGGCCGAAGCACTTGCTCGGTGGTCTCGATGACTTGGCAGATTCTGCTAAGATGTGCGGCCCGAAAGGAGTTCGATGCAGCGGGCGATTGGTATGCACAGCAACGCGAAGGACTGGGTGCGGTGTTCGCTGATGCAGTGCAGAGAGTGCTCGACCAAATTGCGAAGATGCCACGGGCGCACGCGGTCGCCGTGAGAGACATTCGTCGTGCGGTAGTGCCCAGATTTCCATACTGCGTGTATTATCGTGTGCGACCTAAGACAATCGTTGTTGTGTCTGTGTTTCATACTGCCCGCGATCCTTCGATCTGGCAACCGAGGGAATGAGGAATCAGCGACCTGACGTTTTCCGAAGACAGAAGAACATGACGACGCCCGCGATCACCTCCGATCCGAAAGTCATGCTGGGAAAACCACGCATTGCGGGCACACGGCTCGCAGTGGAGATGATTCTGCGAACTCTCGCGGCAGGCGAACCCAAAGAGCAGTTGCTTGAATCGCATCCGCGATTGACGCGTGAGGGCATTCGAGCAGCACTTGCGTTCGCTGCGGATTCGCTGGGTGCTTTCTTGATTCTGCCTATGCCGACGAAGGGGGAAACATTGTGACGATTTCACGTCGAGATATGCTTCGCTTGGGATCCGCTGGCCTTGCAGGGCTAACGCTGCCCGCGTTGCTCCGTGCGGAATCCGAAGTCGGCCGGCGGGGGGCGAAGGCGAAAAACGTCATCTTCATTTGGCAGCAGGGCGGGCCGCCCCATCAAGATACTTGGGACATGAAGCCGGATGCTCCAAGCGACATGCGCGGCGAGTTTTCGCCGATCCGCACGGATCTGCCAGGTTATACCGTCTGCGAACTTTTGCCGATGACGTCGCAGCGGATCAAGCACCTGTCGATCGTTCGCGGCGTCAATCACCATATCCCCGACCACAACCCGGGCAGCATGTTCATGCTCGGCAGCGGCAATCCGCCGAACCCGACGATCTTCCATCCGACTTGGTCCGCGGTCGTCAAGAAGGAGACTACCCCGACTGCGGGCGTGCCCACCGCGGTGGCGATTCCCGCGGAGCCGAGCGAAGGTCCGGGGCCGGGTTTCCTCGGAGCGGAGTGCCAATCGTTTGCGACGCAGGCGGATCCGAATGACGCAACCTTCCGCGTCCGCTCGCTGGCATTGCCTCGCGACATCGACATGGCCCGCTTCGAACGGCGCCGTCGGTATCTCGAAGAGACCGCCCGCAGCTTCGACGAACTGACCGAACGGCCCGACCTTTTGCGCGGGCTCGACGAGTTCCAACGCAATGCCCATCAGATCGTGCTTTCCGCAAGCACGCGACGGGCCTTCGAAATCGAACAGGAACCCGCTTCCGTCCGTGATCGCTATGGCCGGACGAAGCTGGGCCAACGCTTGTTGCTTGCCCGTCGGCTCATCGAAGGCGGCGTGCGATTCGTCACCATCAACGAACCGGTCGGCTGGGACACGCATGCCGGCAACTTCACGCGCATGCGCGAAAACCTGCCCGTCGTCGATCGCTGCTTCAGCGCGTTGATCGACGACCTGCACCTTCGCGGCATGCTCGACGATACGCTGGTGATGATGTTCGGCGAGTTCGGCCGAACGCCCAAGATCAACGCGCAAGCGGGCCGCGACCATTGGCCGCAAGCGATGTCGATCGTTCTCGCGGGGGGCGGCGCTCCTGGCGGATTGGTCTATGGAGCTACCGATCGCAACGGCGCCTACGTCGTCGATCGCAGCCACACCCCCGCCGATTTCGCATGCACGATCTATGGCTTGCTAGGAATCGATCCGCACAAAACGTATCCCGCGCCGAACGGCCAACCGACGCCCATCGTCCGCGACGGCGAAGCGATCCGCGCGGTGGTGGGGTAATCCGGCGCCGTCCGCGCTGTAGGGAACGCCCTCCGTGGCGTTCCGCCGAACCGGACGCGTTCGAGGGAATTCGTTTCAAATTCCATCACTCCGTCGTCCGCTTGCGGCTTAGCGAACCGGAGAGTTAAGGCGAGCGGCGCCTGCATTTCTCCCCTCTCCCTCCGGGAGAGGGGCCGGGGGTGAGGGCGTGCGACGCGGCGTTGGGCGAGAAAAGGCACCCTCACCCCAACTCTCTCCCGGAGCGAGAGGGAGGTAGACTAGCTAGCTCCTCCGCTCGCCTAAGCAAACGCTAAGCCGC
This sequence comes from Gemmataceae bacterium, assembly GCA_019748295.1. GTDB lineage: Bacteria > Planctomycetota > Planctomycetia > Gemmatales > Gemmataceae > JAIEPT01. Next base: position 7,679 of record JAIEPT010000023.1, on the reverse strand, counting down.
AAGCGGGAGACAGATCCTCGCAACTGGTTTTGTCCCTCGGACGTGTCCGGTTCTGCGGAACGCCACGGAGGGCGTTCCCTACAGCGTCGACGCGAGCTGATAGATCTCTTCCGCATCCAGCACGTGGTCGTTTTGCTCGAAGAGCTTCGCAATCGCAAGGCGGTGGACCTTCATCTTCGTATCGCCCACGCCGATGGCGCCGTAGCAAATCACGCCGTTCTGATCCTTCGCCTTATCCATCACGTCGATGCCTTCGATGCCGAGCGGCGGCACCGCGTTGAGGTCGATCGCGACCTTCAGCGACGTCGCAGCACTCCGCGCCGACTCCGGCAACAGCACCACACCCGCTGCCCCCGCGGCGATAACGAGCGTTCGCCCTTTGAGGCCGGACGACAACTCTTGCGGCGACGAGACGCCGATCGGTTGCAGATTCGCGCCAGTCACACGTCCCGCAATCTCTTGGCAAACCGCGGCGGCTTTCGACTGTTGCCGCGAGGCGACACGCACGTCCGCTCCTTCGCGAGCCAAGAGGCGAGCGACGCGTTGGCCGACCGGCCCAGTGCCCCCCAAGACGAGTGCCGCAGCACCTTTCAAATCCATGTGCCGGGCCGCCGCTCGCACGGCAGCCGCAGCCGTCGTGTTCGCGCCATTGGAATCGAGCATCGCCGAGACGCGAAGGCCGTACTGCGGCGCCATGTGCTTGACGCACTCGGCAAGCAGCTTCTCCCCCATGGCAACGTCGCTGCCGCCGACGAAAATCGCGGTACTTTTGAGATCGCTCGCCTTGCGCGTGAAGATCGCGCCATGCACGAGGCCTTGCACCTGCTCCGGCTTCACGCCGGCGTAGCTGAACAATTCATCCGCCCCCGCGTCGATCGCCACCACGCGGTCGAAAACGCTCGCTTGCGGGTCGCTGTCGAGCTGGATGAGTATCTTGCGCTTTTCCACGAACATCATCCTTTCGTTTCGGCTCCGGCTCCCCTCTCCTCTTTGGGGAGAGGGACCGGGGGTAGGGGAGTAGGCGGTGCATGATCTTGTCATTGTGCACCAAGCCCCAGGGTAAGCGCAGCGCACCCTGGGGATCGCGCCCGCGGCCTGACCCCCGCCGTGCGCTACGCTTACGGTGGGGCTTGGTGCACAAGAGGGGGACCGGAAACGCTTTCCTCGCTGGTCGTCGCCTCGAGTTCGGCAGCCACCGGCAGGAACTTGACGGCGATCGCCATCAGCAACTCCCCGATCGTCCACGAGAGCCGCAGCAGAATGACCGCGATGACGACATGCCCTTCCGGCTCGATGAAGGTCAACGATTCGCTGAGGATGTACTCGCGAACGCCGAGCCCGCCGGGGACGAAGACGAACAGGAACCCGCCGACATACGAGAGGCCATTGACCCCCGCGAGCCTTGCCCACAGCGAAAGCGAAAAGGGCAACGGCTCATCGAGCACGGCGTTGAGCCCCATCCATACGCTCAGCCCCATCATGCCCCAACTGCAACTCGTCGCCAGCAATCCTTCGAGCAGATGGCGGAAATCGATCTTCGGCACTTCGCGAAAGAGGATCTGGGGGAATTTCTTGGCCGTCCTCGCCACCATGAAGTTGAACACGGCCGGCGCGAGCGGCAGCAGGCATGCGCCCAAAATCGCCGCGCCCGCGAAGGCGGGGGAGATCGGGAAGTTCCAATGTCGAAACGTCGGCGGGTTGAAAGCCAGGATGAGCGCGGCGATCATCGCGCCCGACGCCATCGTCGTCAGCACTTCGTAGACGGACGTCAGCATCGCCGCCCCCAGCGATACGTTCGGCCCACGCACCGACATGCCGCGGACCAGCAGCGAGAGCATTTTCCCCGGGACGTACTTCGCGATGTTGCCCAGGTAATAGCCGCGAATGGAAGCGAGCGGACGCGGCTTCTGCCCGTAGACACGCAGCAGGCGATGCCAATACCAGATCGAGAAGCCGAGGCCCAAGAGATAGACGCACGTCGAGCCGCCGAGCCAGCCTGGCTTCAATTGGACCGTATGCAGATCGTCTCGCTGCAAGGCGGCGTAGAACTGCCGGCCGACGAAAAAGAGCACGAGCGCCGCGAGGGCGACTCGGATCAGCAGCTTGGCGAGCTTCGTGCGCGTCATGCGGTGATTCTATGAGGCAAGGGCAGTTCGATCTTGCCCGCTACGCATGCTGCGCAAGCAGGTGTTCGCGGGTTCCCGGCGATGGATCATCCTCATTCAAGAACCTGCGAACACTTGCTTGCGCAGCGTGCTAGGAATAAGGTTCCAACCATTGCGAATCTTCGATGCCCGGCATTCATGGGCTGCATGATGAACCCCGACCTGTTGATCGTCGGACCCAGTGTGCGTGCAGCGGCGGCGTCGGCGATTCGAGCCGGGTTGCAGCCGCATTGCGTCGATCTCTTTGCCGATAGCGATCTCGTTCGGGCATGCGTCTGCCGTCGCATGGCGATGGATCAATATCCCCAGGCGCTGCCGGCGGAGCTGGCGAAGCTGCCAAGGATGCCCTACATGTTTTTGGGAGGCTTGGAGAACCAGTGGTCGATTCTTGACGCGATCGATCGACCTCGTTGGGGCATGCAGTCGAAGACCCTGCGCAACCTTCGCGATCCGCTGCTGATGGGAGCGCGATTCGTTACCGCAGGGCTTTGGCCAATTCCGGTTTTCCATTGGGACGCGTCCATTTCGAATTTCGATCCTGACTGCACCTGGCTGCTCAAGCCTCGCCATGGCGCCGCCGGGCATGGCGTCCGCTTCGTGCAGCCAGGCGAGCCCTTTGATACGCAGACGCATCTAGTCCAGAAATATGTCGAAGGCGCCCCCGCATCCGCGGTGTTTGCGGCATCATCCTCGGGTCGGCCGCGACTGCTCGGCGTCACGCGTCAGCTCATCGGAACGCCCTGGCTTCGCAGCAGCGGATTTCGTTACGCCGGCAATGTCGGCCCCTGGCCTGTCTCGCAGGCCGTCGTCGAACTGCTCGAAAAAGCCGCTCGCATGCTGCCTCGGTCGGCGTTTTCGCCGGAATTGCGCGGCTTGTTCGGCATCGACTTCATCCTTCGCGACCATGCGGAAGCGTTCGACAAAGTTTCCATGGTCGAAGTCAATCCGCGCTACCCGGCATCAGTCGAAGTGCTGGAGCGGACGAGCGGCGATGCGTTTCTTGTTCATCATCGAGCGGCGTTCGATCCGGCGGATGTGCTTCCGATGCGTCGCTCGCCCAGCGCGAAGTTCGCCGGGAAAGGGATCCTGTACGCGAAGGAAACGCTCGAGTTTCCGAAGCGCGGGCCGTGGATGGAAGCCTTCGACTACGCACTGGATGATCTCGCGGTTCCTTATGCCGACATTCCGCATCCGGGAGACCGGATCGAGAAGGGCCAACCCGTCCTCACGATGTTCGCATCGGCGGACGATCACGCGGCATGCATGGATCGTCTGCGCGAAAAAGCGGCATTCGTGGAGGATCGGCTCTTTTCCGCAGCGAAATAGCCACGTACAATCGGCCTCGCTTCGCCCCTTCACACGGAGTCTGCCGGTGGCCCTCACGCTGAACGAACGAGCCATGCGGCTCGCCGATTACATGGCGACCAATGCCGCGTCGCTGCACATCCAAACGCAGACCACCGGCGGCGCTCGCATTCTCGATTGCGGCGTCAACACGCCGGGCGGATTGCAGGCGGGGCTTTCGCTCGCTCGCGTCTGCATGGCGGGCCTGGGGGAAACGTCCGTCGTGCCGGGCGATGTTGCCGGCATCGCCTGTCCGCAGGTCGTCGTCAGCACGGATCAACCCATCGCAGCGTGCATGGCTTCCCAGTATGCGGGCTGGCAGGTCTCGGTCGGCAAATACTTCGCGATGGGTTCCGGCCCCATGCGTGCCGCCTACGGCAAGGAAGCGTTGTTCGACGACATCCAAGGACGGGAGAAGGCGCCCGCGGCTGTCGGCGTATTGGAAACGCGGAAGCTGCCTGACGAAGCCGTGATCGAATACCTGGCGAAATCGCTCGACCTGCCCGCCAACAAGATCACGCTCTGCGCGGCGCCCGCCGCGAGTTTGGCGGGGACCATGCAAGTGGTCGCTCGTTCCGTGGAGACGGCACTGCACAAGCTGCATGAACTGAAGTTCGACTTAAGCCAGGTCGTTTCCGGCATGGGATCGGCGCCGCTGCCCCCTGTAGCGAAAGACGAACTCGGCGCGATCGGACGAACCAACGACGCCATCCTTTACGGCGGCCGGGTCGTGCTGTGGGTGCAGGCGGACGATGCGCAGATCGCAGAGATCGGACCGAAGGTTCCGTCGAGCGCGTCCGCGGATTACGGATCGCCGTTCGCCGCGATTTTCGAGCGATACGATCGCGATTTCTACAAGATCGACCCGATGCTCTTCAGCCCCGCGGAGATCGTCTTCTGCAACCTGAAAAGCGGCCGCAGCTTCACCTTCGGCAAGCCGCAGATGGAGACGTTGTACCGCTCGTTTTTCGCCTCTTAGGGACGCATTGGTTAGCCGCGACGCGCAGCGGAGCGCGGACCGCGCACCCAATCGTCGCATGGCACGCAGTCCGCGCTCCGCTGCGCGTCGCGGCTAACCGGTTTACAGGATGAACTTGCTCAGGTCTTCCTTCTGGAGGATTTCGCGGAGCCGGCCGTTGACGTAGTCGGCGTCGATGAGGATGCGGTCCCCCCTGCGCTCGGAAGCGTCGAAGCTGAACTCTTCGACGACGCGCTCCAAGATCGTGTGCAGTCGGCGGGCGCCGATGTTCTGCGTCGTGCGATTCACCTCGTAGGCCACATCCGCGAGTGCCTCGATCCCGTCGGGCGAGAAGTCGAGCTTCACGCCCTCGGTCCCCAGCAATTCGATGTATTGCTTGGTGAGCGAATGCTGCGGCTCCGTGAGGATTCGCAGGAAGTCTTCGCGTTTCAGGTCGGTCAGCTCGACGCGAATCGGAAAGCGGCCCTGCAATTCCGGCATCAAGTCCGCAGGCTTGGAAACATGGAACGCGCCGGCGGCAATGAAAAGGATGTAGTCCGTTTTCACTGGGCCATGCTTGGTGTTGACCGTCGTGCCTTCGATGATCGGCAACATGTCGCGCTGCACGCCCTGGCGCGATACATCCGGCCCATGTCCTGCGCCGCCGCCGGCGACCTTGTCGATTTCGTCGATGAACACGATGCCGTGATTCTCGACCAATTCGACTGCTTTTTCCGCGACCGAATGTCGATCGATGAGGGCCTCGGTTTCCTGCTCGATCAGCACCTTGCGAGCTTCCTTCACCGGCATCTTGCGGTTCTGATTTTGCTTGGGCATCAGCTTCTCGAACATGTTCTGCATGTCCACATCCATCTGCTCCATGCCTAGGTTGGAGAAGATCTGGACGGGAACCATCCGCTGTTCGATGTTGAGTTCGACCTCGCGGTCCTCGAGTTCGCCTGCCTTCAACTTGGCTTTCATCTTTTCGCGGACGCGCTCGTTGCGGTCGTTTTCCTCCGGGTTTTCCTCGTTCCAGATCGTCGTGCCCGGCAGCAACAGTTCCAGCAAACGATCGTCCACGCGGTCCTTTGCCTTCGTTTCCACCTGGACGCGCTGTTCCTGCTTGACCATGCCGATGGCGATTTCGACGAGGTCGCGGATCATCGATTCGACGTCGCGGCCCACGTAGCCGACTTCGGTGTACTTGGTCGCTTCGACCTTGAGGAACGGCGCCCCGACGAGGGTGGCGAGCCGGCGAGCGATCTCGGTTTTGCCGACGCCGGTGGGCCCGATCATGATGATGTTTTTCGGCGTGACGTCCTTGCGGAGGTCGGCGGGAAGCTGCTGCCGCCGCCAACGATTGCGGATGGCGATCGCAACGGCCCGCTTGGCCGCATCCTGCCCGACGATATGGCGATCCAGCCGAGCAACGATTTCACGAGGCGTGAGACTATCCAAGGTGACGACTCCAACAGTAAGCAAAGTTTATGGCAATTTCTTGCCCTTCTTGGACGAAGGGCCTGTGCTCTTTCCCGCGTGCGCCCGGTGGGAGGCACGCGTCTCGCGGGCACGCTCTCGCTCCTCTTCGGAAAAAGGGACATCCGGTTCGTCGGAATAATCGACGAACCGGTCGAAGCTTCCCACCTGATAGGCCTGAGTCAAAACGGCTTGAAGATCCAGGAGTACGTCGGTATCGCCATTGGCTAGCGGAACCGGAATGGAAGGACATCGTTGGTCGAGTTGCCGAGGCCAAACCTCGACTTTCGATCGATGCTGGGCGCGACTGAGGAAAACGTAGTACGAAGCAGGTGGCAGCGTGTTTGCGGCTGGAACGCGTTTGCCGCGGCGAAGCAAATCAATCTCAATCAAGTGCGATGTGCTGCTAAGAAGCTTGGTCCGCTTCTCAAGATACTCTTGCCTTCCTTGCCCTCGTTTGTTCACGGGCGATAAGAATTCCAGCACGGCAACAACATCCATGTTCCCCGTATCCTTGATCTGCAATTGGGCATGCAAAACTTCCTCAGGAAGGATCGCGTCCAAGACCAGATGTGATTCCAGAACCGCGGAACCACCGCTTGGCATGGTTCTTCCCGGGATCTTTGCTACGCCCACATCAGGCGCGACTCGAGTGCGTGCGATTTCAACTTCGTCGCCGGAATCGAACAAAAAGTACTTCTCGGTCATCGCCACGTACTTGGGCCCAAGAATGGGGTTCAAGAACGCTTTGGTTGCGCTGATTAGATCACTGTGAAATCCGGACCAAAGATGCCCCTCCAGATAGGGGTCCATGCCGGGGAACGGTGAGGGCATCGGTCGCCTCCGAAGTTCGAGTCGCGCCAACCGCTATTCTACGGTCTCCACTTCCAGATTGCGGTTGGTGTAAATGCACAAGTCCGCGGCGATGCTCAACGCGGCACGGACGATCTCGGCCGCGCCCAACGTGGTATGGGCGACCAAGGCGCGGGCAGCGGCGAGGGCGTAGGAACCACCGGAACCAATGGCGGCGAGGCCGTCGGTTGGCTGAATCACGTCGCCGGTGCCGCTCACGAGCAGCAAGCTTTCCTTGTCCACGGCGATCATCATGGCTTCCAGCCGGCGCAGATTGCGGTCCATGCGCCAGTCCTTGGCCAATTCCGTCGCGGCGCGGGGCACGTTTCCCTGAAAGTCCTTAAGCTTCGCCTCGAATCGTTCGAGCAATGCGAACGCATCGGCACTTGCTCCCGCGAAGCCGACTGCCACCTTGCCGCCGTGCAGTCGGCGAATCTTTTTGGCGTCGGCCTTCATCACCACGGAGCCGAGCGTCACCTGTCCGTCGCCGCCGAGGGCGGTCTGCCCATTGCGGCGAACGGCGAGAATCGTCGTCGAACGCATCTTTTCCACGTCGCGGTCCTTTCGAGAGAGCGTCCTTCGATTCTATGGGACGTGTCGAGGGGGCGTCCTCGCGGGTTTCTCGGCGTCACGCGTGGAAACGATCGCTAGGGCGAGCGGCAGGAGATAGTCTACCTCCCTCTTCCTCCGGGAGAGCCTTGGGGTGAGGGTGCCGTTTCTCGCGCAGCGCCTCGTCGCACGCCCTCACCCCCGGCCCCTCTCCCTCCGGCAAGATATTGCATCTTCGACCGAAAGCGTTGAAGAGTCATTGAGTTTCATGGTGTGGCGTGTGCCATGCTTCGCCGGATCCCTGGCCGGGCTGTTCAATGCTTCCGCTTCCACCG
>JAIEPT010000010.1 GCA_019748295.1 Gemmataceae bacterium | reverse complement strand
GCAACTCCCTTCTCTACCAAATCTTGAACCATCGCGCTATTCGAATTTCCGTCGAAACGATGAAATATCCGGGCTAGACGCTTCGCGAAAGCCCCGTGAAACGGGGCTCGGAAGCCGATGACGTCCGACAGAGGTTCCTATGGACAGCTGCGCACAGCGGAGGGGCGAGGCTCCTGCCGAGCCGCAGGTGCATATTTCCTCTGTCTCAAACGCCTACTTTTCCGCGGGTTTTCTGCAACACCGATTCGGCAGGAGCTTCGCCGCCTCGCCCTCCCAATTCCTTCCGGATTTCAAGGCAACGTCTTGCCACAGATGCTTCCAGATAAGCGGACGACCAGCCTTGTGCCGGAAAAGTCATTCTGGTGAGCGGGAGTTGCGGGGATAAGTAATCTCGTCTGCAATCGCCGGCCGCATCCGATTTGCGGAGGGCCGTATTACGGAAGCGCATTGTGCCAAATGCTCGGTGTGGTTCAGCAGTTCGGAAGTTGAGAACCGACGGATCGCCGCGTCGGGAACGGGCCAGGTCGCGGTTTACGCCTCTCATCCATTTCGTGAAACGACAGCACTAGCACGCGGCACGTTTTTCGCGGCCATCCACGGATGCATGGTGATCGATCCCTCCGCTTCGCGCTACGGTCACGATGCACCGGCTCTACCACGAACCGGATCCCCCTTTGCAGCGGATGTCATCGAATCGGACCGCAACGCGACGGTCGCCGTGGGGACGGTGCGTCATGCCCGAAACTTCGCAAGCCATCGAGGCTCAGGAACTGGAAACGGAAAACGCCGAGCTGAAGGCGTGCGTCGAACAGCTTCGTTCCGAAAACGAGAAGCTGCGGTCGCACTTGCAGGCAAGCCATGTCGACCTCGACCTCGCCAACGAGCAAATGCAGCAGTTGGCGGCCATCGTCGAGTCGTCCGAAGACGCCATCATCGGCTGCACGCTGAGCGGCGCGGTGACGATTTGGAATCACGGGGCGGAACGCCTCTTCGGCTACCGCGCGGAAGAGATCTTGGGACAGCCCGCTGCCACCGGCGCTCGCCTCCATTGGCCGGACGAACTGCGGGCCATGCGGCTCGTTCGCGAAGGGGAGCATGTGCCCCCCTTCGAAACGGCACGACGGCGAAAGGACGGAACGCAGGTCCATGTTTCGGTAAGCGTCTCGCCCATTTACGACCGCGAGGGCCGTATCATCGGAGCCTCGGCGATTTCCAGGGATGTGTCCGACCGCAAGCGGCTTGAAGATTTGGTCCGCCAGTCTCAGAAGATGGAAGCCGTCGGTCAGCTTGCGGGGGGCATCGCCCACGACTTCAACAATCTCCTCACGGTGATCTCAGGCTGCACGGACGTCCTGCTCCACACCTGCGGCGATTCGCTCAACAAGCCGCTGTTGATGGAGATCCATCGTGCCGGCGATCGGGCCGCGTCGCTCACTCGGCAACTGCTGGCGTTCAGCCGAAAGCAGGTGTTGACTCCCAAAATCCTCGACCTCAACGATGTCGTGAGGGATGTGCAGAAAATGCTTGTCCGCCTGATCGGCGCGGACATCGAGCTGACGGCTGTGCTCGATCCAGCCTTGAAACCGGTGAAGATCGACCCGGGGCAGATGGAGCAAGTGCTGGTGAATTTGGCCGTCAACGCCCGCGATGCGATGCCTTGCGGCGGAAAGCTGACCATCGAAACCGCCAACGTGATCCTGGACCAGACCTACGCGGAATCCCGGCCGAACGTCTCCCCCGGTCGGTATGTCATGCTCGCGGTCACGGACAAAGGCTGCGGCATGACCGAAGAAATCAAGGCGAGGATCTTCGAGCCCCTCTTCACCACGAAGGAACCCGGCAAGGGAACCGGCCTCGGGCTCGCGATGGTCTACGGCATCGTCAGCCAAAGCGGTGGAAACATCTACGTCTATACCGAACCGGGGCAGGGCACGACTTTCAAGATTTACCTCCCTGCCATGAACAGCGTCCCCACGGGCCAGACGCTGCACGATTTCAAACCCACGGCCGAAGGCTTCGAGACCATCTTGCTCGTGGAAGACGAAGCGTCCGTGAGGCGGATCGCCCGAATCGCGTTGGAATCGCATGGCTAACGCGTCTTGGAGGCGAGTTGCGGCAACGAAGCGATTCATGTCGCGGTACGCCACGAAGGGCCGATCCACATGGTCGTCTCCGACATCGTGATGCCCGATCTGAGCGGCCCGCAAGTCGTCAAACGTTTGACGGAACTTCGCGGGGACATCAAGATTCTGTTCGTGTCCGGCTACACCAGCGACGCCGTCTTTCGCCACGGCGTTCTGGATTCGCAGGTGGACTTTCTTCAGAAGCCCTACACCGCGGTTTCGCTGGCAAGCAAAGTCCGCGAGATTCTCGACGGGGAGGGAGTGGCGGCGTCGAGAGGGACCTCGCTTTAGGCGGACTGCCTCTCCCTGCGGGAGAGTCGAGAGACAGGCTTGGGTGAGGGCGGAAACTCGGCCCAAGGGACCAGTCTGATCGATCCGATATTCTGGCGCCACGTCAAGCGTCCAGGCGAGAAAGCAAGTAGCACCCCCAACCCCTCTCCCGGAGGCAGGATATTGCATCTTCACATAAGTCGTTTGGATCTGTGGAAGCAGCCGCGGCGTGCCATGCGTGCCATGCTTGGGCGGGTCCCTGGCCGGGGCGTGCGAACTTTCCGCTTTCACCGTCCAAGCATGCCCCCAGACAGAAGACTGGATTCGGATGGGGGGCATGCTTCGTCGGTAAAAGCCGATGGATTGCAGGGCCCGGCCAGGGGCCCGACGAAGCATGGCACGTCACCGCGACGTGCCATGCTTGGGCGGGTCCCTGGCCGGGGCGTGCGAACTTTCCGCTTTCACCGTCCAAGCATGCCCTCAGACTGAACGCTCGGAAGCTTCGCAGGCGTAAGACGAAGGAGCCGCGCACGAAGTAAGCGGTTTTGCATGGCGTCACGCCGAACCGCTTCCTGCGTGCGCGGCTCCTCGGAAGCTTCGCATGCTTCGCCGGTGAAAGCGGAAGCTTCAAAGAGCCCGGCCAGGAACCCGGCGAAGCATGGCACACGCCCCACCATGAAACTCAATGACTCTTCAACGCTTTCGGTCGAAGATGCAATATCTTGCCTCCGGGAGAGGGGAGCATGACCGCCTTCGCGCATTCCATACTAGATGTTCGACGACTTCTACGCGAGCACCTCTTCGATGACGTGCCCGTGCACATCGGTTAGCCGACGATCCGCGCCGTTGATGCGGAAGGTCAGTCGTTCGTGGTCGATGCCCAGCAAATGCAGCAGCGTCGCATGCTGGTCGTAGCACATCGTCTTGTTGTGGGCCGCGTGGAACGAAAACTCGTCGCTTTCGCCATGGCTGGCGGCGCCCTTGATGCCGCCGCCGGCCATCCAACTGGTGAAGACGTTGCCGTTGTGATCGCGGCCCACGCCGCTTTGGCTGTAGGGCGTTCGTCCGAACTCGGTCGTCCACAGGACGACCGTTTCGTCCAGAAGGCCGCAGCGGCGCAGGTCGCGCATGAGGCCGGCGATCGGTTTATCGGAGCGGATGCACATGCGCTCGAAATCGGAGTTGGGCCGCACGTCGGTATGGCTGTCCCAATTTCCCGAGGCGCCGTTGAGCCCCGAGCCGACCCAAAGCTGAATGAACCGGACGCCCCGCTCGACAAGCCGGCGGGCAATCAGGCAATTGCGGCCGATGTCGCGAGTCTCGGGACGGTCCATGCCGTAAAGGTTTTTCGTCGCTTCCGTTTCGTGACGCAGATCGAGCACCTCCGGCACGGCAAGCTGCATTCGCGCGGCCAACTCATATGAACGAATGCGAGCTTCGAATCGCGAATCGGCGGGGGCATGCTCCAGTTGTTCGCGATTGAGCCGGGCGAGAAGGTCGAGTCCATCGCGTTCCGCTTCAGGAGTGACGAACGCGGCACTGCGGGGCGCGAAGAGATCGGGCACCGGATTGGCCGCGGCGGGCTGGATGCTCGTCCCCTGATGCTGGGCCGGCAGAAAGCCATGGGTCCATGACACGGTCCCGGTCCAGGGCAGGCCGACCGGATCGGGAAGCGCGACATACGTGGGCAGATTGCGATTCATGCTGCCGAGCGCATAGCTGACCCAGGCGCCGACGGTTGGAAAGCCAGGCATGAGAAACCCGGAGACCTGCATGGTTTGCCCCGCGCTGTGTTCGCTCGTCGGCGAATGCATGCCGTAGAGAAAAGCCATGTCGTCCACGCATTCCGCAAGATGCGGCATCGCGTTCGTGGCCCATCGCCCTGATTGTCCGTGTCGTCGCCAGGCCCAGGGACTTTTCAGCACCGGCCCCGGCGTGGCGATGGTCCCGCCCGTGACGCGGAAGTTGACTTGTTGGCCATGCCGGCGAACAAGTTCCGGCTTGTAGTCGAAGGTGTCGCACTGGCTGGCGCCGCCTACCATGAAAAGCTGAATGACGGCTTTGGCGCGAGCATTTCGCACTGGAACAGTTTGAACCGCCGGCTCTTCGCTTCGACCCTCCTGGTTCATCATCCAGGCGAGGGCAAGCGAGCCGAAACCGCCGAGCCGAAGGGCATCGCGCCGCGTCAGGTGCTTCATGTCGAGGTTCCTCACGGCACGAAAAGGAAGTCGTTGCAATTCACCAACACGCGACAAGCATTCGCCAACCCATGGCGGCGAGCGTACTCGGAAAGCAACTCGCGTTCGGCAGGCCGCGGGGCTCGGCCGAAAGCCAGCGAATAGGCCCGATCGATGCGGGCGGGCATATCGGCGGCTTCTTTCTCGACACGCGCCGCGAGGTGTTCGCATTGCCGCAGCACGAATCGATTGTTCATGAGTGCGAGAGCCTGGAGCGGCGTCGTGGTTGCATTCCGCTTGCCGACGGACAGCGAAGGATCGACGGCATCGAACGTATCGAGCAGCGGGTCGTTGAGGTTGCGGAAGAGAAAACGGTAAACGCTGCGGCGATAGCTCGCGGGGCTATCCGGGTCGAATGTCTCGTAGTCGATCCGCGGCGACACTTCCTTGTTCGGATCGCTGAACCGGAACTGCATCACCGAAGGGCCGCCCATCGCACGGTCGAGCTTGCCGGAGACCGCCAGCAGCGTGTCGCGCAAGGTCTCGGCATCGAGCCGGGGGCGGTTCATGCGCCACAGATTTCGATTGTCGGCATCGATTGCCGCGCGGGACGGATCGTTGTCGGAGACCTGGCAATAGACGGCGCTGGTGACGATGAGGCGATGCAGCTTCTTGAGCGAACCGCCGTTGTCGCGCAATTCGACCGCGAGCCAATCGAGCAGGTCCGGATGCGTGGGCAGGCTTCCCATGCGTCCCAGGTCGTTCGGCGAATCGACGATGCCTCGGCCGAAGTGGAAATGCCAGATGCGATTGGCGATGCTCCGCCACGTCAGCATGTTGTCGCGTTCGGTGAGCCATCGGGCGAGCGCGGCCCTGCGTTCGCCCTCGTCCTTGGGGTTCGCCATCGCGAAATCCGACTTCAACGTGCGGACGCATTCCAACGTGCCGGGGCCGACCGGATCGAGTGGCTGCTTGACGTCGCCTCGCTTGAGGATGAAGACCGGCGCCGGCTCCGCCGACGGGCGATAGTTGCGAAATGCGGGGAATTTGCTGGCGATTGCCCACACCGTCCCCGGCTTCGCCAGCGCGGCGATCTGCTCTTCGAGACGCAGCAAACCGAAATGCTTGGAGACAACGCTCGATTGCTCCGGCGTTCGCTTATCGCTCGGAACGCGAACGGCGGCCAACACCGCGGCGGGCGTTGCAGGCGCTTTCCCCGCAGGCACACGATTCGAAACCGAGAGCCGCACACGGCCGATCAGATGGCCCATGCCATGTAGCTGTTCGAGTTGGATCGTCAACAGCGATTCGCCCTTCTGGGCGATTGGCGTCTCGAAGGGGAACACCGCATGATGCGGTTTGCCGACCTCCGGAAAGATGCCCCATGCGGTTTCCTTCTTGCCGTCGATGGCGCGGGGGATGTCCCATCCCGCCTGGTCGAAGTCGGCCGAAGGTTGTCGCAGCGGGATGTCCGCGGCCTTGTCCGGGGCATTCGCAGGTGCGATGCGGACGGCAAACTCGGAGAGATGCAGATTGCCGTTATCCTGGCGGCCCGGTCCCTGGTGCGGCAGGGATGGATCGGTCAGCACTTCCAGCTTGACGGCCGCCAAAGCCATTGCCGGGATGCGGGCGGTAAAGCGGTATACATCCTTGTCGGGCCGCGTGCCGCCGCACAGGTAGGAACCATCGGACTGCGCGGCAAACGTCGTCCCCGAGTCAGACTTTGCTTCGAGCTTGTCGAGCACCAGCCATGCACCTTCGCCTGCAAGCAAGCCTTCCTCCCATTTGCTCTGAGCGGCGGCGAGGTTCTTTTGTTCCTCGGGGCCGAACGGGTTCGCGCCTTTTTCGAGAAGGCTTTTGCGACGCTGCAACTCAGCCCGTTTCGCGGCAACGGTCGGGTCAGGCTCGAAGGGCCGTTCGGCCTTGCCGACGCCGGAGAAGACCGCCTGAAGCCGGTAGTAATCGCGCTGGCTGATCGGGTCGAACTTATGCTCATGGCAGCGGGCGCAGTGAACCGTCATGCTGAGGAACGTCGTCGAGACGTTCGAGACCATGTCGTCCCGATCGAGGTTCAACGCAATCTTGCGGCAATCGGTCCCATCCACCTGCTCCGCGAGGGCGCTTTGGTTGAACGGGCCGGAGGCGGCGAATCCGAGGGCAGGGATCGCGGAGCGGTCGTCGGGGAACAAGACGTCGGCCGCGATCTGCTCCTGGACGAAGCGGGCATAGGGCTTGTCCTCATTGAGCGAGCGGATGACGTAGTCGCGATAGGGCCAGGCATTGAAGCGAGGCCGATCCATGCCGAAGCCGTTCGATTCGCCGAAGTGCACGACGTCCAGCCAATGTCGCGCCCATCGTTCGCCATAATGCGGCGAGGCGAGCAGCCGATCCGCGAGGCGTTCCAGGGCATCTTGCTTCCGCGTCGCCGCCGCGTATTCCTTGCAGAACGCGTCCACTTCCTCCGGCGTCGGCGGCAGTCCGAGCAGGTCGAACGACATGCGCCGAATGAGGACGGCCGGCTCCGCTTCCTTGGAAACCGTCAGCTTCTTTTCGCGAAGCTTCGCAAGGAGGAACGCATCGATCGGCGATTTCACCCACGCGGCATTTGGCCCTTCTACAGCAGGAACGGCCGGACGGCTCAGCGGGGTGAGCGACCACCAGTTGCCGTCCTTCTCCGCCGCGACCACCTTCAACTCACGCGGATCGGGTGCATTCATGTTGACCCAGCGGACGAAGTCGGCGATCACCTCATCCGAAAGCTTGGCCGACTTGAGCGGCATCTTCATATCGGGATTGGTGTGCTGCAAGCTGATGACGAGGAGGCTCTTGTCCGCCTTTCCGGGAACGACGGAAGGGCCGTTGTTGCCCCCCTTGAGAACGCCTTCTCGCGTATCCAAAGCGAGGCCGCCGCGGGACCGTTTTGCCGAATGGCATTCATAGCAGCGATCGATCAGCACGGGGCGAATTTTGGCCTCGAAGAAGTCGCGCCCGGCGGGGTCGATCCCTTGCGCGTGCAGTCCGTTCGCGGCGTATAGAGCCATCAACGCCGATGCGAGCAGCCGCCAAAATCGAGTGCGAATTTCCAGCATGCGAATGGTTTCGTCGTTGCGGAAGGAGAGGGAACGCCATCTTGGTCCGTTGATCGTACCAATGTGTTCGACGGCGATCAACGAAAGCCGGAGCCGGGGAGCGGAGGCTGCATCGCGTTCGTCAAGTTCCGCGGGCGGATAAACGGAACCGCGAACGCTGAAAGCGTTCCCCAGCAAAACCCAGGGTTGGCGACCAAAGGGAGCCAACCCTGGGTTACGACGACATCGACGGACGAGAACGCTGAAAGCGTTCCCCAGCAAAGCCCAGGGTTGGCGACCAACGGGAGCCAACCCTGGGATACGTGCGGCAGGATCCGTTTGAGCTCTGAAAGAGTTCGCCAGGAGGCATGTCCTAACACCGCGCGCCCTCCTAGCGCATGGGATTTCCACGATGAAGGCCCCCTGGGGAGCTCTTTCAGAGCTCAGGGATTGCTTGGGGGCATTCTACCCAGGATTGGCTCCCCTTGGTCGCCAACCCTGGGCTTTGCTGGGGAACGCTTTCAGAGTTCGCGGTTGGATGCGGTATCCCGAAAAAAAAACCGCCCCCAATGCATCGCTCGTTATGAATTCTCGTTGAGGAATTTGTTCAGCTCGTTGAAGAAATCCAGCGGGAGCGGGTCGTTGTGGCCGTCGCCGGGCAACTCGAGAAACATCTTGGGCTCGGCAGCCGCGGCATAAAGAGCCCGGCCCATTTCGATGGGGACGAGCGTGTCGGCATTTCCGTGGGCAATGAAGACGGGGCGTTTGCACAGAGCCAGCTTCGTCATGCTGTCGAAGCGGTTCCGCATGATCCAGCGAACCGGGAGCCAACGCATCTGGCGGGCGCCGACATCGGGAAGCGTCGTGAACGTCTTGACGAGCACGAGCGAGTGGTGTTTCTTCCGAGACGCAAGATCGACCGCAACGCCGCCCCCGAGAGACTCGCCGAAGAGGATGAACTGGTTCGGATCGCGATGCTGCGTGGCGACGAGCCAATCGTAGGCGGCATCGGCTGCCTGGTAGCAACCGGTTTCGCTGGGACTCCCCGCGGATTTGCCGTAGCCGGGGTAATCGATGATCAGAACGGAAGCCTTCAGCAGACGGCGGAACTTCGCGATCGTGGCGCCGCGATGGCTGAGGTTGCCCCCATTGCCGTGGAGAAGGAGGACCGTCCGCGCGGCTCCCGGTTCCTCCAACCACCAGCCGTGAATCGAGTCGCCCACCGCGGTATCGAATCGGACATTTTCGATATCCGGTATCGGCGGGTCCATCCACATGTCCGGCCCTGACGGGTGGTAGACGAGCCGATTTTCGAGAAACATCATCATGACCGCGACGCCCAGATAGACGACAAGCAGCTTGCCGATCCAACTCTCGCGAAACCGGCGCCAAACCGAACGCGGCGGGGGATCGTCAAGCGGCATGCCCAAGCCTCGCGGGATCCTTGGGCCGGCGGAGCAGCGACCAGGCCCACACAAGCCCGATGATGACGCCACCCGCTTGCGGCAGCAGATCGCCCCATTCGGCATAGAAACTCGCACGGCAATCGATCGGCACCGCGGCGAACAAGACGCCTGATTGCTTCTTGAACTGACGCCATTCCGAAGGGGGAAGGCTTTCGAACTGTCCCTTCTCATTGGTCACGATTTCCCACTGCGTCACTCGGCTGGTTTCCGTGCGGAACTCGGGATCTTCAGGGGGCAGCTTGCGAGGCTTCAGCACTCGGCCATTGCTGTCCACCACGGCGGAAACGCCCATATTGACCGCCCGGACCAGCGCCCGGCGCGTTTCGATCGCACGGAAGCGGGCGACGACCAGATGCTCTTCGTGCTCGGAAGATCCGTCGAACCAGCCGTCGTTCGATTGGTTGACGAGGAAGTGAACCGGATCGCCGTCCTCGTCCTTCACCGCATAGCGCCGGGCGAGGAAGGGGTCGCTGTCTTCGAAGCAAATCAGGGCGCCGAAGCGGAATTCGCCCAGCGGGAATCGCGTGAACTTTTTGCCCGGCGTCAGGCTGTAGTCGTAGTCGTAGGGAGCGAGCTTATCCATGAAAGGGAGCACATCGCGCAAAGGCACGTATTCGCCGAAGGGGACGCGATGCATCTTGTCGAAGCGGTGGGAAAGGTCCCCTTTTTCGGTAAGCAAGAGAGCCGAGTTGTAGCGTCGTTCCTTGTTGTTCTCGTCGAGCACCAGAGAGGAGATGCCGAGCAGGTGATTGGTCGGGCAGAAGCGGAGCAAGTCCTGCCTGAAGTGATTGCGAATCTCCAGACAGCGATCGACCCACACTTGCGGCGGCACGTCTTTGGATTCGACGTCGAACCAGTGCGCGGGATACGCCGTTTCGGGCCAAACGATGAGTTCGGGGCGTCGCTTCATGGCGACAGTGGTGAGCGGGGCGTAGTGCCGGGCGGTCAGTTGCAGCGCGTTCCCCCCCTCGGCTCCGTGTGATTCGTTTCGAATCCGCTGATCCTGGTTCCCCTGAAGCAGTGCGATGCGCGGTCCGGCGACGAACGACTTTTCCTGATCGATCCGCCAGGAGCCATAGCTGTAAGCGGTGATCAGAAGTGCGAACAAGGCCGCCCATTCGAGGAGAAGGCCAAAGCGGAAGCCCGCGGTCGGTTGCTTCAGGGTCGACGCCGCGGCCGGCTCTTCCCAGCGAAATGCGTCGCGCACGGCGGGCATCTGGTAAAGCAGGTCGAAGAGCCAGGCATTCGTCATGGCGACCAGGAAGCTGATCGCATAAACGCCGCCCACGTCGGCGATCTGGATCATCGGCAGCCAATCATGCTGCGTGTGGCCCAGGTAATACCACGCAAATCCCGTTAGGAGAAACGAACGCGCCCATTCGAGCGTGATCCACGCCAACGGGAACGAAACGCACAACGGCAGAAATGATCGGCGATCCAGCAAGCGGGTGAAGGCAAGGGCCGCGGGGAAGTAGAACGCGCAGTAGACGGCAAGCATTGCCCATGTCGCATACATGCGGTTGTCGGCAACGGGCATCCAACTCAGTGCGGGCCAAAAGAAGAGCGAACCGCCCACATACGACGCCCAGAAGAGCCGTTTCTTGCTGGCGCGGGCACGCACCAGGCCGAGAAACGGAACCATGGCGACCCAACTCAGCCACCCCCAACTTACTGGGAAATAGCAGAGCCAAAGCACAAGGCCCGTTGCCATGGCAGGCAGGAAGACCGGCGATCCCGCGATCGGCGTGGGGGGACGCCGGCCCTGAGGCGTCGGGTCCGTTTCCACGAGCGCGACTTTCCCGGCGCGAATCGATTCCGGCCCCGCCATTCCCGTCTCCTTCGGTTCCACCGTCGATTTCATGGCAACCTCCGTGTCATGGCTTCTGGCTCCCAGAGTAGTCCTCACGCTTCGCGTGAGGTCAGCGGCGATGTAAGGTCAGCCCGTTGTGGAAACAAGTTTATCCAACTTGTTTGAAACTCTCCGAAAACGTATCCGACAAGTTAGATAAACTTGTCGCCACGAAAGCCAGTCTGACCTTGCATCGCCGCTGACCTCACGCGGAGCGTGAGGACTACTCTCCTCTCCCCAAAGGGGAGAGGGGAGCTTCGATCGAATCCTCCGTCGCCAACACCGTCATCTCAGTCCCCGCCGCGAAGCGATGGTCGCCGGCGGCGATCAGCAAAAAGCTGTTGCCGGAACCGACGCCGCGCAGGTCCGCCGATCCGAACCAGGGCACGGGTCGCACGTGGAGCGCCGATCCAGTCCGTTCCAAAACGGCCGGATGATACGTGGGCCGATCCGTGCGGTAGGTCGTGTCTTCTGCCAGCAGAGCGGTCAAAAGCCTCGGTCCCGGTTCCCATCCCATCAGCTTCCGCAACGCGGGTCGCGCGAACAACTCGAAACAGACGAGCGAACTGACCGGATTGCCCGGCAAGCCGAACACCAGGGCAGGGCGCCGGCCTTCGCGCGGCACGATGCCGAACAGCAACGGCTTGCCCGGTTTCATCCTGACGTGCCGTACTTTCACCTGCAAGCCGAACGTGTCGAGCATGGAAGGGACCAAATCCGACTTCCCCGCCGACACACCGCCGGAGAGGACAAGCACGTCGCTCTTTAGCCCGTCCGCGATGGCGCGGCGAAGATGGTCCGGCTCATCTTTCGCGATGCCGACGAAGCGCGGCAAGGCGCCCGCTCGTGCGGCCTGGCCCAGCAACATCGGTGCGTTGCTGTTGCGGATTTGGCCTGGCCCAGGCTTCTCGTCCGCAGGCACGATCTCATCGCCCGTCGCAATCACGGCGACGGCGGGCCGTGGGATCAGCGAAGCGGAAACACGGCCCACGCTAGCCAGCAATCCAAGCTCTTGAGGACGAAGCCGCGTGCCCGCATGCAGCACCGTTTCGCCGACGCGCATTTCGCGCCCGCGCGACAGGACGTTCATACGGGGCGTTGCCTTCGGCTCTTCCAGCCTGACTCGCATCTCGCCGATCATCCGGCTGCGCTCGACCATGACGACCGCATCGCACCCATGCGGAATCGGCGCTCCGGTCATGATGCGAGCGGCTTCGCCAAGCCCCAGCGAGCGAGTCGGCGTTTTCCCCGCCGTGATTTCTTCGACGACCGTCAGCTCCGCGACGCCGTTCGCGAAATCGGCAATGCGGACGGCGTAGCCATCCATCATCGCCTTGTCGAACGGCGGTTGATCGAGGTCGCTTGCCACGTCCTCCGCGAGCACTTGCCCCAACGCCAGCGTCGACAGCGCATGCACCGTCCCCGCAAGCGGCATCGCCGCTTCGAGAATCGCGTGCTGAGCTTCTTCGACGCTGACCATGCTTCACGATCTCATGCCGCCAGGAGCCGCCGCGAGCATACCATTTTGGGGCAATTCGAGGCCAGCCCGGTTCCTCGCTTGCGGCTTAGCGAGAACAGGGCTTTTTCCGAACGCCAAGCCGCACTCGGAAGACAGCGGTTTTGAGACAAATTCCAAGCCGCGAGCGGTGACCGCGGAATGTGATTGCGGAGGACCGTGGGTGTCCATTCCGGCGGAACGCCATGGAGTGCGTTCCCTACCGCGCGACATCAGCTGTTTTGCGGTGCGCTGTAAGGCAAGTTGAAAGTTGCAGCCACCGCGGGATGGGTTGCCTTGCCGTTGCGGATGTTGACGCCTGCGGAGAGCGTTCCATTGCGCGTGATCGCGTCATCCAAACCCAGGTTGGCGAGTTCCAACGCGTAAGGCAGCGTCACGTTGCACAACGCATACGTGCTCGTTCGGCCCACGGCGCCAGGCATGTTCGCCACGCAGTAGTGGACCACTTCCTCCTCGATGTACGTGGGATCGCTATGCGTCGTGGGCCGCGAGGTCTCGATGCAGCCGCCCTGGTCGATGGCGACGTCGATGATGACGGATCGCTTCGGCATGATGCGCAGGTCTTCGCGGCGAACCAGCCGCGGCGCTTTGGCGCCGGGGATCAACACGGCGCCAATGACGAGATCGGCCGTCCGTAGCGAAGCGAGGATGTTGTGCCGATCGCTGTAGAGGGACGTGACGTTTTGCGGCATCACGTCGTCGATGTATCGCAGCCGATCCAGGTTGATGTCGAGGATGACGACGTTGGCGCCGAGGCCCGCCGCGGCTTTGGCGGCGTTCGCTCCGACGATGCCTGCCCCGAGCACCACGACGCTCGCGGGCAACACGCCGGGAACCCCCGCCAGCAAAATCCCGCGCCCCTCGAACGGCGCCTCCAGATATTTCGCCCCTTCTTGAATGCTCATCCGCCCGGCCACTTCGCTCATCGGCGTCAGCAGCGGAAGGTTCCCTTTCAGATCGCGAATGGTCTCGTAAGCGATGGCCGTGATGCCTGACTTGAGACACGCCTTCGTCAGCGATTCGCTGGCGGCGAAATGGAAGTACGTGAAGACCGTCTGGTCGCGTCGCATCATCGGCCATTCTTGAGGCAACGGCTCCTTGACCTTCACGATGAGATCCGCCTGCCCCCATACGCTGGACGCGTCGGGTTCGATCTCCGCGCCGTGGCGAGCGTAGTCGCTATCCTCGATGCCGCTGCCCAGTCCCGCTCCTTGCTGGATGACCACGCGATGTCCCGCTCGCGTCAACTCTTCGACTCCGACGGGGAGCATCGCCACGCGAAATTCGTCTTTCTTGATTTCGCGAGGCACTCCGACCACGGTCCGGCGCGTCATGTGCATCTCCAAATCGGCGTGAACTCGCCCCTATGATGGAAACAGGCCGCCGAGAGAGGGAGCGGTATCCCCATTCTAGGATGTTTGGCCGCCGCTCCGGCTGCATCGCCTCGCACCGAACGCCGTGGATATGGGCGGCCTCTTGACTTCCGCATGCGGACATGGGACTGTCCACATCATGGGTTTTTGGCGCAATTTCGTCGATCGGCTCTTTCGCCCCGCTCCCCCGGCGCCGGAATGGGCTTCCTTTCTTTCCCCACGGCAATTCCGCTCCTTCCGCGGCCTCGTCGAACGCCGCTTCGCCCAGCGCCGGCGCCAATGCGTTTGGGGCGATGGCGTCCTCACTCTCGATCCCAGGCAGAACGACGGGCTCAGCCATGTCGGCCTCGCCAATCTGGCCCAGCTCTGCGCCCATGCCCCGGAAATGGATTGGCCGAATCTGATCGAGGAACACTTCCGCATCCTCTCGCGTAGCCAGACCGAGCAACGACGACTCGACGAGATCATCCGCGATTTCGACAAGGTGGCCGAGATCCTTTCCGTCCGCATCTGGCCCGAAGAATGCCTCGGCAGCCGCGATGAACGCCGGATGATTTGGCGCAGCGATTTGCCGGGCACGGTGACGGCCCTCGTCTACGATTTGCCCTCCTCCGTCCGCAACGTACGGCCCGAAGAGATCAAGCCGTGGGGCCGCAGTAACGACGAACTGTTTTCCATCGCCCTCGCCAACGTGCGGGAAACCTGCATCCCCGATCTCAGCGATCAAGAATTGGGCGACGGCATGCAGGCGACGCTGTTCGCCGACGAAAGCTTCTTCGTCGCAAGCCATGCTTTGCTATTGGACGAACGGCCCGAGGTGCTGGGCCGATACGGCGCCTTGGTCGCCGTGCCGCATCGCCATGTGATGCTGACCTACGCGATCGACGATCCCAAGGTGATCCAAGCCATTCCTCGGATCATCCCGCTCGTCGTCGCACTTGAAAAACAGGGCCCCGGTTCGATCAGCCCGCGGCTCTACTGGTATCAAAACGGCGAATACCACGATCTGCCGTTCCGCCTCGAAAACCGCAATCTGCACTTCTACCCGCCGGAAGAGTTCGTTGAAGTTCTGAATATCCTGTCCGACGATGACGACTGACCTATGGATGGCTGGGCGGGCGAGGAGGGCGAGGCGCCTCGCCCTCCCAATCGGCCGCCGGCTTTTTGCAACAATCTCCAAGCGTTCTTGTTCGCGTATTTACGCTGCCGCAAGGCATTCGCGCACGAAGCGGATGCCGTGAGCGATATCGTCGAAGCGCTGCTGCTGGCTTCCCACCTCGCGCTCGATGCACAGCGGCCCGCAGTAACCAACCTGTTGCAGCGTTTTCAAAAAGCGGGCGATGTCCACCTGGCCTTTGCCAAGAGGCGCTTCTTCGCCCCAAGTGCCGGGAACCTTGGTGACGATCGCATCCTTCACGTGGACGCTCCGGATGTCGGGCCCCAGGATTTCGACGGCCCGAATCGGGTCGCCCTTGTCGTAAAGCAACATGTTGGCCGGGTCGAAATTGACCTTTAGGTTCGCACACTTGAGGTCGTCGAGCGTGCGGCGAAGCAAGTCGGCCGTCTCCTGTCCCGTCTCGAACGCCACCGTCACGCCCTTGTCCGCGGCCAGTTGGCTGACCTTCCCCAGCGTGTCCAAAAACGGTTTTCGATCCGGTTCGCCCGGCTCAGGCAGAAAGCCCGCGTGCATCGTGAGATCGGCGAGTCCGAGGGCGAGCGTGCGATCGAGGGCCCATTTCAGGCGTTCGAGTCGCTCCACGCGAGTGGCCGGGTTGCCGAACCCACCAGTGTTCTGGATCGTCTCGGGAGTGGTGTAGTCCTCGCCGGGAAAGCCAAGCATTGCCCCCGACAAGCGAAAGCCGGCAGCAAACGCCGCCTTCGGCATCTCTTCCCCTTCGGCCCACGAGGCATGATGCGGATCGCCGCACGCGATCTGCACGACATCGACGCCGAGCCGATCGAGGAAGTCCTTCAACTCCGGGATGCTGGTGACCTGCAAGGACCAAGAACAGACGCCGACGGCAAGCGGTTCGATGGGCACAAGACGCTCCTGATGCGGGGGGAAACGTTGACGAGAAGATGCTAACGCGCCCTGGGCAGGCGGGCCATCCAAAAGGCTGCGACCCGGCGTGGGTGTTCGGCTGCGTGGCTGCGCATTCGTCCGCACCTCAACGGTCGCGGCTTTGGCTCATCAGGTACGCGAACAGGTCGATCTGCTCCTCGCGCTTCAGCACGTCGAGCAAGCCTTCGGGCATCAGCGATTGGCGGGTTTCCGTTACGCTTTCCGCATCGGCTTTGCGGAGCGTCAGGCGTTCGGTGGGCGTTTGCACAACAAGCGTTTGCTCGTTCTTGGAGACAACGATGCCCTGAATCGTGCGGCCATCGTTCATCACGAGGATCGACATGCGGAATTCGGGGGCGAGGCTCGAACTGGGGTCGATGATGTTTTCGAGCAGGTATTCGAGATTGGTCCGCTGCGACCCCGTGAGGTCGGGGCCGATCTTGCCCCCTTCGCCGAACAGCGTGTGGCAACTCGCGCAGTTCTTGACCCACACTGCCTTCCCCTTGGTGCGGTCCCCCTTGGCAAGCGATTCTTCCGTCATCACCTTGCGGTAATGGCCGATGAGCGATTGCTTCTGCGAGGAGATGGGCCGCAGTTCGGGCCAAAGCCGGGCGAGCGTCTTTTGCACGCCGTCGTCCTTTAGGTTCTGCATCTGCCGAACCTGGAAGACGGCGACGGCCTCGCGATCCACCTTCTTTTCATCGATCGATTGGAACAGCAATTTAGCCCATTCGACACGCCCCGAGAGGACTGCGATCGCTTCCGTGCGGCCACCGGTTTTCATCGTCGGCAAACGTTCGACGAGCGTCTTGGCAACCTCGGGGCGATCGAGCGTTGCAAGAGAACGGATGGCGTCCGCGGCAAGGTCGCGATCGTCGAGCAATTTGACCAACGTGGACATCAGGTCAGGGGCTCGATTCTCCGCGAGCACCTGGATGGCACGTTTGCGGCTTTCGAGCGGCTCCTTCTCGGAAACGACCACCGCCTTCAACTCATCGAGCGCTCGGCCGTCGCCGAAGACGACTGCGAGTTCTCGCGCCATTGATCGCACGCTTGGGTTGGAACTCGCCGCGAATTTCGTCTGCGCTGCCTCCCATCCCGGCGGCGGCGACGTTTTGCGCCAGCCTCGCATCGCGTCGGTCATTCCGCCCAGCACATCGTAATGGATGCGGAAATCTTCGGCTTTCGCGGTGGCTTCGAGCAGCTTGCCGACCGCGTCCGATTGTTTCGCCAGTCCGCTCGTCAATCGCCGGGCGATGAAGCGACGGAGCAGCGACAGCTTGGACGAGATCGCGACCTCGACCGCCTTCGGCGGATTCGCAAGGACGCCGCCTTCCATGCCGAACCACATCATGAGCGGCAAGCTGGCATCGTTCCGGAAATCGCCATGCTGGCTTAGCGGAGCGATGATTTTCCAGCGATCTTCAGCAGGGAGCGATTGGGCCGCGGATGCAAGATGCAGCAGCACCAGCCCCGACGCGTCCTTCGCGGCATGGTTCACAAATGCTTCCGCCGCCGCCTTCGACGGCGGAGCCGTATCGACGAGCAACCGAATCGCGGCCACGCGAATATGCTCGTCGGCATCTTCAAGCAAGCGGAGCAACATCGCCTCGTTCAGGCCTCCGGCCACATGAAGGCCCCACATAGCGCGCAGTCGCTTGACGGTATCTTTCTCCGCATTCACGATTCGGCTCAGTTCCTTAGTTGCATCGGCAACGTCCTTCCCCGCCGCCGCCCGCTCTTGCAACACCCGCCTCGATTGCCGGGAGTACCAATCGTTGGGATGCAGTTGCAGTTCGGCAAGTTCCATGTCGCTCAGCTTGGCGATGTCCGGAATCCTGGGCGCCTGAGTCTTCCCGTAAGTCACCTTGTAAATGCGGCCCGAGGTGCGGTGGACGCCGTCGTTGTCATGGCATTCGCCGATGTCGGACCAATCCGCGACATAGACGCCGCCGTCCGGGCCGCTGATGAGTTCGATGCCGCGGAAGTAGGGATCGTCGCTGCGGAGGTGATCCGGCGCATGCTTGCCGACGTAGCCGGCGCCTTTGCGTTCGAGCCGATCGTTGTTGATGCGTCGGCCATGCAGATTGAGCGTGAAGAGCGTGTTGCGATACTTCTCGGGCCAGTTGTCGCCTTGATAGATCATCATGCCCGAATGAGCATGGCCGCCGCCGGCCTGATCGGTGGTCGCGGTTACTCCCTTGCTGCGAATGTCGGCCCAATTTTCGACGGTGTCCCAGTGGAAGTGATCGGCCGTCTGCTCGATCAACTGATAGGTGTGGGGATTCGGGTCCGCCCCATACATCCGGCGGAAATGGGCGCCGGGGACCGCGTGCCACAGATGGCCGATGACGGTGTTGATGAAGAACAACTCGCCATGCTGATCCCAATCATGGCCCCATGAATTGGTCGTGCCCCAACAGACGACCTCGAATTTCTTCGTGACCGGATGGAATCGCCAGATGCCGCAACTGATCTTCGTTCGCTTGTCCGCGGGCGTTCCGGGGACGCCCACATTCGATTCCGCCATGATGCCATGTCGCCCATAAAGCCAGCCGTCGGGGCCCCACTTGAGGCCGTTGACGATATTGTGACGGACGGCGCTGTCGTTCCAGCCGTCGAGCATCACGATTGGCTCGCCGTCCGGCCTGTCGTCGCCATCGCGGTCGGGGATGAAATAGAGGTAGGGGGCACACAACGCCCACACGCCGCCGAAGCCGACTTCGATGCTGGTAAGGCGTTTCCCTTTGTCCCAAAAAACCGTTCGTTTGTCGTGTTTGCCGTCGTGGTCCGTGTCTTCCAGGATCACGATGCGGTCGCTCTGCGTCAGGTCGAAGTTGACCTTCGATTCGGCATAGGTGTAATTCTCGGCGACCCAGAGTCGGCCTCGCGAATCGAACGTCATCGCGATCGGCTGCTGCACGTCGGGCTCAGCGGCGAACAGGGTCGCCTGGAAGCCTTCAGGCAGCTTCAGTTTCTTGAGCGATTCCTGCGGCGAAAGGAACGGGATCGTTTCCTTCTGCGTGTTTTTCGGCTGCGGAAACTCGCCGGGCTCATGCGCGGCCACTAAGCCGGCGATGGCGATGAAACCAGCCACAAGCAAAACCAATCGTGACGCCATGGGAGAGCAACCTTCGGAAGGCGAGGAGGGAGCGTTGCAGCATAGCGAATCGTTTACGCCATCGCAAATGCCGCGATGACGTTGGCGAGCAGCCGCTGTTAGGCGGCTGGTATAGCATCAAGCACGAGTCTCTTGTTGCCCAGACGATTCGGCAATCGAACCGCGTGCGAATAATAGACTTGTGACTTGTGCATGATGCTATACCAGCCGCCTAACAGCGGCTGCTCGCCAACGTCATCGCGGAAGCAGTTGCAGCTCGGTCTTGCTTGCTTTATGCTGTCGCTACCTGCCTTTTGCTGATTTTCCCGCCGGTTTCGAGCTTTCAATGCCCCGCCTTTGGATTGCGTTGGCTGCGTTCGCGTTCGCCGCTCCGGTGATGGCCCAGGCCCCTGCCGAGGCGTTGCGTCCCTTCCCTCCGTCGATTTCGCTGCGAGGCAAGGATGATCGCCAGCAACTCCTCATCGCCGCGACGATTGGCGCCAAGACGATCGACGTCACCTCCGAGACAACCTTCGTTTCCACGAATCCGAACGTAATTGCGGTCACGGCGGACGGCATTGCCTTTCCTCTTGGAAATGGCGAGACGACGATCCAGGCCAAAGCACGGGGCAAGGAAACGACGATCAAAGTCGCGGTTCGCGATGCGGCGATTCATTTGCCCGTGACTTTCGAGAAAGACGTGCAACCGATCCTCGCGCGAGCGGGATGCAATAGCGGCCCCTGCCACGGCAAAACGCGCGGGCAGAATGGCTTTCAGTTGTCGCTGCTCGGCTTCGACGACGATTTCGACTTCGCGGCTCTCACCGTCGAAAACCGCGGACGCCGAGTCTTCCCCGCTTCACCGGCTTCCAGTTTGCTGCTGCTGAAAGGCGCCGGCGAAATCGCGCACGGCGGCGGGCGAAAGATTCGAATCGGCGATCCGCTTTATGAAACGATGCGTCGCTGGATCGCCTCCGGCACTCCGCGCACGCCGCCCATAGAGGCGAAATTGCTGCGGATCAGCATGGAGCCGAGCGAACGCATTCTCGATGCGAAGACCGCTCAGCAACTCGCCGTCACCGCACATTTCGCGGACGGCTCGACCAAGGACGTGACGCATCTCGCGATGTACCAGTCGAACGAAAGCGTCGTCGCCGCCGTCGATGCGAGGGGACGCGTGCAAGCCGGACCATTGCCGGGCGAGGCGGCGATCATGGCCCGCTACCTCGAAAAGTTCGCCGTCTGCAATGTGCTGATCCCCGTCGCCAAGCCCGCGGCTCCCGAATCGTATGCGAAGCTGCCGAAGCTGAACTTCATCGACGAGCATGTCTGGAACAAGCTGGCGAAACTCGGTATCGCCCCTTCCGAAGCGTGCAGCGATGCGACGTTCCTTCGCAGGGCTTATCTCGATGTGATTGGCCGCATTCCCACGCCGGACGAAACGCGCGAGTTTCTCGCGGATGCGTCCCCTGATCGCCGTGCGAAGCTGGTCGAACGATTGCTCGATCGGCCCGAATGGGGCGACTTCTGGGCGAACAAATGGGCGGACCTGCTGCGGCCCAACCCCTATCGCGTCGGCATCAAGGCCGTCTTCAGCATGGACTCGTGGCTCCGCGACGCCTTCCGTCGCAACATGCCCTACGACCAGTTCGTCCGCGCGATGTTGACGGCCCAGGGGAGCAGCTTCCGCAATGGGGCCACGGTCTTCTATCGCGATCGGCGGGAGCCGGAAGAGATCGCGACCGTGGCGAGCCAGCTCTTTCTCGGCATCCGCCTCGATTGCGCGAAGTGCCATCACCATCCCTTCGAGGTCTGGAGCCAGGACGATTTCTTCCATTTCGCCGCCTATTTCTCCCGGCTGGGACGCAAGGGCGTCGGCCTGTCGCCGCCGATCTCAGGCGGCGAGGAGATCGTGTTCGCTCAAAAAACCGGTTCGCTCAAGCATCCGCGCCTCGGCAAAGAAATGCAGCCGAAGCCGCTGTTCGGAGAAACTCCCGAGGTCGGTCCGGACGACGATCTTCGCGAGGGTCTTGTCCGCTGGATCCTCAGCGAGAACCAGAAATACTTCGCAAAGGTGCAGGTCAATCGCGTGTGGGCGGACCTGATGGGCCGCGGCATCGTCGAACCGATCGACGACCTGCGAGCGACCAATCCGCCGACCAACGGCCCCTTGCTCGATGCGTTGGCCGAACAATTCCACGAGGACGGGTACGACCTCAAGAAGCTGGTTCGCCGAATCATGACGTCGCATGTCTACGCGCTTTCATCGATCCCGAACTCGACCAATGTCGGCGACCTGCGGAACTTCTCACGGCACTACCGTCAGCGCCTGCGGGCCGAGGCGATGCTCGATGCCGTCAGCGATATCGTCGGCGTGCGCGAGAACTTCGACGCCGGGGCGCCGGGCACACGTGCCATCGAACAATGGACGGTGCGAACCTCGTCGATCTTCCTCGACAGTTTCGGCCGGCCGAACCCGAATCAAGATCCGCCCTGCGAACGCTTGCCCGATACGACCGTGGTGCAGGCGCTCCACCTGATGAACTCGCCGAATCTCGCGAGCAAGGTGACGGGGGACGCGGGCCGCCCGGCAAAACTGGCTGCGAGCAAGAAAACGCCTGCGGAAATCGTCGAAGAGCTGTATCTTTGGGTATACGCCCGTCAGCCGAACGCCGAAGAACGCAGCCAGGCCATCCGCCGATTCGAGGCGGCCAACCGCCGACAAGCTGCCGAAGATTTGCTCTGGGCGTTGCTGAATACGCCGGAATTCGTGTTCAAGGATTGAGTTTGGGAGAGTAGTCCTCACGCTCCGCGTGAGGTCAGCGGCGATGTGAGGTCAGGCTTGTCTTTCGTGGCGACAAGTTTATCAACTTGTCGGAATTGGATCTTCTGAGGCCACTTAAACAAGTTAATAAACTTGTTTCCACGATCGTCTGACCTCACATCGCCGCTGACCTCACGCGGAGCGTGAGGACTACTCTCTACGAGCCGATGGCCTGAAGAGGGATTTGCCATGATGCCGAATCGTCGCGATTGCTTGAAGCTCGGCCTGGGCGGCCTACTTGGCGGGTCGTTCGTCAACGGATTGCGCCTCAAGGTCCATGCCAGCGACCGCGCCATCGCCCCGAAGGCGGATGCGTGCATCCTCGTTTGGCTCGATGGCGGGCCGACGCATTACGAAACCTTCGACCCCAAGCCGGACGCCCCCGCGGAGATTCGCGGCGAGTTCAAGCCGATTGCGACGCGCACCTCGGGCATGCACTTCTCCGAGCACATGTCCAAGCTTGCCGCGATGAGCGACAAGCTCGCGATTATCCGCTCGATGCGGCATGACCAAGGAAACCACGGCGCCGGAAACCACTACCTCATGACCGGCGCTCCGCCGCGCATTCCGGTCGGCTGCGGCGCCTTCGTCAGCTACCACCCCAGCATGGGCTCCGTCGTCGCTCACGAACTCCCCGCGCCGAACGGCCTTCCTGCTTATTTCTCGATGCCTGAAATGTCGCGCTCCGGTGGGCCGAATTTCCTGGGCGCCCGCTTTGCCCCCTTCGTCGTGCAAGACAATCCGAACACGCCCGGGTTTCGCGTCCGTGATGTGGCTCTACCCGCCGGTCTTTCGGAAGGCAGATTCGGCTCGCGTCAGGAAATTCGCCGCGAAGTCGATCGCATGCAGCGTCTGCTTGATCCCGCCTCCGGCGACCCCGCCGCTTCGCTTGACGAAAACTATCGCCAGGGCTACGACCTGATTTCGTCCGTCCAGGCCCAGGCCGCTTTCGATATTCACCGCGAATCCGAACGAGTTCGCGACCGCTATGGCCGCTCGCCGTTCGGCCAACGCGCATTGCTCGCTCGTCGCCTGGTCGAAGCAGGTGTGCCGTGGGTGACGCTCTACCACGGCGGTTGGGACCATCACACGAATCTATTCTCGTCGCTCCGCAATCTGCTGCCCAGCGTGGACCAAGTCGTCGCGACTTTGATCGACGACCTGCACCAGCGCGGCATGCTCGAGCGCACGATGGTGATCGTCCTGGGCGAGTTCGGCCGCACGCCGCAGATCAACAAGGATGCGGGCCGCGACCACTGGTCGAACTCGATGTCGGTGCTGTTCGCCGGCGGCGGCACGCCGGGCGGCATCTGCGTCGGCGCCACCGACGTGCGCGGCTACAGCCCCGTGGGCCGAACGCATTCGCCGGAAAACTTCGTGTCGTCCATCTATCTCAAGCTGGGCATCGACCCGAACAAAATCCTCTACTCCGGCGAAGGCCGCCCGTCGCACATCGTGAGCGATCCCACGCCGATTCAAGAACTGATGGCGTAACTCTTCGGAGCCGCGCACGCAGTAAGCGGTGGGGGCAACCTGCCGCCCGCTTGCTGCGTGCGCGCCTCTTTTGGATGCATCATGCTACGCGTCGCACTGATGATGATTGTTCTCTTCGGAGTTCCTGCCCTCGCGGCTCCGCCGAAGCTCGACCAACTCTATCCTGCCGGCGGCCAACGCGGGGCCAAGGTGGAAGTGCAGGCCATCGGCACGTTCGAGAGATGGCCCGCGCAGGTGTGGGCCTCCTCTCCCGCCATCCAGGTGAAGGCGGCAGACAAGGGAAAGCTAAACGTAGAAATCGCCGCCGATGCGATCCCGACGATGCACTGGATTCGCCTGCATGACGCCGAAGGCGCCAGTGTCGCACGTCCATTCCTCGTCGGCACGCTCCCGGAGATCGCGGAAAAAGAACCGAACAACTCGCCGGAAGTCGCTCAAAAGCTGAACGCCACTCGCATCGTCATCAACGGCAAGCTCGAAAAAAGTGCCGACGTCGATGTGTTTGCAGTCGAACTGAAAAAGGGACAAACCTTTGTCGCGGCGATGGAAGCCTATCGCCGCCTGCGATCGCCGATGGACGGGGTGCTGCAGATTCTCGATGGCAACGGCATCGTGCTCGCGCAAGGGAACGATCACTTCGGCTTCGATCCCCTTATCGCTTACGAAGCCCTTCGCGATGGAACGTACTTCGTCCGTGCGTTCGCATTCCCCACGACGCCTGACTCGACCGTGCGATTCGCGGGGAGCGACAAGTTCATCTATCGGCTCACGCTGACCGATGGTCCCTTCGTCGATCATGCGTTCCCTCCTGTGATCGGACGCAAAGGGACCACGAAGGTCGAACTCATCGGCTGGAATCTTCCCGCATCGTTGAAAGTGCAGGAGGTGCGATCCAAGGAAGGAGCCAGCGAGGCGTTCATCGTTGATGCAATCCTTCCCTCCGCTGCGTCCGTGTCGGTGATGGAAGAGAACGTAATCGCCTCCTCCGGCCCGAACGATGTTCTTCCCATTCCGTCCTCTGTCTGCGGCCGGATCGCGAAGCGACGCGATGCCGCAAGCTATCGTTTCCTCGGGAAGAAGGGGCAAAAGGCCGAATGGATCGCCGAATCGGCGACGCTCGGTTTCGATCTCGATCCGGTGCTGCGCCTTTACGACGCCAAGGGAAAGATGCTGGCGGAAGCCAAGTCCGCAAAGATCGGCGGCGATTCGCAAGCGAGCTATGTCTTTCCGGACGACAGCGAGGTGCGTGTCGAGGTGCGCGACCTCACCCGGCAAGCAAGCGCGCGGCATGCATATCGACTCAAGGCGACGCTCCAGGAACCGGACTATGCTCTGAAGATTGCTGCCGATCGCTTCCTCCAGAAGGCGGGGCAACCGCTGGAGATCGACGTCGCCCTTGAGCCGAGGTTCGGCTTCAAGCAGCCCGTCGAACTCGAGTTGGTTGGCTACGCCGGCAAAACTTCGACGAAGGCGAAGGACGTAAAAACGCTGACGCTGCGATTGGAGCCCGCCAAGGAAGCGTTCGCCGGCCCTATTCGTTTGGTCGGCCGAAGCAAAGGGCTGCCGGATCGAGCGGCGATTGCGACCATTGCCGAACTTGATCGAACCACCGCCGAACTATGGCTGACGGTCGGAAAGTAGCCGTCCATTCAGCCAGGGTTCGGCAGCGAAAGCGCAGAGGCCGGACTTGCTCCCCTCTCCCTCCGGGAGAGGGGCTGGGGGTGAGGGTGCCTTTTTCTGCGAACGGCGAGCAATATTCGGCATCACACGGGGCGGATGTTCTGCCCTCCCCCCCAGCCCCTCTCCCGGAGGGAGAGGGGAGCAAAGCCGCAAGCGCCCGAGGCGCTGTTCATCTAGCTTCGATTTCGGGCTTGGCCTACATTAACGGCTGCTTTGCCGACGATCCCGCCCCGGAACGCGATTCATGAATCTTTCCCGCTCCACGACCCGCGACGTCCTTGAAGAACTCCTCGCCGAGCGTATTCTCCTGCTCGATGGGTCGATGGGCGCCCTCATCTTTTCCAAGAAGCCCACGGAAGAAGACTATCGCGGCAAACGGTTCAAGGATCATCACAAGGAACTGCGTAATTATGCTGACATCCTGGTGCTGACGCAGCCGGAGCTGATCGAATCGATTCACGAGGAATATCTCGAAGCCGGTTCCGACATCATCGAAACCAATACCTTCACCGCGACGCCGATTACCCTCCCCGAATACGGCCTCGACCCGGAACTCGCCTTCGAGATCAACAAGGCGGCTGCCCAACTGGCGCGACAAGCGGCAGAGAAGTACACGCGCAAGACGCCGGACAAGCCGCGATTCGTCGCCGGCAGCATCGGGCCAACCAGCAAGAGCCTTTCGCTGGGAACCAACGTCGAGGATCCCGGCCATCGGGATGTGACGTTCGATCAGATGGTCGAGAACTATCTCGGCCAAATCCACGGTTTGGTCGCCGGCGGCGTCGATCTGTTGTTGCCGGAAACGTCGTTCGACACGCTCGTGTTCAAAGCGTGCCTCTTTGCGATCGACAAGTATTTCGAGAAACACAAGATCCGTATTCCGGTCATGCTTTCGGGCACGATCTTCGACAGCGGCCGCACCCTTTCAGCCCAGTCGCTCGAAGCGTTTTGGCATTCGGTCAAGCACTTCGATGCGCTAAGTGTGGGCATCAACTGCGCTCTCGGCATCGAGCAGATGCGGCCCTATGTCGAGCAGCTTTCCGACCTCGCGAATCGGCCCATCTCGTGCTATCCGAACGCGGGCATGCCCGATGGTTTCGGCGGGTTCAAAGGCTCGCCTGAGATCATGGCGAAGAACATGGCCGAGTTCGCCCGCAACGGCTGGGTGAACATCGTCGGCGGTTGCTGCGGCACGAATCCCGAATATATCCGCAAGATCGGCCAAGCGGTCGAAGGCGTGAAGCCGCGGCGTTCGCCGAAGGTGCCGCGCTGGTCCGCGTTCAGCGGGACGGAACCGCTGGTCGTTCGGCCCGAAGCAAACTTCCTGATGGTCGGCGAGCGGTGCAACGTCACCGGTTCGCGCAAGTTCGCACGCCTGGTGAAGGACGGCGATTTTGCGAATGCGGTGAAGGTGGCCCGCGAACAGGTCGAAGGCGGCGCGAACATCCTCGACGTCAACATGGACGCCGACCTGCTCGACGGCAAGGAGGCGATGACTCGCTTCCTCAACCTGGTCTCCGCCGAGCCGGATGCGGCCAAGTTGCCGATCATGGTCGACAGTTCGAAGTGGGAGATTCTTGAAGCGGGCCTCAAGTGCATCCAGGGCAAGGGCGTCGTCAATTCGATCAGCCCCAAGGATGAGAATCCGAGCTTCCTGGAACGGGCGGCGCTGATCAAGCGATACGGGGCCGCGGTCGTCGTGATGGCGTTCGCGAAGGAGGGGCAGATCCCAGGGATCGCGGAAGGCCAGGCCGTTACCGCGGAGAACAAGGTCGCGATCTGCAAATACGCCTACAAGCTGCTGACCGAGGAAGTCGGGTTCGCGCCGGAAGACATCATCTTCGACACGAACATCCTCACCATCGGCACCGGCATCGATGAACACAACAACTACGCCGTCGAGTTCTTCGAAGCGGTGAAGGAACTCAAGCGAATCTTCCCGCTCGCCAAGACTTCGGGCGGCGTCAGCAACGTCTCGTTCTCCTTCCGCGGCAACGAGGCGGTGCGCGAAGCGATCAACGCCGTCTTCCTCTACCACGCGATCAAGGCCGGGTTGGACATGGGGATCGTGAATCCCAGCCAACTCCAGGTCTATGAAGAAATACCGATCGAGCTGCGCGACATGGTGGAGGACATGGTCCTCAACCGCCGCTCCGATGCGACCGAACGGCTCATTGCGTATTCGGAAAAGGTCAAGAAAAAGGAGAAAACCGCCGTCGAGGAAGCGAGTTGGCGGACCAAGCCGGTCGGCGAACGCTTGACGCATGCCCTGATCAACGGCATCGACGACCACATCAACGAAGACGTGGAGGAAGCTCGGCAAACCTTCGAGCGCCCCTTGCAAGTCATCGAAGGCCCCCTGATGGCCGGCATGAGCGTCGTCGGCGACCTGTTCGGCGCCGGCAAGATGTTTCTGCCGCAGGTGGTGAAAAGCGCCCGCGTCATGAAGAAGGCCGTCGCGTATCTGCAGCCGTTCATGGAAGCGGAACGCAACAAGGCGGGCTCAACGCACAAGACGCGGGGCCGGGTGCTGATGGCCACCGTCCGCGGCGACGTCCACGACATCGGCAAGAACATCGTCGGCGTCGTCCTCGGCTGCAACGACTACGAAGTCATCGACATGGGCGTGATGGTCCCCGCCGAGAAGATCCTCGCAACGGCCGTCGAGAAAGGGGTCGATATCATCGGCCTCTCGGGTCTCATTACGCCGTCGCTCGATGAGATGGTGCATGTGGCCCGCGAGATGGAACGGCAGGGCATGTCGATTCCGCTGTTGATCGGCGGAGCCACCACCAGCGCCAAGCACACCGCTGTGCGCATTGCCCCCTGCTACAAGCATCCGGTGCTGCATGTGAAGGACGCATCGCGTTGCGTGCCCGTGGTCGATCGCTTGATCCGCACGGAAACGCGCGAGGAGATCGATCGCGACAACCGGGCCACGCAGCAGAAAGAACGGGATGCGTTCAGCAAACGCCGCGAGCGGAAACTTGTTCCCTACGCCGATGCGTTCGCGCGTCGCTTCCAGCCCGATTTCAAGAAGAACCCGCCCGAGAAGCCGGCGTTCACCGGGTCGCG
This sequence comes from Gemmataceae bacterium, assembly GCA_019748295.1. Taxonomy (GTDB): domain Bacteria; phylum Planctomycetota; class Planctomycetia; order Gemmatales; family Gemmataceae; genus JAIEPT01. Next base: position 14,397 of record JAIEPT010000010.1, on the reverse strand, counting down.
CGTGCTGAGCGAGTTCCCGCTCGATCGCATCGTGCCCTACATCGATTGGTCGCCGTTTTTCATGGCCTGGGAGATGAAGGGGAAATATCCCGAGATCTTCAAGGACCCGCACGTCGGCAAGGAAGCGAAGGATTTGTTCGACAAGGCGCAAGCTCTGCTCGAAAAGCTGGTCGCCGACAAATCGCTGACCGCCCACGCGGTCTATGGTTTCTACCCCGCCAATTCCGATGGCGACGACGTCATCGTTTGGCAAGACGAAACCCGCACGGCCGAGCGGTTCCGTTTCCCGATGCTGCGCCAGCAATGGGAACGCGAAGGCCAATCGAACTTCAAGAGCCTCGCGGATTACGTAGCCCCCAAGTCGTCCGGCATCGCCGACCACCTGGGCGCCTTCGCCGTGACCACAGGGTTCGGGGCCCCCGAGTTGGTCGCCAAGTTCAAAGCCCAGCACGACGATTACAACGCGATCATGGTGGAAGCCCTCGCGGATCGTTTGGCCGAGGCGTTTGCCGAACTGTTGCACGAACGGGTTCGCCGCGATTGGGGCTACGGGCTCAACGAGAAGCTGTCGAAGGCGGAGATGATCGAGGAGAAATACCGCGGCATCCGCCCCGCCGCCGGGTATCCGTCGAGCCCCGATCACAGCGAGAAGAAAGCGCTGTGGGAGCTGCTGGATGCCGAGAAAGCGACCGGCATCAAGCTGACCGAGAGCTACGCGATGTGGCCCGCCGCCAGCGTCAGCGGCCTGTATTTCAGCCACCCCGAAGCAACGTACTTCGCCGTCGATCTCATGACACGCGACCAGATCGAAGACTACGCCCGCCGCAAGCGCATGCCGATGAAGGACGTCGAACGCTGGCTCCTGCCCAACCTGGGGTACGACCCAGGTTAGGCGCCCTGCTCCCCTCTCCCCTTGGGGGAGAGGGGCTGGGGGTGAGGGGCGTCCCACGCGGCGATTTGCCTATCTACGAAGGCGACCGCGGATGGGGAGGGGCGAGGTGCCTCGCCCTCCCAATCCGTGTTTGCGGCACGGTTGCCCGCTGCCTCAGTCGAAGTGTTCGTCTTCCGGATCCAACGCTGGCGTCCCTACGACGATGGTCCGGACGCCTTCATCGCTCCATAGCCGATGCCGGGTGCCCGGTTCGATAAGAATCACCAGTCCCGGTTCCACGTCGATCACGTCGCTGCCCAGTTCCATCTTGCCGCGGCCTTCGAGGATATAGTAAACCTCCGTGCAATGCTTGTGGTAATGCCGCACGGAATCCTGGATGAATGTGATGTGGAAGTTGCACGCCGGCGTGTCGGCCCGCGTGATCGCTCGGGTGCTTTGGCCGCAAGGGCAGGGGACGGTTGGGGCCTCGGTGATCGGGCGAACCAAGTAGCCGGCGGCGGTCGCGGGCATCGAATATTCCTCTGCGTTGCGAGCGTGCGGTAGGTCGTCATTCTCCAAGGAAGGTTTCGCCCATGCAAGTCTGTCGTGCCTTCCTGCTCCTGATCGCCTTGATGTTGCTACCCGGCTTCGCATCGGCTCAAGACGGCAAACTCGGAACGATCGTCGGCCAGGTTCGCTGGGAAGGCGCCGCTCCGGAGATCGCCGATTTCGAAGTCGTCGCCAATCGCAAAGATGCGGGCGACGTGCTCTCGCCTTTGGCGGGCACGACGCAACTCAACCCGCATCGGCCGAGAATCGGCAAGTCCGGCGGCGTCGCCGATGCGATCGTCTGGCTTGAAGGGATCGATGCGAAGCGGATCGATTGGAAAGGGGAAGAGACGCGTGTCGAGTTCGAGCCGAAAGGGTTGTTCGTTCTACAGGGTCAAAACATTCGGCCCACGGGCATCGTGAAACGGGGCGACAAGATCGAAGTTTCCAATCGGGACGAACGCTATCACGCCTTGAAGGTGCGCGGAGCGAATTTCTTCCAATTGCCGTTGCCCAAGCGAAACGTCCCTTCGCGGCGAGCGTTCACGGAAACGGGCATCACGGAACTAGGCTGCGGCGGCGGCTTCTACTGGCTGCGGGCGTACCTCTATGTCAGCGACAGCCCCTTCGCGACGACGACCGACGATGCGGGGTTCTTTCGCTTGAATAGCGTGCCGCCAGGCAATTATCGCGTCGTCGCCTGGTTGCCCAACTGGCATGTCGCAGGGCGCGACCTCGATTTCGAAAGCAAGCAAACCCTTCGCTTGCACTTCGCTCCGCCCGTAGAGAAGCGGACGGCGGTCGAAGCGAAAGCGGGATCCGAAACGCGGGTGGAAGCAGTGTTTTCCGCCAAGGAGTTCACGGAGAAATGACGGTTAGCCGCGACGCGCAGCGAAGCGCGGGGGTAAACCTCGCGATGGAGAAGATCTAATCGCGATAGTCCGTCGGGTAAATGTTCGCAGTGGCAACCTTGGACTGCGCAGGGATTGACGCTGAAGGCGTCGCCGCGACTAGCCGGTGGTTGAGCGCGGGCGGACCTCCAACGTTTAACGCGGGAAGTGGTTGACGAAGTACGCCTGCCACTCGGAAACGTGCGTCAGCATGGCGGAGGCGGCGGCTTCAGGATCGCGTTTTTCCAGGGCATCCAAAATCCCGATGTGCTCCGCGAGGGCCTGCTGCAGGCTGTCCACGTTGGTGCTCATCTTGTTGAAGCCCCGGTGCAGCAAGCGGTAGCGGACGATATCCTGCCAGAGCCGTTGGCTGCCGGCCGCCTTGGCGATCGCGTCATGAAATTGTTCGTCGAAATCGATCCACTTCGTCATCCAGTGGGCCGCCTTGCGGTCGCTTGCGAGGTCGTCGGCCACCGCGCGGAGGTTGGCGAGAGTCGTGCGGTCGATGCGGGTCGCGGCTCGGCGAGCGGCTTCTGTTTCCAGCAGTTTTCGCATCTCGAAAATGTCGTAAACGTCTTCCTTGGAAAACGTCGCGATAACCGCCCGTCGGCCTGCCCGTTGCTCGACGAGGCCGTCCTTCGCGAGTTGACGAAGCGCATCGTGAACGGGGGTGCGACTGACGTCGAGTTGCTTGGCGAGCGAGACTTCGCTCACGATGGTGCCCGACGCAAGTCGTCCGGAGAGAATGGCTTCCAGCAGCGTCTCGTAAACGGAATCGGAAAGTCGTGCTCGTTCGATGCGCCCGGCGAGTTTGAGGGCCTTGTTAGCGGGCATGAGTTCGGACCCCGTGGCTTAGATGTGGGCAAGGTCATTCTAAAACCAGCCGGTTTCGCCGACAACGCGAACTCCATGCGCTTTTACAGTATTCTGCCTAGTGCATGCAATCAGCAGGAACAAGAAGCCGCCCCGGCGGACACTCGAAAGGATCGTCGCATGAATGCTGATATGAAGCCGCGAGGCTTTCCGCTGTGGACCAAGCTGCTGCTGACGGGATACCTCGCGGTGCTCGTTCCGTTTTACTGGAAGGAATATGGGCCCACGAATTTTCTCTATTTCTGCGACGTCGCGATTCTCATGTCGCTCGTCGCGATTTGGACCGAGCGGTCCCTCTGGGCCTCCATGCCGGCCGTGGGCATTCTGATCCCGCAAGCGGTCTGGTGCATCGACTTCACGATCGGCCTCTTCGGCGGACAGTGGCTCAAGATGACCGATTACATGTTCGATGAGGAAATATCTCTATTCGCGCGGGGGCTTTCGTTCTTCCACTTTTGGTTGCCGTTCTTGCTGGTGTGGATGGTTTGGCGGCTTGGCTACGATCGCCGGGCTTTTGCCGCGTGGTCGGTCTTGGCGATTGCGTTGCTGTTGATTTGTTGGCTGCTGATGCCGGCGCCGCCTGCACCCTTCGATAACAAGAATCTGCCTGTGAACATCAACTACGTGTACGGGCTCGACGACAAGCAGGCGCAGACGTGGATGCATCCGACGGCGTGGTTCGCGTTGCTCGTCGTTGGATTGCCGTTGATTGTCTACCTGCCGACGCACCTGGCGTTGCGGTGGGCGTTTCCCAAACCGCATGGTCGTGGCGATGCGGCCCCTGATGTCCCGGCGCCGAGTCTCCCGCTTGCAGCTTAGCGATCCGGGTTGTTCAAGCGAACGCTAAGCCGCAAGCGCGGAATCATGCCGCGCCGGCGGGCGTGAGCGGTTCGCTGGGTTCGGGCAGCCTTGTCGGGTATTCGCGGCGGAAGCTGGCCCAGTTGCTTTGCGGGATCAGGCCGATGACCATGACCACGAGGTTCAGGGCACAGAAACCCAGGACGCCGTAGAAGGCGCCGGCCATGAAGCCGTAGGCATGCAGGCCGATGCCGAGGAGGTTGGTGCCGAACCAGGACCAGGCGGTGATGCAGTTGCCGAAAAGGGCGAGGACGGCGATGCCGCGGGCTTTCGCCATGCCGCCCCAGCGGGCGTGCAGGATGAGGGCGTTCCAGATCACGATCATGAGGGCGCCGTTTTCCTTCGGATCCCATCCCCAGAATCGGCCCCACGAATAGTCGGCCCAAATGCCGCCGAGCACGGTGCCGACGAAGCTGAGCAGCGTGGCGAAGCAGAGGATGCCATAGATCATTTTGCTGAGCATCACGCCGTTTTCGCCGCGAAGGGCAGGGGTGAAGACGCCGAGGATGATGTACGCCGCCGCGGCGGCTCCCGCGAGGAAGGTCGCGGAGTAGCCGAAGGTGATGGTCGTTACGTGGGTGGCGAGCCAGAAGTTCGTGTCGAGCACCGCTTGCAGCATCGCCATCGTGTCTTCGCCGATGCCGAGGTAGTAGGCGATGGTGAGGGACACGGCAGCGACGACGCTGCCGAAGGCGATCGAGATCGAGTTGCGGTAAATCGTTTCCATGATCAGGGCGGTGAGGATCGAAGTCCATCCGATGAAGATGGCGGACGAATAGAGATTCGTCACCGGCGGTCGGCCCTGCAGCCACATGCGGGCGCCCAGCGCGATCGTGTGGACGGCGAAGAGGAGCACGCAGAGCAACAAACTTGCGGATCGCAGTTCGCGGAACCAGCCGAGCCACGAGGCGCATGCCAATAGGAATGCGCCCCAATAGAGGAACTGCGTCCAGAAGAAGGGCGAGACCTTGTTGAACATCGTTTCGACATAGGCCTTGAAGCGATCGCTCGGAATGTGCGTCTCGGCCGCCTGCTCATACTCGGCGACGGCTGCGTTGAACGCCCTCTGATCGCCCCCTTCATAAGCGATGATGAGCTTCTTGAAGGCGGCCAACACCGGATGCTCGCGGCCCCCGTCGCGATGTTCCTGCGCTCCTTGGGCGAGCTTCTTCCATTCTTGTCCGGCCGCAAGGGGGAAGAGGTAATGCGGGTCGTCGAAATGGCTGATCCGCAGGAATACTTCGAGCTTCGACGCCAACTCCATCACATGGTTGTCGAGAGGCGTGCGGGTTTTCGGTTCCAGGTTGCGAATGCGTTCGGCCTCTTCGCGGAGCAAATCGAGCTTCGGCTCGATTTCCGCGTAGGCGTAGCGGAACCCGCGACGGTCTTCGACGCGGAATCCGAGCCGATTCAGCAGATCGAGGTCGGTGATGTAGAAGACGCGTTGGTCCACCGCAGGGCCCTTGCCGCCGCCGCTGATCAGCGAATCGGCGAACCATTTGACGGCTGATTTGGTGACGAACGTTTCGTCCACCCTCTCTCCCGCCGCTTCCCGTTTCTTCTCCTCGATCGTTTTCTCGACGAGTTGCTTGTACGTCTGCCGGCCGCCGTTGAGCGTCATGAGGGCAGTGCGGGCGAGCGAATCGATCGGCATCGGCCGACCGCTATGCACGACGGGGAGCCTGCTAAAGCGGTGCAGGTGAAAGTCTTCGTCGCTGTCGCGAGCTGGGATGGCGAGATACGCGAAGAAACTCGCGGTCAGCATGACCGGCAGCCAGGTTGCCAGGGTGCGCATGTTCGATCTCCGGAATCCGCATGTACGAAGAAGGCTCGGCGACGTTCGCCAGGGCCGTTGTGTTTTTTCAGCCCAGCCGCGGCAATCGCGGTTTCGACCCGCTCGCCGCCGGTGGTGAACTCGCGACCGACGGGATGGCAGCCGCGCGAGGCAGGGTTTTTTCAAGGAAGCCAACGAGATGGATTCCGAAATGGAACAGCATGCCGAGCGACACCATCAGGCACGAGAGATACGGCAGCACCCACCCTGGATTGCGGACGACTTGGAAGACGGTTCCGGAATCGCCCTGCAGCACTGCGGACTGGTAAAACGTCTCGCCGCGATAGGTGAGCGGGTTGTTCATGTAGACTTGCAGCCCCTTCATCTCGACCTTGTTCTCGGCATCCCTGAGATCGATATGGGCTCGGAAGTCTTTAGGAGTAGGCGTGCCGACGAACTTCTTGTGCTCGAACTTAGTCAGAGCGATCGTGTAGGGCTTGTAGCTCCGCTTGAATCGGAGCGACACGTCGTAGGTGGCGCCGTCCACGGTCAGCGGCTGAGCGTCGTTGAGCCAAATCGACATGAGCCAGGTTCCTAGCTCCGCTCCCGTCTTTTTGTCGAAGAACGAGACGTAGACACTCGGGACATCGACCTGACTGGATGCCGCCCCTGCGCCTTCTTCTTTATCCACCGCAACAACTGTGGTCCCTTCCCCCTTGGTCGCCAGATTGGCAGCGGGATCGAACTTGTCGATCAGCTTCGAGTTCTTCATCACCGACTTGACCTTGATGTCCACCGGCAGATCCGGGTGCTGCACCACGCCGTCGCCGCGCGTGAGCGCTTCGCGGAGAAGGTGTCCCGGCACGGCAACGACTTCTTCCTTCTCCGCGTCCATTTTCTTGACGAACGCGATTTCAGGCCGATCGTTGTGTTCGATAAAGTTCGACGATTCGCCGACGCGGATCGACATGTGGCCTTCGACCGCGTAAATACCGGTGACCAGTTCGCCGAGCATCATCAGGATGAGGCCGGCGTGGAGGATGAGCACGCCGCTGCGGCGCCAAGTGGCTTTGAAGCGAACGATGTGAGCCGCAATGACGTTCGCGAGGAGCAGGCCGCCCAAGAGCCAACCTCCGGGGTAGGGGATAGTGATGGCCGGCAGATGCTTCGCATCGACGGTGTAGAAGAGGAGCACTCGCAGCGGAATGTAGGCGATCGCGGAGCGGAAATAGCTGTTGACCGCGGTCCAGGTGCCGAGTTCTTTCTGTGCCCAGGTGCCGTAGAAGACGAGCACCAGGGAGAGGGCGAAGAGGATGACGGTAAGCCGCAGCGACGCGACGGTGTCGAGAATCAGCAGCAACGGGTGCCGCGGCGTTCGCACGCGCGGTCCCGGCGTCGGCGGGGCGGAATCGGCGGTGAAAGCGGTGGCCGGGTTCGTCGGCAGGCCTTCGCGGATGGCGCTCGGATTCATGGCGAAACCTCATTGGGTTCTGCGCTTCGAAAGTAGTCCTCACGCTCCGCGTGAGGTCAGCGGCGATGTCAGGCCAGACTTGCTTTCGTGGCGACAAGTTTATTAACTTGTCGGAATAGGCTGCTTAGAGGTCAATTCAAACAAGTTAATAAACTTGTTTCCACGATCGTCTGCCCTTGCATCGCCGCTGACCTCACGCGGAGCGTGAGGACTACTTTCCCAGACTCAATCGTCGAAGCGGATCGACTTGGCGAATGCTTCGAAGGCGGGGCGTTGGGCGCCGACCAAGGCGATCGGGCCGGTCATCTTGAGGAACCAGGTCACTCCGTCGCGGAGGAACACGGCCCCAAGGATGCGTGCTTTCTTTCGGTCGCCATGCTTGGGGTTGGAGAAGTCCACCACCACCCCTTTATCGCCGGCGATCTCCAGGAATTTAAGTTCGTGAACGAGATCCTCTTCCTCAAGATCCTTGAGGCCGACTTGTTGCCGCCAGCGATTCAGATTGGCGCCGATGCCTCCTGCTCGCCCTGGGAGCGGCGTCAGCGTTATCTCGGCCGTTTCTTCCGTTTTCTCGTCCACGATGCCGAACGCCAGAATCGCGAAACCGCCGACCGCTTTCCGTTCGACCCAGCCTTCGGGCGCCTTGAACTTCGGCTTCGTGGCCGGGCGCGGCTGCTTTTTCTCCATCATGGGCGGAGCTTTGCCGGCCATCTTGAAGCCTTCGAGATCGACGAAGTCTCCCTCATTCCCGTCCACGTTCACTTTGCGGATGTAATTGATCAGGTCCGCTTCATCGATCTGACCGAGCCCCAGCTGGCCGCGCCAGCGATTGACGTTCTTCAGGACCGATCGAGCTTCTGGCCCGCCCAGTTTCGAAACCGACATATCGAGCAGGTCTTCCCCCATGGGCACCAGCAGCGTGGCATGGCGGAATTCGTTCTTGCCGCGCTCGACCCATTCCTCGGGAGCGTCCCAGGTGGGCTCGCCGTCCTTGAACTTTACCGTTTCGAGGAACTTATCGAGCGTGGGCCGAAAGGCGGCCATCACGTCCGGCTTGCCTTGCACCTTGAAGGTCCAGACGGAATCCTTCACGGGGATCAGCACGCCGAACATCCGCTGCTTTTCCCGCACCGGCGCCTCGGCCCGCTTTTCGAGCGGCGCCTGAAATTTGACGATCTCATCGCGAGGCCGAGTCCATTCGACGAAGGAGAAGACGCCGTAGCCGGCGACCCCGGCAACGATGAGGAGGAGAAAGAGCCACATCACCACGGAGAGCGTGCGATCCAAGGCGAGTTACCTCGATCCGATTCGGAGAATGGCGCAGGTCGGTCAGCCGATGCTTCCTCGCAAGCGGCATGGACGGGAGCATCAGGCCGACGGCCGACGACGTTCCAGAAGGAACCATGGCGGGATGCATGCAACTCTAGTTTCCGGCTGCGCAGGGGGGAATTCAAGGGAGGAAATGGGTTTTAGGCCCTCGGTTTCCGAATTTCGCCCCGGACTCAGATCATTGATCCGAGGCGAGGCTCACCAAGAGCGGCCAGGAGCGTCCCCGGGGGGTAAGGGGCGGAAATAAGCAATGTTCCGTCGCCTGATCCCTGCGGCTTCCCTGTCGCTTCGGTAAATTACCCCAGCCCTCTCCCGGAGAGCTTGTGATTTTTTGCCGAATCGCCGGAAAAACCCTCTGAAATACCAAGTTTTTGAGGGGTCGTTTCGAGTTTTAGGCAAAAACTCACAAGCTCGGAGGGAGAGGGAGGTAGACTCGCTCCTGCCGCTCGCCTTAGGATGTCAGCAGCGACGCACACATAAGCAATGGCGTTTCCGCCGTTCGCACTTCAACGAGATACTCGAGATACTTCGGTGGCAGAACCCGATTTCGTAACGACGGATTTGCATTCGCTCCTCGATCGCGTGCGGAGCGGCGAGGAAGACGCCCGAGATGCGATCTACCGCCGCATCAGCGGTCGGCTGGAGAACCTTTGCCGAAAAATGCTGCGAACGCAGCCTTCCGTGCGCCAATTCGAAGAAACCGCCGATGTCATGCAGAACGTCTCGATCCGCCTTTTGCGGACGCTCGAAACGGCTCGCCCTGGGTCGATCCGCGAACTGTATGCGTTGGCAACCGAACTGGTGCGTTGCGAAATCCTCGATCTGCTTCGACACCATCTGGCGCAACGTCGAACGCCCGCGGAAGGGAAGCGAGCCGTCCGCTGCGAGCCTGAGTCGGTTGCCCAGCAGCCGGAGGCCGAGGAGTTGGATCGTTGGCATGCATTTCACGAGAATGTCGCCAGGCTTTCGACCCTCGAACGGGAGGTCTTCGGACTCGTCTACTACCATGGCTGGTCGCAGAAGGAAATCGCCGAACTCTTCCAAGTGAATGAACGCACCATTCGGCGCCGCTGGCATGCGGCCTGTCTTTCGCTGAAACGGCAACTGGGCGATCAGATGCCGTCGACGTCTTCCACCGAATGATGCCATGGAAACCCTACGCGAACTGATCAAATGTCGCTATCCGCTTCTCAACGTCCTTCCGGAACAAGCGGTAGACAACTGGTTGGCATCGGGCCAAGAGACGATCGCGGCGCCGGGCGAAACGCTGTTTCGAGAAGGTTCGCTCGGCGGTTGGGCATACCTGCTGCGCGAAGGGCGCATACGCGTCTTGCGGGCCGCTCCCTCCGGAGGCGATCTCACGGTCGGCTTTCTGGGTCCAGGCGACCTGTTCGGCGAATATGCATTGGTGCCGCCGCATCGTTCGACGGCAACTTGCCGAACGGTGGAGCGGTCGAGATTCGTCCGCCTGGCGCTGGGGCCTCTCAAATCGATCCTGCCGGAAATCGCCGCGGCGCCTCGCACGATCAAGCGGTGGCTTCGTTTGCATGCCCTGGTTGCTTACTTAAGGGACCGATCGTTTTTAGGTTTCATGTCCGCAGAGACGGCGTTGGAGTTTCTCGAGGATTTGACGTCGAGCGTTTTTCGAGCAGGCCAAACGATTCAATCGCAACGTCTCGGAAACGACGTGTGGCATTTCATCGAATCGGGCGAAGTGATGCTGCATTCCGAAGCCGGCGTCCGTCGCATCGCCGCGGGCGAAAGCTTCGGCGAAGAAGCGCTTGCCTGCGTGCCCATCGTCTGGCACGCTGAGGCGATCGGCGACGTGCGAACCCGATCGTTGGCCGCGGTTCGATTCCTTCCCAGCGAGGAAGGGAAGGCGCCGAGCCAGCAGACGCTGGCGGGTGCGCTGCCTCGCGAGTCTCGCTGGGTCGGGCAGGAGACTCCCTCCGATTGCGGATTCGCATCCTTGGCGATGGCCTGCGGGGCGTGGAATCGACCGGCGCCTTCCAACTCGTTGCGGGAGCAAATCAGTTCGCAAGGACTCTCGATGTCCGTGATGAAAGACGCCTTGGCAGAGCTTGGATTCGCCGTCCGAGCGGTCCGAATCGACGCGGCGCAGCTGCGCAACGTCAATCCGCCCGCCATTCTTCTGCTGCGGGATCATCACTATGTGGTACTATTCGATGCGAACCCGGACGGCGTGACGATCGGCGATCCGGCGACGGCGATCGTGCAATGGAGTTGGCCGGCGCTGGAGTCGCAGTTCTCCGGGTTCGCCTTGTTGCCCCACCCGATCGGATAGCTTCGACGGCCCGCCATGGAAACGACTTTCGATTTGCCCGTGGGCGAAAATCCAGCAATCCGATTGCGGATCGAACATGGCGCGCAACAAGGCCGCGTGTTCGATTTGGTGGGGCACCGCACGTTCGTCGTCGGCCGGGCCCAATCCGCACACTTCTGCCTACCTGAAGACGATCCGTATGTTTCCCGGCATCATTTCCTGATCGAAGCGAATCCGCCCTTGTGCAGGCTCAGCGATCTGAACAGCCGCAATGGGACGAAAGTGAACGGCTCCCCCGCAACCACCGTCGATCTTCGATCCGGCGATCGGATCGAGGCGGGGATGACCGTCTTTCGCGTCGAGTTCCCGGACCTTTTCGGAACCGCTCGACGAAGCGGTTTCCCCAAAGGGGAGGATCTCGATGCGATCTGCGAAGGGCAGCGATCCGATTGGGAACGAGGCGAACGAAAGCCGGCCGAGGCATACATCGCGGAACTTCCTTCCTCCCTGCGCACTCCCGAGTCGAAATTGGAAGTGGTCGCATGCGAAGCGGCACTGCGCAGACAGCGCGGCGAAAAGCCGACTCTTCAGGAATATCGAGATCGCTTTCCTTCGCTGGCCGACGTCTTGGAATTCGCGTTGGAAGCGGATCTCGCCGCCTCTTCCATTGCACCGGCCGCGACGCCATCGTCCGCACCGCCGTCTTTGCCCGGATTGAGGCAGATGGAGGAGATCGGACGAGGGGGAATGGGCATCGTCTTTACCGCCTTCCGCACAAGCGATGGACGCAAAGTCGCGGTCAAAACCATTCGCTCCGCGCTGGCGCCGAACCCGACGACAACGCAGCGATTCGTTCGCGAAGCCGACATTCTGAAGCGTCTAAGGCATCCCAACATCGTCGAGTTCCTCGACGTGGGCGAAGCAAGCGGCGTCCTGTACTTCGTGATGGAATTCGTGGAGGGGATCGACGGCAGCGAGTGGGCGAAACGCAATCCGAAGCCTTCCGCGGGACGAGTCGTCCGCTTGGCGATTCAGATGGCGGATGCCTTGCAATGCGCCCATGAATTGGGCTTCGTGCATCGCGACGTCAAACCCGGGAATATCCTGATCTCGGACGAGGACCGACTTCGCCTGGCGGACTTCGGGCTGGCGCGGACGTATCAGGAATCCACCATCAGCGGATTGACGCTTTCAGGCACGGCAGCGGGAAGCCCAGCGTTCATGGCGCCCGAGCAAATCACCGACTTCCGCTCCGTGAAGCCGCCCTGCGACCAGTTTTCGACCGCGGCGACGATCTACTATCTGCTCGCCGGAACCCCGCCATTCGGGGCGGGAATATCCCAGGCCGAAATCTTCAGACGCGTCCTTGGCGGCGCATTCGTGCCGCTGGAGCAACATCGCACGGATTTGCCGAAAGGCGTTTGCGAAGCTCTTCACCGAGCCCTTCATCGCGAGCCGGATCGTCGCTTTCGGGACATGCGAGCGTTTCGGACGGCATTGGAAAACGCCATCCGCTAAGGCTAAGCGGCGACTTCGAAAGCTGGCGGAGGACTGGGAAGGCGAGGCTCCTGCCCTCCCGGTCCCCGTTCTGATCTCGATTTTTCAACAACTTCTAAACTAAGCAGTCACGAGCGGCGATTCCAATGCCTCGATGATCGGAAACCGAATCGGCTGCTTCATTCGCTTCGCGAGCCAGCCGGCGAAAAACTCATTGCGAAGCACGCTTCTCGTGCGCGAATCGAGCGTCGCCTCCGACATCGAAACGACGTGAATCAGAGCGAATCCCTGCGGGTCGGCGATTGGGCCAACGGTCGCTCCCGGTTTGGCGCCGAAAACTCTCTCGCCAATCGTGCTAGGCAACTCACTGCGAAATCGATGCTCGACCTCGAACGCTCTCGCCATCAACGCCGGGGCAACGAAATGACGTGCGGCATCGGAAAACTCCATCCCTTCGCGCAGCCGCTCCGCCATTTCGTTCGCCGCGTCCTGCGTCGGCACGATGGCCTTGCGTAACGAAACAACGTCGAACTCCGGGTTCCGTTTCGCAAATTCCGATTCGAGATCAAGGGCGACATGGTCCTTGAGCTTCTCGATCAGCAACCATCGCTCGATGCGTTCCTCGAAATGCGTTGACGACAATTGCTGCGCTTGAAGCCACCGATGCGTCGCCTCCGCCGTCCGCAACCCGCGCCGGCGACGAAAAAGATCCGCCGCGTGCTGCAGTTCGACCGTTTCGACGCGGATTCCTTTCTCGTGCGCCGTTTGGACCAGGAACTCTTCGAGGTATGCCTGTCGCAATATCCCCGCGAGCGCCCCACGGCGGTGCAGACTCAACATCACATCCTGCACGTCAAGCGCGAGCCCATTCGCTTTGGCGGCGATTTCTCTTCCATTCGCGGTCATAAGTAACATCCCGTTTACATTTGTCGATCGCGTTCAATTCGGCCAATCGAACTGCGGAGATCCGGCATCTTCATCGTTGCTCGGCGAAAGCGACGCGAAAACCATATCGGTCGTTTGGTGAAGCGAAATCATTCATGTCGGCAAGGGCTCGCGTTCCTTCGTGGCCGGGACGTCGGCGTCCGCTTCGATGTTCTCGCCAAACGGGCGCTCGGGTTCTGCGCCGATTGAGGTCGCTTCGGGGGGCGAGATTCCCGGATCCGTGGGAGCGGGAATCGAGTTGTTGCGATCAACGTCCTCATCGATCGCGCTCGAAGGAGACGCCGTACTGCTCGATGTCGGCTCGGGCGGAGCATGCGAAGCTTCAGCGATAACCGGCACGGAGAACACTTCGCTCTCCGAAGGCTTGCGCCCCATTTCAGGAACGATCATCGGATCCATCATTCGGAATCTCCTCTGAAGTCACCCCAGGCAGAATGCTGGTTGCTGATATTTAGAACGCTGCAATTAGATTCCTAGAATCTTGTTGAGAATATTGCCTCCTCCTCCGCCCAAGACGTTGCCGAACTTGTCCCAGGCTTTCTTCACATAGCTTCCCGAGCTGGACCACGTCTCCTTGACATAGGAGCCGGCATTATCCCAGCTTTCGCGAAGGTACGACTTGGTGTTCTGGTAATAGGTGACAACGGTTCCGCCTGCGGTCTTTTCCCACTTCTTGATCTGGCTTCCGGCGGTGTCCCACGTGTTCTGGAGATACGCCTTGCCGCTGGAGTAATAGGTCCGCATCGTGCCCCCCGCGATGGTCTCCCAACGCTCGATCTGATTGCCGGCGGCGTTCCACTTGTTCTGGAGATACGCCTTGTTGTTCTCGTAGAAGGTCCGCATGGTGCCGCCCGCGATGGTCTCCCAACGCTCGATCTGATTGCCCGCGGCGTTCCACTTGTTCTGGAGATACGCCTTGTTGTTCTCGTAGAAGGTCCGCATCGTGCCGCCTGCGATGGTCTCCCAGCGTTCGATTTGCTTGCCCGCGGCGTTCCACTTGTTCTGGAGATACGCCTTGTTGTTCTCGTAGAAGGTCCGCATCGTGCCGCCTGCGAT
>JAIEPT010000152.1 GCA_019748295.1 Gemmataceae bacterium | reverse complement strand
AGAACGCAACGTCGGCCGCCACGTCGATCTGCCAAGCCGCTCTAGGCGGGTTCCTGGCAGGGGCCAGCGAACGCCCTGCTTTCACCGACCAAGCATGCCCCCGGCGAAGCATGGCACACCTGCGGTCTTCCTTTACCGCGACCTAGCGAATGAACTCCTCGCAGGTTTCATAGCCTGCCAGGCTTTTACGAGACGACGAAATCGAGCGGATTGCTCCAGCCGCTGACGCTGCCGTCGTTGCTGATCGCTCGCAGCCACCAGCGGTAGCGATGGCCGGAGATCAGCGATGGGATCCCCGACAATGTCCATGAAGTCCCAGTCAGATTCGATTTGCGTACAACCTGATCCTGGCCTGTGGCGAGGTCGCTGACGTACACGTCGTATCTCGCCGCCAATGCGACCGCATTCCAGCTGAACGTCGGCGTCGTCGAGAAGCCGTTTCCGGTGGGGCCGACCAGCACCGGTATCGTGAGAGCTGGAGTGCTGAATGAGCGCGATGTGCTCCACGCTCCGAGCGTCCCGTCGGCGCTGACGGCTCGCACCCACCGGGTGTAGTTGCTCCCCGGAGCCAGTGCCGGCGATGCGAATGTCGGATTCACGACCCCAGCGAGGTTGCCGGTGCGGAACACTTGCGTGGCTCCAGTCGTGGCGTTGGACAGGTAAACGTCGTACTTCGCCGCGAACGATACGTTGGACCAGGCGAATGTCGGCGTATCGGTGGCGAGGACTCCCGGGGGGCCCGACAACGTCGGCGTTCCGAGGCTCGGCGTCGAAAACGTCTTGCCCGTGCTCCAGGCGCCGGCGGAGCCGTCGGCACTGACGGCGCGGACCCACCAGGTATAGTTGCTGCCCGGCGAAAGGGCGGGGGAAGTCCAATTCGGCGAAGCCACGCCCGCCATGTTGCCGCTGCTCAAAACTTGCACCGCGCCGGTGGTGTTGTTCGACAAGTAAACGTCATAGCGAACGGCCAACGTCGTACTCGTCCAGGTAAAGGTCGGCGTGTCGGTCCCTAACAAACCTGTCGGCGTCCCGAGTGCCGGCGTGCCCAGGGCCGGAACGGAGAACGTCAGGGGAGTGTTCCAGGCGCTCGTGGTCCCATTCGTGCTGACGGAACGGAGCCACCACTGATACGTTCGGCCTGGCGAGAGCGTCGGAGCCGTCCAACTCGTACCGACAAGACCCGTTGGATACGCGGTCAACGCCCCGCTCGCCGAGTCTTGGAGCCAGAGGTCGTACTTGGCGGCGCCGGCAACGGAGTTCCAGGTAAAGTTCAGTGCGTCCGTCGATTGGACTCCCGTTGGGCCGATCGCGACTGGAGCGGCAACAGCAGCGATCGCGAATCGGCCGGCGCTGCTCCATGCGGTCGCGTTGCCCGTGGAACTGATTGCTCGCACCCACCAAGCGTAGGTATTGCCGGGCGATAGCGCGGGGCTGGTCCAGCTTGTCGTCGTGATCGATGCGGTGCGGATGACCTGCGACTGGCCGGTCGTGACGTTGTCGATCCAGATGTCGTAATTCGCGGCGCCGAACACGGAAGACCATGTGAACGTCTGCACGTCCCCCGAGACCGTACCTGTTGGGCTGGTAAGCGTCGGCACGCCCTGAAGGACGATCTGGTTGACCGTTGATGGCGTGGTTTGGCTGCTGACGACCTGGTTGTAGTAATCGGCGTCCGAAGTCACGAACAAACCGAGTTCGCCATAAGGTTCGCCATTGCGGCTTGCGGATCCCAGGCCGGCTGTCGATCGAGCCGTCTCCCTGGATGGTGTCGTTGCCGCGTTGGCCGAAGATCGTGTCGTTGTCCGGACCGCCCGCGATGTAGTCGTCGCCATAAAGACCAGTCAGACCGGCATCGACCGTGACGACCCAGTTGGTCCACGCCGGAGCCGTGCCGGGCGAGGCGAATTGCTGCGTGCGATCGATCCGGACCAGGCCGCTTGCATCGTAGAGCGTGGTGCCGATGAGTGCCCGGTTGCGCGGGTCGGTGACGATCCCGCCGAGGCGGCCTGTCAGCGTGCCGTTGTCGCCGAGGATGAGGTCGTTCCCGGCGTTGCCGTCGATGAGATCGGCGCCCACGCCGCCCAGAATCGCATCATCGCCGTCGTTGCCGAAGATGAGGTCGGCCGCGCCGGTCGTGGTGGCGATATCCGCCGTTTTCAGGACTGGGACGCCGCCGACAAACGCCAGCTCGCCGTTGTCGCCGAGGGCGATGTCGTCGCCGAGGCCCAACGTCAGCGTGTCGGATCCGAATCCGCCGAAGACGACATCTGCTCCCGCGCCGGCGGTGATCAGATCGTCGCCGCCGTCGTCCGCCTGCATTGTTTCGATCTTGCCGAGACGGAGCGGCTGACCGGCGAGGGCGAACGGAGCCGGCGTGTCGTTGCCGGTAAGACGTGCGCTGTCGCCGAAGATGAGATCCGCGCCATTGCCCGCATCGATCGCGTTCGCCGACGACGCCGAGCGAAGCGGCGGTCCAGCCCGCGGCGAGCGAAGTCAGCTTCGCGCCGGCGATGCCGCTGTTTTCGATGACGTCGGTCGAACCCGCGGTCTCGCGCGTCAACACCGTCGGGGCGTCGTCGTCGTTGATCTTCACCAGCACCGGAGGCGTGAAGCTGCTGAGGAACCCTGGGTTGACGTAGTTGTACGTCACCACCAAGGCGCCCGAGACCGACGCGGGGTCGTTGCTGTCGCTAAACAACAGCCGGCTGCCGACGAGCGTCCAGCTCAGCCCGGTTGGGTTCGGCCCTTGCGAGATCGTCTGCCCATCGAGCGTCACGCTGATCGATCCGCTCGGCGTCTGCGTCAGTCCCATGACGAACACGGGACTGTCGGCCGGGATCGTGAAGGAATCCGTCTGGCCCGTGACCGTGGCGTCGGCGCTTCCGGCCGTCACGGTGAAGCTGATGAGGCTGCTGTGGAAGCCCTCGCGGATCGTGTCGTTGAACGCGGCCACGCGGACGACCTGGAACGTGCTCCAGTTGGCGTTTGCGAAGGCCAGCTTGTTGCCGGCGATCGCATTGCCGTTGACGTCGGTCAGCGTGAGTTGCGTGCCCTCGTAGGTAAGCGTCACCTCGACAGGCGTCGCGCCGGGGTTCTTCGAGAGACGCAGACGAACGACGTCCATTTCGCCGAACTGGTCGCCGTTGCCCCCTTCGATCACCGTCGTGAGGTTGTCGTTGTCCGGAGTCACGCCGTTTTGATAACCCTGCGTCTCGTCCACGATGACGCCCGGCAGGTCGTTGTCGTTGACCTGCACTCGCAAGCTCGGCACGGCGAGGCCGTCGAACATGTCGATGCGGTAGATGCTGGCGGAGGTCGGGGCGACGCTCCATGGCCCATTGAGCGTGAGCGTGTTGGACGTGTTGGAAAGGATCAGCCGTTCCTGCCCGACGCCCGGCCCGCCGACGACGCGGACCACGCGGCCGCGAAGACCTTCGCCCGCGGTGCGGAAGGCAACGGTGCGCGATGCATCGGTGAGCGTGAAGTTCGCGTTGTCGATCGCGCTCGGTTGGCCGACGATCGCGTCGTCCATGCGGATCTGATACGTGGACTGGAACGTCGGCGTATCGATGACGTCCCAGGGCCGATCGACCGTGACGACGGCGCCGACCACCGAGACGACATAGCGCTGCTGCCCGGCTCCCGGCCCGCTTGTAACCGCGATCTTGCGGCCCACGAGGTCGAGGCTCAACTTGTCGGGCACGGCGACGTTCATCGTGGCGCCGTTGGCTCCATCGACGTTGATGCCGATGGTTCCGTTCGCGGAGGTTTTGGAAACGGCGAAGTTGGTGCTGTTGTCGGTGGCGAGGTTGCCGTCGTCGGCATCGAGAAGGAGAAGCTGCGTGGCGGAGCCGAGCGAAATGGCCGTGTTGCTGCCGGGATCCGTGAGTTCGGCGACCGACACGGTGGAGGAAGCAAGCGTGCGAATGATCAGCGTGCCGTTATTCGCCCGCGGATCCGCGGAGACGCCGGTGAGATTGGCGGCATTGATGAGCTGAGCAATGCCCGACGCCATCTGGGCGAGGGTTCGCACGCCGGTTTGCGGCACGCTGTAGGTCAGCGCCTTGGCGCCGATGGTGACCGTGTACTGATCGCCCGCATTGACGCTGCCCGAAAGCGTGATGACGCGGTCGGCAACCCGCGTCGCCGCGATGCCGCCTTGCGCGGGCTGCGCGGCGAGGAACGCGGTCCGCAAGCCGTCGAGAATCGCGCCAAAGCTCGCATCTGCCCCGGCCGTGAAGGACACCGGAGCGTTGTTGTTGACGGTGATGCGGAACTGATCGCCCGTCGCGGGGCTGCCGCCCAGTTGCAGCACCGCTTGCGTCGCGCCGGTGACGGCCGAGAGTTGGCTTTGCGAAAGCGAACCGTTGTAGGAGGGCAGGTCGGCGACCACGACGTGGCTGATCGTGCCGAAGTCGATTCCTTCGTAGGCGCTGTCGTCGTAGCTGAAGGTGGACGAATCGCCGAGTTCCGGCCGCGTCGAAAGCCCGGCCGCATCGGTGTAGGTCGTCGAGCCGGCGGCCACGAAGACGGTTTGCGAGATGAACCAATTCGACGGCGTGAAGCGGAGGGTGACGAAGGCGCCGTCCGAGGCGTTCTGCGCCCCCGGCGCATTGCTGGCGACGGAAAACTTGCGAGCCCGTTTCTCGCGTTCGTTCGGCGTCGGAATCGGCGCGAGCGCCTTCACGAGGATCGCCGTGATGGGAGCGAACGCAAGGACCACGGTGTACGTATCCGCGACCCCCCCTTCGGTGATGATCGTCGCGCCGTTGGTGGGCCGAATGACGACTGCGGGTTCGTCGTTGTCCGCGATCTGAGCGGCCACGCCCCAGATGTTCTGCCCATTGAAGCGAGCATCCTGGCTTTCGACGCCTTGCAGGATCAGGCCGCTATGCCCCTTGAGATCGTTGCTCGTCACGGGGGGCACATCGCCCGAGACGTTGAACGTGTCGTTCCCGAGGCCGCCGAGGATTTCGGTGGCGACCTTCTCGCTGGTGCTCTGGATGTAGAAGCGGTCGTCCCCTTCCGCGCCATCCACCCGCAGCGATTCGACGTTCGTGTAGCGGACCGTGAGGCCGGCGCCGTAGACGCCGTCCTTGGTGATGACGAAATCGTCGCCGAACTCGGTCCCGATGATGACGACGGTGTCGAAGCCGTCGCCGCCGTCGACATTGACCGGGGCATTGATCGCATACTCCACAAGGTCCGCCCCGGCGCCGCCGCTGATGTCGGTGCGGGCGCGCTGCGGCTCTTGCGAACCGACGAGCGCGAAGGCGCGAATCTCGAACATGTCGTCGCCGTCGTCGCCGTTGAGCGCCAGCTCCGCCTTGTTGTGGAAAACGACGAAGCGGTCGTTCCCCGTCCCGCCGTTCACGGTCATGGGCCGGCTGTTGCCGTTGGAAAGAAAACCCCGCGTGGTCTGGATGGTGGCGAACGCGTCGTCCACGGACACGTTCGCATCGACCGGCGTGCGCGGCGCCGAATAGAGTTGGCCGATCTGGAAGCTGTCCTGTCCTTCCTCGCCATTGATCGTGATTTCCGCGGCCGTGTCGTCCACCGCGAAACGGTCGTCTCCCAGCCCGCCGTTGACCACGATGCGTTCCACGCCCGAGTAATTGATCCGCTCGACCGCTGCCGGTCCATTCAGCATGGCGACGAACGAAAGCGCCCCGCCCGCATCGGACCGCAGCAGGAACTGGTCGGCGAGGATGGTCCCGGTCGCGCTGAAGCGATCGGTGCCGACGGCGGAACCGGTATCGAGGACGGTGATGAGGGAATCGGCCCCCACGCCAAAGAAATCGATGAGGTAGACGTCGCTGCCGCCTTGGCCGTCGAGGAAGTCGCTTCCGCCGCGCGCGAAGATGAGGTCGTCGCCGCCGGCGTCGCTGGAATCGGGGGGGTCGTTGTCGCCGAACACGCGGTCGCTGGCTCCGCCGCCATCGAGGCGATCGTTGCCCAGGCCGCCGTAGATGGTGTCGTTATTCTGCTCGCCGTAGATCTGATCGACGCCGTCGCTGCCGTTAATCAGGTCGTTGCCGAGCCCGCCGTAGATCGTGTCGTTGCCGTCTTCGCCGTCGAGTTCATCCGCCCCGTCTCCGCCGTAAATGCGATCATTTCCGCCGCCGGCACGGATGACGTCGTTCCCTTGGTTGCCGTGAATCTCCTCGTCGTCCTGATCGCCGACGAGCAGGTCGGCTCCCATGCCGCCGTAGATGAAGTTGGCCCCGATGCCGCCGTAGATGGTGTCGTCGCCGCGCCCGCCGCGGAGAATATCCGCGCCGGCATCGCCATAGATGAGGTCGTTGCCGTCGCCGCCATCGACCGCATCGGCTTCCGTGCCGCCGCGAATCTCGTCCGCGCCGGCGCCGCCGAGGATGGTGTCGATCCCGGCATCGCCGTAGAGGAAGTCGTTGCCGGATCCGCCGTAGATGGTGTCGTTGCCGCCGCCGCCGCGGTATTCGATGGTCGCTGTGACGGCGGAGCTGACGTAGATCGTGTCGTTGCCGGCTCCCGCATTGCCGACGACGCGGGTGACGCCGCGATAGAGCTGCGAGACGACGTAGAAGACATTGGGGAACGCCGTCTTGAGCTTCGCGGAGACGATGACGTCGCCGATGGCGGAGCCGGCGCCGATCCAGAAAGTCGTGTCGGCGGTGGGTTGATTCGAGAAATCGAGCGTGACGACGCCGTTCGAGAATCCGCCCAGCGACGGCAACGTCGCGAACGTTTGACCCGCTATCGGGATGTCGAAGGTGACGGTACCGAGGTTGAAGCGAATGTCGATGATGGTGATGCGGAAGATCGAGATGCCGACGCTGATCTTCACGAACGCATCGGCGCGGAAGCTGATCGTGAAGGATTGATCGTAGACCGAGGCGCCGCTGTTGACGTCGAATTCGTTGGCCCGGATGCGGTAAAGACCGTCGCTGTTGTCGGGGTCGCGGAAGTCCCAGGAGGAGCCGAGGAAGGCGATCGCTTCCACGCCCACCTTGAGCTGCAAGATCGACGCATTGAAGACGATCTGCACGCCGAGCCCGGCTCCCCCCAGAATGCGAGCTTGTTCGGGATCCTTGTTCGATCCGACGATTTTCGCGGTGTTCGGCCCATTCTTGTTGACGCCGGCGAGGTCGTCGAAGTAGAAGCCGTTGCCGATGTCCCCCGCGTTTTTCGTGCTCGCGAAGGTTTGCAGCCCGGTAGTATCGAAGACGAACTTCATATCCGCCCGCGCCTCGAACGCAACCGGTATATAGGCCTGCACCTCGACGCTGAACACCTTGAAGATCTTGGCCAACTCGCTGACGCCGAGCACTTTCTTGGCGAGTTCTTCCTTGGAGATCGGAATGTCCTGATACAGGTAGAGGAACATCTCCGGCGTGTTGTAGCTGAACAGCCAGTTGTCTTGGGCTTGCTGCCCGCCTCGGGCCCAATCGCCGAAGAGGAGCGATACGTTTTGAGCCGCATCTTTCAAAATCGGAATATCGACGGGGTCCAACCCGCTTCCCAGGAGCATGCGGATGGCCCCGCCGAAGAGCCCCTGCACCTTGCCGCGGCCCGGCAGAAGCTGCGTCGCGAGCAGCGAAAGAGCCGCGTCTTGCACGCCCGCGGCCACATCGGTGCGAATCGAAAGGGCATGGATGTCGCCCAGGATCGACACCCCGGCTCCATCCGTCGGATCGCCGTAGCCCCTCATGTTGACCGTGACCGGATCGAGCATTTGCTTGCCGCGGGGCAACGGCTGCTTGGCCAGATTGCCGTCGAAGGTGATATCGGTCAGCGTTGCCGAGCCCAGGTCAATCCATGCTTCGCCCGTGAGACCCGTGATCGGTCCGACCGTCAACAAGTTGCTCCACGCGACAAATTCCGGGGAACCGATGGCGGGCGAATCCGGCATCATTCCGAACGGCACGACTCCGAAGATTCCGAAAGGATTGTTGGTGGCGCCGACCAGTTGCCCACCTTCGACAATGCGGCGAATGGCCAGCGAGGCGCCCGCGAAGTTGCCGATTTCCACCTTGCCGCCGAACGATGCGGCCGACGTGTACGGCGCCCGGCCGAACACGAGCGAGATGAACGGCATGGCGGCCGAATTGAGAAAATCGACGATGCCGTCCATGGGCCGGAACGAGTTGCGGATGCGGACCAGGGCGGGGCCGATGAAATCCCGCATGAACGAGACCAGCTCGAACTTCAAGTTGTCGATCGAGACGGTCGGCGTCGTCTGCGTGGTCGTCGAAGAACTGGTGGAGGAGGTGAAGCCCCAACCGGTCACATCGAGATCCATCTGGTAACGCGGGAATGCGGTCCCGGCCGGCAGGTCGCTTAGCAGATAGAAACGGAAATCGACATTCGAACTGGTGGTGAAGCCGCCCTTGATCAGGTTTCTGGCCGCGGTCTGTGCACTCGCCTCGTTCGCGCTGGCGGCTGACCCGAGGGCGGACATCATCTCATTGAGCGTGAGCGTGCCGTCGCTGTTCGGATCATTGACGCCGAAGGCGAACGAACCCTGGATGCGGGCGTTCGTTCCTGTCCGCTGGGTAATGCGGTACGGCATCGTGCCCAGCGTTCCCACATAGCCGGAAGCATCGGGAGGCGCGGCCATCTCGGCATCGAGCGTGATTCCGAAGCCGGTCAGCGACGACGAATCGATGTAGACGCCCTTCGTCGTGCTGATGCCGAAGCTGAGCGGCATGGCGAAACCGAGCTTCACGTTCGCCGCCGACTTCAGCGCCAGACCCAGACCCGGCATCATCAT
Organism: Gemmataceae bacterium; assembly: GCA_019748295.1. Classification (GTDB taxonomy): domain Bacteria; phylum Planctomycetota; class Planctomycetia; order Gemmatales; family Gemmataceae; genus JAIEPT01. The sequence goes on along the minus strand of JAIEPT010000152.1, from coordinate 33,720 downwards.
GTCGAAATCGACGGGCGTGTCGATCGTTTGCAGCGGCGAAGAAAGATTGAGCGAGAACGAAGTGCCGTTGGCGCTCGTCGTGATGACGACGTCGCTCTTGTTGACCAATCCGTCGCTGTTGTTGTCCTGCAGCCAGTTGAGCCCGCCGGGGCCGAAGGCGTCGAAGATCGCTTGCTGGGCCCTCGTGGGCATGAGGATGCCGGTGGTGAAGTCGAAGTTGTCGCCGACCTTGTTCTGAATCTGCTCGAGGAAGTTGGCCGCATCCATGAGTTGGGTGCCGACGATGGGCAGCCCCTTGCTGAAGATGGATGCATCGAAGGCCAGGTCGAGCAGGCGGAACAGTTCCTTGAACCCGGCTCGCAGGCCTTGGATGTTCCCGTTGAGCGGCTGGCTGGCGAGCGTGGCATCGACATTCGGCCCGCTCACCGAAAGGGCGACCGAACCGGCGAGCGGCGGATAATCGACGCCGAGCGAGATGGTGCTCTTAAGAGGCTGATTCAGTTCGGGGCCATACTGGATCGGCAACGCGGCGTTGACTTTGCCGGTGAGCGAACCGGTGGCGGTCGACAAGGCATTGGCGAACGTCTGCCGACCCGCGGCGAGATCGACGGAGTAGTTGGCCGGTGTTGTGCTCGCACCGCTGCCGTCGCTGTCGAAGACGTAGGATCCTGCCAGAATGCTGACCGTGCGAGCGCCGAGCAACGCATCGAAGTTGAGATCATCGCGAATGGCGCGGATATCGACGTCGGCGATCGTTTCGTCGCCACAGAGGAAACTGTCGCGGGCGCCCGTGAGGTTGACGCCCAGGCCCAGCGCGAGCGTGGCGTTGGCGGTCACCGTGACCGGGCTGCCGCGGTCCGCGTCCAAGATCGTGGAGGCCGACGACAAGCCCAGCGCGGTAAGTTCGGCGGCGGTCTTGGGTAGATTGAGCTGCAGTCGTTGCGACGAAATTTGCTGCGGGCTGTAGGTGAGGTTGATCTTGAGGGCCGGGCTTCCCGAGGTGCTGTCGAAGCCGAGCGAGACGGAGCCGAAGTTCGGCAACGCCGCCAAAGCGGTCTGCAATGCCTGCAAGGTCTTCGGCGGGTTGGCCTGAAGCGACGCAAGCAGGGCCGAGAACGTTTCCGCGAACTGCAGCAATTGGCCCGGCGTGCGGTAAAGACCAATGATCGGCTGTGCCAGCGGATTGATCTGCCCGCCGACTTGAGATTCGGATTGCAGGCTCTGCAAATACGCGGCGGCATTGCTCAATGCACCCAACGCATCGGCCATCGTGACCGATTGAGCGGCCGCGAGGAACTCGGCCGTCGTGTTGCTGCTCGGGAACGTGACGACCGGCGGAGTCGTTGTGTCGGTCACGTTTGCGTAGACGACCTGCGCAGTCGCGGACGACGACATGCCGCCGAAACCGGGTGTGATCGTGACAGGCAGGTCGAGCGTCAACGTGCCGGCGCGGACCGGGTTCGAAACCAGCGTGTTCACGTCCGCCAGCCCGCCGCGCAGCTCGCGCAGCGAGACGAAGCCATCGGCGGCGTCGGCGCCAGGATCAGCGAACGTCATGTCGAACGTGAAGCTGCCCGTCGCGCTTCCGCCGGCAATCCCGATGGCCGCGACATTCCACAGGCCGGTAGCGGCGATGTTGGACGCGGATAGGTTAACCGTGGAGTTGATCGTGGCATTGCGGATGCCGAAGCGCGACGTGATCGTGTCGCCGTGGAGCGCTCCGCCCTGAATGACGCGCGTCGTGCTGCCGACCGGGAGGACATACGCCGCCATGCCGTCCTGCATGTTGCCGGCGACCGCGGGGGCGGTGATGCCGAGATCCGCGGCGGCGTTGGAGCTGTTAAGCGCGGTGACGGCAAAGGCGGTTCCGCCGCTGGTGAGATCGAACAGAGCCGGCTTGTTGCTGACCGGATCCAGGCCGGTGCGGAACTTCGACTGACCGCCGCCGAAAGCGGAGTTGGTCGCAGTGTCGATGGCGGCCAGGACGTCGCCGAGGGTCGTTTGCGAGCCGCTGAGATCGACGTCGAAGAAGGAGCCGTCGCGAAGGGCGACGCGGAAATCGTTGCCGCCCACGGTGCGGATGCCCGCGCCGCGGCGAAGCGAGCTGAGCAGGGTGCTTGTTTGCAGCACCGGTTCGCTGCCGGTCACCAGGAAGCCGAGATCGCGGTTGGCAATCGAATTGTTGAGCGCCTGAATCTCGAAATCGCCCGGCCCCGCGGTGCCGTCGATTGCGACGAGCCCCTTGCCGTCGTCGGCCACGCGCACCTCGAACTGGGCGACCGACAGCCCATTCGCGGTTGCGGCCTGCTGGATCTTCAGCATCACATCGCCGAGCGTGGCGAATGCGGCTTCGGTGTAGGTTTCCAGATCGCTGCCGAGGATGCCGCGGGTGGCGGCTCCCATGCCGAGGCGCGCGGGAGCGCTCACCGCCATCGTGCCGTTGCCGGTGCTGCGATCGAGGAACAGGAGCGAGCCGCGGCCCGTGTTGATCTGGGCGACGAACTTCTCCTGATCGTCGCCAAACGCCGTGACTGCGGCGGCGTTCGCCTTGGTGACGAGGTCCGCGAGCGTCTGCGTGCCGATCGGTCCCAGTTCGATGCCGAACGTCGTCCCGTCTTTCAGGGTGACCGTGATGTCGTCCCCCGCTCCGTTCGTGATGCCCAGGCTGGCGAGCGTCGTTGTCGAAGGATCGTGATCCAAATCGACGTCGAATGATTTCGAATTGTCGCTAAGCTGAACACGGAGGTCGGAACCCGCCACCGTGCGAACGCCCGAACCCAGGTTCAGATCGCGGAGCAGCGTGGATGAAGTGTTGCCCGTGCCGAGATTGAAGCCGAAGCCCACGGGAGTGAGGATCATCTCGAACGGCATGTGCAACACGGATCGCGCGGCCGGCCGTGGTGAGGAAGAAGTCCGAAAGGCCGGCGGCCGAGTAATTGTCGAAGTAGGTGCGCGATGCGTTCGGGTTGAAAAGATCGAACGTGCTGCCGGCGGATGAGCCTGTGAGCCGAATCTGCGGCGCGGGCAAAGAAGGAAACGTAATGGAAACGCCGCCGACTGTGGTGGTCCCGGTGAAATCGTACTTGGCGAGCGCGGTTCCTGTTTGATTCAAGCCGTTGGCCGAGAGCGCATTGATCTGGGCGGTCGTCAGACTCGAGAAACTGCCGGTGTCGATCGAGACGTCGGCATCGAGGAAAATCACGCTCGGGTTGCCGAAGTTCAGCCCCAAGAAGCCGGCCCGGCCATCGAAGCCCGTCTTGGACAGATCCGCACTCACCTGCATTGCCGTCACGGACGACGCGGAGAAGGCGCCGCCGTTGGTTTGCGTGACCTGCAAGGTCCATTGCAGGCGCGTGGAAACATCCCCCTTCACCGCATCGATCTGAAGCTTGTCGGCGAACTCGTCCGGCAACGCGAGAAGGATTCCGGTCGCGGTTTGCTGAATGTCGAGCGTGAGCGTGTACGTGGTGTCGCCGTTGCCGGCACGATTGGCGGAGGCCTGCACGCCGCCCGCGTTGTTCCAGGCGGCGAGCACCTGATCGAGCGTTGGCGATCCGCCGAGGGCCGCGATGGGATTCACAAGCTTCGCGCGCAGCATCCCCCCAGATCGACGATCTGCCCGAGCGGCTGGCCATCGAACAGGAACAGGCCTGTCCCCAGTTCGCCGACGGTTTCGAGGCGGTCGGCCAAATTGGCGACCGCATTCAACCCCGCCTGGAGATTGGTCTTGTTGGAGATGCCGGACAAGTCGGTCGTAAACGTTGCCGACGCGGGGAAGTTGAGCGTGCTGATCGTGCCGCCGTTGTTCCCCACGATTTCATGCTGGCCTGGAGTGTCGCTGGGCGTGTTGACGGTCAGCGAACCACTGAACTGGGGATTGAAATCGAGCGCGCCGCCCGTGTCGTTAATGACGACGGTTCCCCAGTTGTCCCCCAGCTTGTAGGTATCCGCGCCGTTGCCGCCGTTGATCGTGACCGTCATGCCCGCCATGGAGGCGTTGGCGGTGAGATCGGAGACGGTGAACGTGTCGGTGCCGCCGTTGCCGTTGATCGTGACGGAAGCGAATGAGGAGACGGTGAACGGCGAGTTGGCAACCTGCGTGCTGCCCTCGAAGACCTGCAACTTCGTCGCATCGTTCGACTGGAGTTGGATCGAGATATTTTCCGCGCCGCTCGTCCCGACGATGTTCAGAACGTTGCCTGAAATCGAAGCGACCACTGCGGGAGCTAGGCGGCATTCCAACCGTTCGACGCCTGGGGAGGGCCGGCGATAGTTCATCGCCCGGGGAGCCGTGTCGTAGAGCGTTTCGGGATCAAGCAAGAAAGTGCGGCGGCCCGTTCCCGACCCCTCCTGCGAGTGCTTTTGCGAAACGATCCAGCGCCAGAACTTGTGCCAGAAGACGATAGGCGGGCGCATAGGGATCAGACCCTCGGGCTCAAAAGCGAACCAACACGACGGCTGCGTACGGAGCCTAATCGTCTATCGGTTCACGATGGGGGCAATCGGAAAAGAAGTCGGAAAACAGGGATCGGGAAATCCGTACCGTCTGTACGCCTGACCCGCACGACCGGCAAAGTCAGGACAGCGGACGCAGAGTCGCCCTGCTGCCAGGGCTGACATTCATGAACGGCAGACTGAAGCGATCCGCCAAAGTCGGACGATCAGGGCGGTTCCTTGCAATCTGCGGGTTGGCGACCGGACGGCGGGCGAAAGCGCCTTCAGCCCACTTTCGAAAGTAAAGCTGCGCAACTTCGCACGACGAAGAGAGGGTGTACCGCGAGCGAAGGTTCTCCTTCGCCAAGCTTGCGTTCTCAAGACGGAAAGGAAACGCATGGCGGCCGCACCTGGGAATATTGGCTTCTTGACGTTCACGCAGGAATCGACAGGCACTTCAGGCGGCTATCTCATTGTGAACCAATGGGGTCGTCCGTTGGAGTTCCGTCTTTCCTCCGCGGTTCAACCGAATCGCGTGCAACAGATCTTGTATGGGGACGCTCTTCCGGCGTTTCTGCACGGCGAACTCATCGGCAAGACGCTGATGGACAAATCGACGACGCCCGTGCGAGCCATCATCACGGATCAATTTCACGCATTGGATCTGCGCCTTCGCGTCGCGCTCCCGATCGCCTGGCATTCGCTGACGAGCGGCCCGCCGACCAACGTGCTCTCGATCGACCGCAACCTGCACCTGCATAACGATTACCCGCAGGACGCGGATATCTTCCGCGAAATGCTGGGACAGCTTTCGGCCCTCGATTTCGCCGAGCCGTTCCAACGGGTGCGCGAAGCGATGACCGAAGCCCGGCGCCTGGGCGTCACCCAGCGCAGCCTCTCCGCAGCCGCTTAACACATAGCATGCAAAGCAAGCTCACGCGGCGGCGCATTCGGCAAATTCGGAAAAATCGATAAGCGCGGACGTGAACACGCGTCAGATGCTTGCCGCCGCGGCACGCTTGCGTGCCGTTGCGGCACGGTCTCTGACCGTTCCACCCGGCCCGACCGAAGGTCTCCACGAACCGCCAAGGATCTTGTTCTCAGACCAGAAGAAGAGCGACCACGGATGACATGGAATGCACGGATGAAGACCGGTTTGATCCGTGCCATCCGTGCCATCCGTGCCATCCGTGCCATCCGTGGTTGCGGTCGATTTGAGTTTTGGATCGCGGATGCGGGTTGACGCGCTCGGGCGCTTCTTGGAGACCTTCGGTCGGGCCGCGTGGAACGGTCAGAGACCGCCCCACAGTGCGCCTGCAAGCGCGCGAGGAGCTGGCGGGGTGCGAGGAAGCCGGGCAACGCCGGGGGAGCGAAGGGACGCAGGGAGACGGATGCGTGACGAACATGACGCGGGAACCGACACCGTCGGCAGTGCCTTCGAAGGCAACCCCTTCGAAGGCTTAACAAGACGGCAAGGTCGGGACCTCATGGTCCTGGATGGAACCTGCGGCATGGACGGATCGCATGTTGAGCGCGCTCGAGGAGGGCGTGAAGGGAAGGGTTTGGTTGACGCGATCCTTCGCGTTGGCCAAACGCGTACTTTGCCGACCGCGGGTACTCATGCCTGGCTGCTGCCCACGACGCGGCGCGTCACCCCCCTTGGGGGTAAGACCGTCAACGGGAGAGCCGGATGCGGAAAACCCGCCCGTCCGGTTCGGAGGGAGGGGAGGCCGAACTCAATCGGCCTTCCCTACCCCTATACGGGGGTCGGGCCGAGTGGCACGGTCGGAGACCGTGCCACAACGGGCCGGTACGGTCGGAGACCGTGCCGCAACGGCCAACCGTGCAACCGCGGCTGCTCGCCAATGCAAAACGGCCGACCCGAAGGTCGGCCGTTTGGAGGTTTGCTGAACGCGTAGCTTAGTGAGCCACGGCGGCTTCCATCGGAGCGTCGCTGCAAGCGTGCGCCTCGGAGGAACCGCAGCCGCTGGACTGTGGAGTTTCCAGGGCGACAGTCTGCAAGGGCTTGCGACGACGGCGCGCGAGGCGTTCGTTGTCTTTCGGAACCAGGGCGGTCTTAGTTCCTTGCACGAGCAAGCTGACGCCGCGGTTGTTGGCGGTCTGCTTGATCGTCGCCGGCTTGTCTTCGGCTTGATAACGAATGATCATGCCTTCGTAGTTGCGAAGGATGAGGCAATCGTCGGAAGCGGAGACGAGATAGTTGGGCATGAGCGGGATTTTGCCGCCGCCATGCGGGCTATCGACGACGTAGGTCGGGACGGCGAGGCCGGACATGTGTCCGCGGAGGCCTTCCATGATTTCGAGACCCTTCCACACGCTGGTGCGGAAGTGCCCCGCGCCGGTGACCGGATCGCAGTGGAACAGGTAGTAGGGGCGGACCTTGATCCGGAGGAGTGCCCGCATGAGGCGGCGCATCGTCTCCAGGTCGTCGTTGACGCCCTTGAGCAGGACGGTGTGGTTGTTGAGAGGCAGCCCTGCCTTGATCAGGTTCTTGCAGGCCTTGGCCACCTCGGGAGTGATTTCCCGTGCGTGGTTGAAGTGGGTCTGGATCCAGACCTTCTCCGCCTGAGCAAGAATGTCGAGCAGTTCCTTGTCGTAGAGCTTTTGCGGCAACGTCGTGGGGACGCGCGTTCCAAGGCGCACCACATCGACGTGCGGGATCTCGCGAAGGCTCTCGAGGAAGAAGCGAAGCTTGTTGTGGTTGAGGGTCAGCGGGTCGCCGCCGGAGACGACCACGTCTCGGATTTCGGGGTGCGCGCGGATGTATTCGATCATCCGTTCGTCGTCCCGGCTGACGGCGTCCCAGCCTCCGCGGACCATCGTGGCCCGTTTGCGGGTGCAGAAACGGCAATACATGGTGCAGACGTGGGTCGTCACCATGAGACAGCGGTCCGGATAGCGATGGGTGATGCCGGGGACCGGGGAGTCCTTGTCCTCTTCGAGCGGATCTTCGAGTTCGAAGTTGGAATCCGCTTCGAGAGGGGAGGTCACCGATTGCAGTCGGATGGGATCGTTGGGGTCATCGACGTCGATGAGGGAGAAGTAGTACGGCGGGATGGCGAGCTTGTACTCCGCTTCGAGCTTCCCCATCACTTCGAGTTCTTCCTCGGAGAAGGGGAGCAGATCGCGGAGCTGCCGTACGGATCGGATGGCGTTTTGCGACTGCCAACGCCAGTCGTCCCAATGTTTCTTGAGGACGTTGCGCCAGAGCGGGTGGCGCCTGGGTTTGCCGGGAGGGTCTTCGTCGTCGAAGCCGTAGTCCTTCACCTTGACTCGCGGGGTCTGTTCAAGCCCGGTCCGCTCTTCCGTGGAGATCATAAAGAAGCGGTCGCCTCCAGCCTCGGCTCGTTGCACTGCAAGGGGCGAGATGAGCCAAGGGGACAAGCTCTCGCCGCATGCGCCATTAGGTTTTAGAAGATAACCTTCTAGACGATTAATGCAAGGCCTACCCAGAGCCTCGGCGCGTGTTTGGATGCTCCATTCGACCGAGCCGATGGTAGGCAACGCGCGCGCCGTCGCGGAAAAGACGTGGAAAGAAAGCGCGATGCGCGGCGCGAAAATTTTTTCGCGAAAAAACATCGCGCGCATCGCGCTTCGTCGCGCCACGCGAGCTTCGCGCGCGGCTCGACGAAGCATCGTTTTCACGAAGCAAGAGATTTCTCGTATACGAGATTATTCCTGGATGCCGCGCGACGACGCGAACAGGGTTGTTCCATCATGCCCAGGGGCGAGCGCAGCGAGCTCCTGGGATCCAGCCCGTTGCGTAAAGTTCATTCGTCATCAGGTTCGATGCGAACCCAGGAGTTCGCTGCGCTCGCCCCTGGGCTGGTGACGCGCTTGTCGTTGCTTGAGGACCAGTTCATCGAACCGAAATGGATGTCGAACACATCGCGTCTTGCCCAACTTGAGCAACCGATTGCCCACCAATGAGGCATTCGACGCCGTTTTCGGTTGCACGTCGCACGTTGGGGAGTTACCCTGAGCGCGTCCTTTGCACGTTTCCGCATCTCCTCGATCCAAGCGAGCGAAGCATGCCGCAATTGAACTGCACCTGCGGAACCGCCTTGAACTACCCGGCCACGCAAGCGGGCAAGAAGATTCGCTGCCTGCGTTGTCAGGCGATCGTCGAGACGCCCACGGCAGCGTTGCCTGCTTCCGAAAAGATCATGGTTGCTGAGGCGCTGCCTACAGCGTCAACCGGCCCGCAAGCGATCCAGGCAGGCCAACCAGGGCGAGCAACGCCACCGCGTCCGTATGACTCCGACCGCGATCGCGATTTGCCAGATCTAATCGAGCCCACCCGACACAGTGCGAAGGCGATCTGGTCGCTGATCCTCAGCTTCCCGACCCTCTTCTTCTCGATCGTGACGGCGATTCCCTCCATCATCCTCGGCATCCTTGCGATCCGAGACTGCAATCGAAATCCAAGGCTCGGCGGAAGCGGGCTCGCCGTCGCGGGGATGGTCATCTCAGGTATGCTGACGGCTCTAAACGGCTTCGTCCTTCTGATGCTCGTCCCCGCAGTCTCCAACGTTCGCGCTTCCGCGGCACGAATGCAGGAACTCAACAACATCAAGCAGATGAGTTTGGCCGTCCATGGCTACAACGACGTCTACAAAAAGATGCCAGACGCCTACAGCAACCGAGGGCGACAAATCGCGGATCAGCAAGAACACTGCTTGTTCGTCCAACTCCTGCCCTACATGGAACAGCAGCCGCTGTTCCAGCAGCCGCATTTGTTGCCGCGCGGCCAGAACGAACGAGGCGCCGCGACCGTCCCGATGTATCTGTCTCCTCATGAGGCAGCGAAGGACACCAATGGGCGGATCAACTTCGCCGGCAACATTCGCGTCTTTTCCGACAAAGGCGCCATGGCCCAGGTAGGAGCGGCCGATCCCCTGGAAGCGAAGATGGAGAATCAACTCGCCTTGCACCGCATTCAAGACGGCACCAGCAACACGGCCTGTTTCGCGACGCGCTTCGGCGAGTGCGGCCATCCGAGCATCGCTACCTTGTTCGACGGCATGCGCCCGAACACTCCGGGAAGCCCGTTCTTCGGAGCCGGCACCCACTCCGTCGCGGCCGATGACGCGGCGGCGGCGGATCGAACGTTCCAGTTGCTGCCGATCACGGCGAACTGCCAGCCGAATGCCAGCATCTATGGCCATGCCTTCACGCGGCAGGGCCTCGCGGTCGGCCTCTGCGACGGCTCGACGCGCGTGATCAGCCCGTCGATTTCGCCTCTCAACTTCCAACGATTCCTCTGCCCGAGCGACGGCAACGCCGTGGACCTGGGCAACTGACGAAACGGAGCCAAGTCCCATGCTTCAGACGAAATGCACGTGCGGTGCGGAATTGCAATATCCGGAGGAGCATGCCGGCAAAAAGCTGCGCTGCCCTCGCTGTCAGGCGATCGTGGACACGCCCGCGCACGCTCCTGCCGCGCCGCCCGTCGAGCAGATCATGACAGCGGAGCTGTTGCCCACGGGGCCCGCCAATGCCGAAGCCATCCAGGCAGGGCAAGCTCCGTCGCCGCAGGGCCGACTCGCATTCGACGACCGCAGTCCCTGGGATCGGCCTCAGCCCACGAAGACCAGCGGCAAAGCGGTCTGGTCGCTGATCCTCGGCATCATGACCTCCTGCCTGTCGTTCTTCACCGCCATCCCTTCGATCATCCTGGGGATCCTCGCGATCAAGGACACCAATCGCGATCCCCGCCTCGGCGGCAGCGGCATGGCGGTGGCGGGGATCGTTGTTTCCTGCGTCATGCTGATGGTCAACTTTTTCTTCATCGCTCTCCTTATCCCTGCAATTCAGAAGGTCCGCGAGGCTGCGGCCCGGGCGGAGGATCAGAACAACCTCAAGCAGCTAATCCTCGGCATGCACGGCGCCCATGACGACTTCAAGCGCCTTCCGCCGGCTTACGGTCGAATCGGCGACGGTCCGCTAGCTGCCGGGAACCACTCGGCTTTCGTTCACTTGCTCCCCTTCGTGGAGCAGGCGCATCTGCAGTTGATGCCCGAACTCCTTCCCAAAGACCAGGGCCAGCCCGGCACGGCAGTCGTTCGCGTCTACCTCTCCCCCATGGATCCAGCCTTCGACTCGAAAAACCCGCCGGGCGGGCGGGTTTGCTACGCCGCGAACATCCGCGTCTTTTCCAAGGACGCCGCCCGGGTGCCGCTCGGGAAGCAGGTCACGCTCCATCGAGTCATGGGAGATGGCCTTCGATTGATGGAGATGGCGGACGGCATCAGCAACACCATGATGTTCGGATCCCGATTCAGCTCATGCGGACCTAAAGCGACACTCACCTTGTTCGACGGTTTGACCCCGCGCGATGACGGGAGTCCGTTTTTCGGCGCCGGGGAACATTCGGTCCGCGCAGACGGCGAATCTGCCCTCGACCGAACCTTCCAAGTTGCACCCTCGCCCACGAACTGTCGCCCCGAAGCGAGCATCTACGGCCACACCTTCTTCCGGACCGGCATGAACATCGGCATGTGCGACGGCAGCGTGCGGTTCATGTCGAACTCCATCGATCCCAACACGTATCAAGCCTTGATTGGCCCCATGGACGGACAAGCGATCGGGGATTTCGGCGCCATACGGCCGGTAAGGAGCCGCGCACGCATTAAGCGTATTGCGCCGGACGCCACCCGAACCCGCTTACTGCGTGCGCGGCTCCTTGGAGGTGTGGGCGACTTGCCGAGGTACAATGCCCGCATGCTCTCCGCGGCCATGCTGCATCAGATTCGTCGGCTCCATCTGCGGGCCAAGAAGGCGGTCGAAGACCTCCTGGGGGGCGCGTATCGCAGCGTCTTCAAGGGGGTTGGCATCTCGTTCGAGGAAGTGCGCGAATACCAGCCGGGGGACGAGATTCGCAGCATCGATTGGAACGTGACCGCCCGCATGGGGCATCCGTTCGTCAAACGCTACGTCGAGGAACGCGAACTCACCGTCATGCTGCTGCTCGACGTCAGCGCCAGCCAGGCGTTCGGCACCCAGGTTCGGCAGAAACGCGAATCGGCCGCGGAGTTGGCGGCTCTGCTCTCCTTGGCCGCCCTGGCGAACCATGATAAAGTCGGGCTGATCACGTTCACCGACCGCATCGAAGCGTTTCTGCCGCCGCGGAAGGGAAGCCGTCACGCGTTGCGAGTGCTTCGCACGATCCTCCATGGCGAACCCGTGGGCCGAGGCACCGATTTCGCCGTCCCGCTCCAACGACTGCTCCGCACCATGCATCGCCGAGCGATCGTGTTTCTGCTGAGCGACTTCCTCACGGCGGGGCATGAAAAGCTGATGCGTCAGACGGCCATCAAGCATGACCTGATCGCCATCCGCCATGCGGATCCTCTGGAAGCGGAACTGCCGGACGCGGGGTTGGTGGAGATCGAAGACCCGGAGACGGGGGACACCCAGCTGGTCGATTTCGGCGACGCGGACTTCCGCGCTGGCTACCGCAAGGCGATGGCGGAACAACGTGAGGCCGTTCGCCGATCATTGCGATCGAGCCGGATCGACTTGATCGACGTTGCGACCACCGACGACCACGTCGATTCGCTGGTTCGCTTCTTCCGACTCCGCGAACTTCGGCGAGGACGCCGGTCATGATGCAATGGGCAACGCTGCTGACGGCTTTCCTGATTGGTCAAGGGGATGGCACGTTTCGCGATGGGCCAGTCGTTTTGCGGATTCGACCGGAGCCGGACCGCGGCGTCATCTCGCTTCCGGCGCCCGACGAACTGACGATCACGATCCGCGTCGAAGGAAGCGATAAACTTGAGGTGACGCCTCCCTCGAAGTGGATCGCCAGCCGGCCCTGGCATGCGCATCCGCCCGCCCCGGCCAAGATCGAGAAAGTCGGGGCCGGCAGAATCGCCTGGCTGCAAACGCTCCAAGCGTATCCCCCCGTGCCCGGCGAGTTCGATCTCACGCTGGCTCCGATCGTCTGGAAAGACGGCGACAACCAAGGTCAGGCTAAGTTCGCACCGATTGCGATCCGCAGCTTCAGCACGATTGAGAAGGCGGACCTGCGCAATTTGCGTGACCCCGTATGGATCGAGTCGCTTCCGCCGGAACCGCGACGCCGACCGTGGCTCAACATCGCGCTGACCGGACTTGGCGTCTCCGTGGGCCTCTTCCTCGCCCTCCGCGGCATGCGACGGCGGCCGAAGGGGCCGAAGCACTCGCCGGAGGAGCGAGCATTGCGTGCGCTCGATCGCATCGACGGTTGGCGTTTGCCGGAACAGGGGAAAGGGGAACGCTACTTCGCCCTGCTATCGCTTGTTGTTCGTCGTTACCTGGAACGCAAGCATCAACTCCCCGCTCGGCATCGCACCTCTCGCGATTTGCTGGACCTGCTCGCCAACCGCGATGACCTGGTTGCCGAACGCGAGTTCCTCGCCCATTTCGCGGAGCAAGCGGACCGCGCCAAGTTCGCGGCAACGCCGTCCTCGTCCGAGGAGTGCCGCGCCGCTCAACAGTCGGTTCGCGCGTGGCTTCAGTCCCGCCCGCTTTAGCGTTTCGCGGCTAGCTAGCAGGATGTTTGGTGAGGTTTGCGGGGGACGTGCCATGCTTCGTCGGGCCCCTGGCCGGGCTCTTTAGTGCTTCCGCTTTCGCCGACGATGCATGCGAAGCTTCCGAGATATCGGTCTGGGGGGCATGCTTGGACGGTGAAAGCGGGCAGTTGGTTGGCCCCTGCCAGGGACCCGCCCAAGCATGGCACGGCCCCGCATGGTTCCAAAGATTCGAAGTTTGCGTCGAAGAGGCTCGATCCAGCCGGGGCATCTGCCGATTCTAAGTATTATCACTTGCATCGTTCTCTTGAAAAACCGCGGCGAAACGATAGGAAAACACCGACCTAACGATCCTGCTTGCCCAAATTGACCGCCTTGCGGGATTCCTCTGGAGGCGTCGCTCTCATGCCGCTCGGTTATCTCGCTCTCGTGCTCCACGCCCATCTTCCCTTCGTGCGGCATCCTGAGTTCGACGACTTCCTCGAAGAAGATTGGCTCTACGAAGCCATCACCGAAACCTACATCCCCTTCCTCGAAATGATGGACGGGCTCGATCGCGACGGTTGCGATTGGCGGCTCACCATGTCCATCACGCCGCCCCTCGCGGCCATGCTCGCCGACCCGCTGCTCCAGTACCGCTACGTCCGCCATCTCGACAACTTGATCTCGCTGGCGACCAAGGAAGTCGAACGGACCAAGTGGCAGCCGGATGTCAATCACCTGGCTCACATGTATCTGCAAAAGTTCCAGCGCTCGCGCGACGTGTTCGTTCGCCAGTACCGCAACAACCTGCTCAATGGCTTCCGCCGATTCTTCGAGTCAGGCAAGCTGGAAATCATCACCTGCGGAGCCACCCACGGCTTCCTGCCGCTGATGACGCAAAACTGGACCGCGGTCCGCGCCCAGGTGGAAATCGGTTGCCGTGAGTTCGAGCGGCATTTCGGCAAACGACCGCAGGGCATTTGGCTGGCCGAGTGCGGCTACGCTCCGGGCATCGATGAAGTGCTCCGCGATTGCGGCATCCGCTACTTCTTCGTCGATACCCACGGCGTGCTCTACGGCAATCCCAAGCCCAAGTACGGCATCTACGCACCGATCATATGCCCGACGAGCGGCGTCGTTGCCGTGGGCCGCGATACGGAGTCGTCCAAGCAGGTCTGGAGCGCGATCGAAGGTTACCCCGGCGACTACGTGTATCGCGAGTTCTATCGCGACATCGGCTTCGATCTCGATTACGACTACCTGAAGCCGCACCTGCATTCGATCGGCATCCGCAGCAACCTCGGCCTCAAGTACTACAAGATCACCGGCCCGGGGTACGACAAACAGCCTTACAACCCGGAAGCCGCCCGCGATAAGGCAGCGGAACATGCGGGCAACTTCATGTTCAACCGCGAGAAGCAAGTCGAATGGCTCGCCGGCTCGATGGATCGCCCGCCCTTGATCCTCGCCCCCTATGATGCCGAGTTGTTCGGCCATTGGTGGTACGAGGGGCCGGATTGGATCAACTTCCTCCTGCGAAAGATGCACTGGGATCAGCAATCGGTGAAGACGATCACGATCCCGGAATACCTCGACAAGTACGGCAAGACCCAGATGTCGCAGCCGGCCTTTTCGAGTTGGGGGCACAAGGGATATTGCGAAGTGTGGCTCGAAGGGTCCAACGACTGGATCTACCGCCACCTGCACGAAGATGCCGACCGCATGTGCGAACTGGCTCGCCAACATCCGGACAACGGCAACCCGCTTCGCCGCCGAGCCCTGAACCAGGCATGCCGCGAACTGCTGCTCGCTCAATCGAGCGATTGGGCGTTCATCATGAAAACGGGGACGATGGTCGAATATGCCGTGCAACGAACGAAGGTGCACGTGCTCAACTTCAACCATCTCTACGAACAGATCAAGTGCAACGAAATCGACGAAGCCTGGCTCAACCAGATCGAACGCCGGCACAACATCTTCGCCGACATCGACTATCGCATCTACGCGTAAGGCGGGTAGAATTCGGGTCAGTGCCATCCCGTTTAGCGGGGAGCCGTAGGCGACCGCATGATGGTCGCCTACGGCTCCCCGCTAAACCGAATACCGGTTGATGCCATGCGTTTACTTGCTGCCTTTCTCGTCCTACCCCTCCTCATCGCCGCCGACGCTCCGTTGCGCTCCGGCTTGCAGCCCAAGCAACGCCCCGGCCCCTATTCCGCCCTTGTTTCCGTCGGCAAAGAACGCGGCCAGCAGCATTGCTTCATCTGCGAAGCGGAAGATCGACCGGTCGTCATCGTCTTCGCTCGTTCGCTTAATGAGCCGCTCGGCAAACTCGGCCATCGCCTCGATGCGTTGCTCGCCAAGCACAAGGACGTCGAACTGCGATCGTGGATGACGATCCTCGCCGAGGATCAGACGGCGATGGATGCGAAGATCGTGGAGTGGAGCAAGAAGCATTCGACCGGCAATGTGCCGATCGCCGTTTTCGAGGACAAGGTCGGCCCGCCTACCTATCGCCTCTCGGCCGATGCGGACACGACGGTGCTGATGTCGGTCAAGCGAAGCGTGGCCGCGAATTTCTCTTTTCGAGCGGGCGAGCTGAACGATGCGGCGATCGACGAAATCGCGAAGGCGATCGCCAAGGTCGCCGCGAAATGACGCGCACGCCGGCGGCTCTTTCCGAATCCTTCGCCTACTGCGAAGCGCTCGCACGCCGTGAGGCGGGCAACTTCTATCCCGCGTTCCGCATCCTGCCGGCGCCGCAACGCCGGGCGATGTGTGCCCTCTATGCGTTCATGCGAATCGCCGACGACCGCAGCGACGATCCCGCTCCCATTGAAGTTCGTCGCGGTTTGCTGGAACAGTGGCGCTCCGGCCTCGATCTCGCCATCGCCGGCCGATGCGAGCATCCTTCGCATGCCGCCCTGTGCGACACGATCGAGACATTCCGCATCCCGCCCAAGTATCTTCATGCCGTGATCGACGGCGTCGAAATGGACCTGGAACCGACCCATTACGAGACGCTCGACGATCTGCTTCGCTACTGCTGGCACGTCGCATCCGCCGTCGGTCTGGCGTGCATTCACATCTGGGGTTTCACGGATCCGCAGGCGAAGACGCTGGCCGAGCAAGCGGGGTATGCGTTTCAAATCACGAACATCCTGCGTGATCTGAAGGAGGACGCCCTCCGCGATCGCGTCTATCTGCCCGCCGAGGATTTGGCCCGTTTCGGCGTCGATCCGGTTTCCTTTCGCACCGGTTTGGCTGATGAACGCTTTCAGGAACTGATGCGTTTCGAGACCGAACGAGCCCGCGCTTACTACGACGCTTCCGCTCCGCTGGCCGCGATGTTGCCGCGACCGGGGCGAGCTGTGTATCTGCTGATGTCGCGCACCTATCGCGGCTTGCTCGATGAGATGGAGCGCCGGCGTTACGACGTCTTCTCATCGCGCGTTCGCGTCAGCCGCTGGCGCAAGTTGCTGCTCGCGTTGCAAGTGCTCCCCGTCCGCTACGGCTGGGGATGAGACATCCAACCAAGCCCAGGGACGTAGCGAGCTCCTGGGTTTTCGGTCAGGAACCCAGGAGCTCGCTGCGCTCGCCCCTGGGCTTGGGGCTTGGGGGATGGATCATGTTGCTGCTTGACACATCGCGCATGGGCCGCGACAACATACCTTCGATCACGCACCGGGAGACGCTTATGTTGCGCTTCACGTTCGCCCTATGCTTCGCCTTCGCCGCCACTGCTCATGCGGAAGATGCTCGGCTCTTTCGAGGCGCGGGCGGCACCGGCGTGTCGTCCGAGAAAAACCTGCCGACGACGTGGAGCGAGAAGGAGAACATCCGCTGGAAGGCGCCGCTGCCGGGCCGCGGGTTGTCCTGCCCGATCATCGTCGGCGACCGGGTCTTCGTCACCGCTTGCACGACGGTGCATCAGAATCGGCTGCATGTCCTTTGCTTCGACGCCAAGACCGGAAAGCAGCTTTGGGAACGTCAATTTTGGGCGACGGGCGGAACGCAGTGCCATCCCAAGACCAACATGGCCGCCCCCACGCCCGTCAGCGACGGCAAACGCATCATCGCCCTCTTCGCGACCGCCGACATCGTCTGCCTTGATCTTGAAGGCAACCTCGAATGGGTGCGCTCGCTCGTCGGCGATTATCCGACCATCGGCAACAACGTCGGCATGGCCGCGTCGCCGACCGTGCATGGCGACACACTCGTCGTGCAGATGGAAAACATCGGCGAATCGTTCGCGGCCGGCATCGATGTGGCGACGGGCAAGAACCGCTGGCGCCACGATCGACCGCGCATCATCAACTGGGCGACTCCGATCGTCGTTCGGTCCGGCAAGGTGGATGCCGTCGTCCTGCAAACGCCGACCGAGCTGACGGCTCATGACGTTTCCACCGGTAAGCAACTATGGAGCTTCACGCAGACGCGCCCTTCGACCATTCCCTCCGCGACCGCAGGCGACGGCATCTTGTTTGTGCCGGGCGACAAGCTGGTTGCGTTGAAGCTCCGTGGCGAAGAAGATCCTGAACCGCTTTGGACTTCAAACAAGCTGCCCAGCGGTTATTCGTCCCCCACGTATTTCAAGGGCCGCGTCTACACCGTTTCCGGCCGCGGAGTCGTGAACGCCGCGGACGCGAAGACGGGCAAGATCGATTGGACGCACCGCATCGACGCGAACATCGCCTCCTCCCCGCTCATCGCCGACGGCCGCATGTACATCACGGCCGAGGGCGGCCAGACGACGGTGCTCGAACTGGGGGATGAAGCGAAGGTGCTCGCGGTCAACCCGATCGGCGAGACGATTCTCGCATGTCCCGTGGCGGCTCAGGGCGCGATCTTCCTCCGCAGCGACAAGCACCTGTGGTGCATTGCCAAGTAACCTCTCCGCGACGAGTGACCCATGCCTCAACTGTGCAAAGTACGTTTGGAATCGGGCGAGATTCGGCCCGCGATCCTCGATGGCGACAAGCTGCAGCCGCTCGCCGCAGGCCGGCCGACGCTGACGGATTTGCTGCACGGCGCGGATCCGCTGGGACAGGCCCGCAAGCATGTGGATGCGGCCCTCGGCGTATTGCCGTTGCATCGCGCCATGTTGGTGGCGCCGATCGATCAGCAGGAAGTGTGGGCGGCCGGGGTGACCTACAAACGGAGCGAGGAAGCCCGCAAGCGCGAATCGGTGGGAGCCGCCCAGTTCTACGATCTCGTTTATTCCGCAGCTCGCCCCGAGCTGTTCTTCAAGTCGCCCGCATGGCGTGTTTCCGGCCCCGGCGAACGGGTCCACATCCGCCGAGATGCCCGCTGGAGCGTGCCGGAGCCGGAACTCGCGCTGGTGATTTCGCCGGAGCTGAAGCTGGTCGGCTTCACGATCGGCAACGACATGAGTTCGCGCGACATCGAAGGGGAGAATCCGCTTTATCTGCCGCAAGCCAAGTTCTACGACCACGCCTGCGCTCTGGGCCCAGCGATCACGCTTGTTGCCGACATGCCGGCTCCTGACGCTGCGGTGATTCGCGTGACGATCGAAAGGGGCGGCGCGAAGGTGTTCGAGGGGGACACGAAAGTCTCCGCGATCAAGCGCAGCTTCGAGGAACTGATCGGCTGGCTGGGCCGCGAAACGTCGTTCCCCCACGGCGCTATCTTGCTCACCGGTACCGGGATCGTGCCCGCCGACACGTTCACCCTCGCCGTCGGCGACATCGTCCACATCGACGTCACTGGCATCGGCCGGCTAACGAACGTCGTGCAGCAACGGGCTTAGCTGCAAAAGCGAGCCTGAATTGAAACGCTGTTTGTCTTCTACGCCGAAGGCGTTGCATCCAACAGCCCAGGGTTGGCGACCAAAGGGAGCCTACCCTGGGTTTAACGCAGCACGAAAGGAGTACTACCCTGAAAGGGTTGAATCCACGTGAAGCGCCGAGTGGATGGAACCCCTTCGGGGTACTGCGGCAAACGGTGGGCGTGACCCAGGGTAGGCTCCCTTCGGTCGCCAACCCTGGGCTGTTGGATGCAACGCCTTTGGCGTAACGAACCCCTGGTGCGGCGATCATGAAGCGGTATCCCTGACCACCTCGCCTCCGGTTGATGCCAAACCTGAAGTCAGCGGCGCGGGCCGTGTTCGTTCGGAAATGGAAGAACTGCTGCAGCAATTGCTCCCCGGTCTCCCTCGAAACCGGAGTTTGGAGCGGTCGGGGCATCGCTGAGGGAATGCGGATTGAAGTCCATTCATTCGACGGTGCACGTGTCCCTTGGAGGCGCCCGGGCCGAAAAGCATGGGGCTGCCCGATCTGCCCTGCTCCCCGGCTCGTTCGATCCGCTCCACGAAGCCCACATCCGCCTGGCCCACCTCGCCGCGGAAATGCTGGGGCGGCCCGTGGCGTTCGAGTTGAGCGTTGCCAATGTCGATAAGCCGCCGCTCAGCGATGTTGAGATCGAACGGCGCTTGGCACAGTTTGCTGGGCTTGCGGAAGTTTGGCTCACGCGGGCGTCGAGATTCATCGAGAAGGCGGCTTGTTTTCCGGGCTCCACGTTCGTCGTCGGGGCGGACACGGCGGCGCGGGTCGTGTCGGCGCGGTATGATGACGGCGATACGGGCCGACGCGATGCCGCACTCGATTGCCTGCGACAGGCGGGTTGCAGCTTTCTCGTCGCCGCTCGTGCGGATGCGGCAGGGCAGTGTTGGCGGTTGGAAGACCTCGACATCCCGGCCGCATGGCGCGACCTGTTTCTCGGCATCCCCGAAACGCGATTCCGCCTCGACCTGTCCTCGACGGAATTGCGACGGAAGCACGGACGACAGCACCTCTGCCTATGAGCGAACCCGCCTCCAATTCGCCCGTACCGTTGCCGCCGCCGAGCCCCGAAGAGTTGGCTCGGCGGCTCAAGACGAACCTCGCCAAGGAACGGCCTCGCTCCACTCAATACGCCCTCGTTGCGCTCGCCGTCGTTGTCGGGGCGTTGAGCGCTCTTGCGTGGTATCTGCGGCCGCAGCCGGAGCCGGGACGCTGGACAGTCGTCGCCTTCGACGATTGGGCGCTCGCGGGGGAAACGGCCGCGAGGCGTGCTCGGCTGGAACCGTTGTCGGCCGACGATCCGCCGAGTTCGTCGCGCGGACACGAGTTGTTTTTCCGCGGCGTTAACGACCCGGAAACCGCGTTCGTCAAAGTCGCGGCGGATGCCCATGGCGAAGCGTCGGCTCCCTCCAAAGCGGGCGATGGGGACGGGTTTGCCGCTCTCTATCTTGGGGCGCAGCGGAAGTACAAGGCGGAGGACCGCGCTCGGCATTTCCGCCTCGCTCCGCAAACACGGCTGCTTGCCGTCGATATCGACGAAACGGTTGCGGACTTGCCCAGCGAAGGATGGGGAACGCGCAACCCGCAATCGATCGCGCCTAACCGGTCAGCAATCGATGGCCTTGCATCGCTCGCAAAGCAAGGAGTTCAGGTGGTTTACTTAAGCCGTCGGATCGCAACCGCGAAGGATTATCAGCGCGTGCGTTCGTGGACAGAGCAGAATCGAACCGCTGGGTTGCCGGAAGGTCCGGTTCTCGGCATGATCGCTGCGGAAAAGGAATCACCCGCGGCCGCAGGGCAGCGCCTGCTCGTTGATCTCCGCAAGCGCTGGCCCGGGCCGCTGTTTCTCGCGGTCGGTTCGGAGGACGGTGCGACTGCCGGGAAAGCCTCGGGAATCACCACCTATCTGCTTGGCGACGCTGCCCCGCCGCAAGGCGTTTTCGGGGCCAAGAGCTGGCCTGAGTTGGCCGCGGAGTTGGCGAAAGGGCAGCGGTAGCTATGTAGCACTCTCTTCTATGTAGCCCTCTCGCTCCGCGAGAGGTAAGCGGCAGCGAAGCTTGCAACAGCGTGGCACGCATCCGCTTACCTCTCGCGGAGCGAGAGGGCTACATAGAAGACATAGAATAGCGATCGAGGATCCGATGCCGCATCATGGTTTCGTTCGAGTCGCTGTCGGCTGCCCACGTTTGCTGGTCGCCGACGTCGCGTTCAATGTGGCTGGGCTGCTCGAACTCGCTGCTCGCGCGGAAACGCAGGGCGTGCAGGTTCTCGTCCTTCCCGAGCTGGCCCTCACGGGCTACACGTGCGGCGACCTTTTTCATCAGCCGCGATTGCTGAATGCCGCGCGGGCGGGCCTCATCGAGTTCGCGGAACGGCTGACGAAAGCCTATTCCGGCGTCGCCATCGTCGGCCTGCCGTTGGTCGTCGAGGACCAGATCGCCAATGCGGCCGCCGTAGTGCAGCGGGGGAAAATCGTCGGCATTGTGCCGAAGTCGTATCTGCCGAACTACAAGGAATTTTACGAGGCACGCTGGTTCGCCCCCGGCGCCCGATTTCGGCCGCAGGTCGTGCGGATCGGCGACCAGGACGTGCCTTTCGGCGTCGATCTGCTGTTCGACGGCCGCGGCGATCATCCGCATCTCATCGTCGGCGTGGAGATCTGCGAAGACTTGTGGACGCCGATGCCCCCAAGTTCCCGCCAGGCGATTGCCGGAGCCACGCTGCTGACGAACATTTCCGCCAGCAACGAAGTGATCGGCAAAACGCAATACCGCCGACAACTGGTCGTCAATCAGTCCGGCCGATGCCTCGCAGCCTATGCGTATGCCTCGTGCGGCGTCCATGAATCGACGACCGACGTCGTCTTTTCCGGCCATTGCCTGATCGCCGAAAACGCCACCCTGATCGCGGAGACGGAGCGATTTCAGCGAGAGCCGACGCTGCTGGTGCAAGACGTGGACCTGGAACGGATGCAGGTGGAGCGCATCCGCACGAGCAGCTTCGGGGATTCCCATCCTCCGGGCAGGCCGAACACGGGAACGGACGATGGTTGGCGGCGCATTCCCATCCGCGTCCCGCATGCTCAGACGACTCGTCCGTTGATGCGCGTGGTCGAAGCGCACCCCTTCGTTCCGCGCGGCTCGCAAGAATTGACCGAGCGGTGTCACGACATCTTCTTCACGCAGGTCGCCGGGCTTGCGAAACGGCTCGAACATACGCACACCAAGGCAGTGGTGCTCGGCATCTCCGGCGGCCTGGACTCCACGCTGGCCCTGCTTGTGGGCTGCAAGACGTTCGATCGCATCGGCCTGCCGCGCTCGCAGCTTTTGGGCGTGACAATGCCCGGCTTCGGCACCACCGAACGCACGCTGCGGAACGCACGCGACTTGATGACGCATCTGCGCGTCACATCACGCGAAATCGATATCCGCCAACTTTGCCTTGAAGAGATGCGAGCCATCGGCCATCGCCCGTTCGGCATCGATCTGACCGGCCTCGATGCGGCTTCGCTAAGCGAACGGATTCGCCAAGTGCCGGACGACAAGCGGTCGGACCTGGTCTTCGAAAACGTGCAGGCCCGCATGCGGACCAGCCTTTTGATGAACCAAGGCTTCGTGCTCGGCACCGGCGATCTCTCGGAGTTGGCGCTCGGATGGTGCACCTACAACGGCGACCATATGAGCATGTACAACCCGAACGTCAGCATCCCCAAGACGCTGGTCAAATTTCTCGTTCGCTGGGCCGCGGAGAACGAGTTCGAGGAACCCGCCCGCTCGACGTTGCTCGATGTGGTGGCAACGATGATTTCTCCCGAGTTGCTCCCCGCATCGGCGGAAGGGCAGATCGTGCAAAGCACGGAGGCGGTCGTCGGGCCTTACGAGTTGAACGATTTCTTCCTCTTCCATTTCCTCCGCTACGGGGCCTCGCCCCGCAAAATCCTTTATTTAGCTGAGCGAGCGGAGTTCGACGCGAAATACGAACGAGCGGAGATCATCCAACGGCTCCGAACATTCTTGCAGCGATTCTTTTCGCAGCAGTTCAAGCGGTCGTGTTTGCCGGACGGCCCGAAAGTCGGCACGATCAGCGTCTCGCCGCGAGGCGATTGGCGCATGCCGAGCGACGCGACCGCAACGGCATGGCTCGCGGATCTGGAAGGCAATTAGAGCGGTCCTCACGCTCCGCGAGAGGGGGTGAGGGCGCCTTTTTTTGCGAACGGCGATTAAATCATAGCGTCGCACGGGGCGGATATCCTGCCCTCACCCCCAGCCCCTCCTCTACCGGCTTCTCCGGAGGGAGAAGGGAGCAAAGCCAGCAACTCACGCTTTCGCTGCCTGACGATCAATAAAGGTGAGGAAAGCGGTTCCACCTACCCCTTCTTGCGGAACTCGCGCCACTTTTCGATCGCTTTGTTCCGCGCCGCATCATCGCGGAAGCCCCACCAGTTGGGGGGCAGCTGACCCGGATTCTGATTCCGCATCATCTGGGCGGCGGCGAAGCCGTAGCTTTCGTGATCCTGATTCGCGATGCAGACCATCGCCATGAGAGCGGCATCGCGGATCTGCGTTTCCAGCGAAATGGCGTTGATGTTCGTGCGCCCGAAACTTGCCTTGTCCTCGAGCAACGCTTCAAGTTTGGGGAACAAATCCTTCGATCCGCCCTGAGCGATGTAGCCCAATGCCTGTCCACGGGCATGCACGGGGACGCTCGTCGTGGTGGCGGCTTTGACGGCGAACTCCATCCCTTCGGTAAGGTTCCATTCGCGGGCCAACTGCAAGCCCTGGTAGATGTCGTTCGTCTGAATGGGCTTGCTCGAAAGCTCCGTGAATAGCTTCTTCAGGCTTGCTTCGATCTTCTTTTCGCTCGCCGGATCGCCTCCGACTTGCCGGGTGAGTTGCACGGCCTGATAGACCTGCTGCAACGGCTGACGCTTCTCAATCGCTTCCAGCGCCCCATCGCGAATCGCCTTATCCAAATCTTCCACCCGCAGACCGACTTGTTGCGTGAGCGAAAGCGCTTGCTGCAGGTTGGCCCACTCCCTGTTCTGGATCATCTTCCGCACGATGCGATCAGCCGCCGGCTTCATCAAGGGCTCGGCCAACTCTTGAAGCTGCAGTTGCTGCGACAGGTTGATCATCTGAAACATCTGATTGACGTCGTTCGTTTTCGCAATCCCCTCGATGAGCGCCCGCTGCCCGGCGGGCCGTAGGATGCTGTCCACAATATCGGGAGCCTGGATCGAATTGGCGAGGTTGAGCACGGTGAAGAACTGGTTCATCTGGCCCGGGTCCAGGACGTTTCCTTTGGCGGCGTTCTCGGCGAGCTTCATGACGGCCGGCTTCAAGGAGGCACTCACCTCGTTCGCCATCTGCAGCGATTGCGACGCATTGACGGCAATGTTGATCTTGTTGATGTCGATCGGTTCCTTGAGAGCCGCTTCCAGCTTCTTGCGGACGACCGGCTTCATCTGCGATTCCATGACGTCGGTGAGCTTGAGCACCTGGCACATGTTGATCGCCTGGTAGAACTTGTTCATGTCGTCGGGAGCCGCGATGAATTCCTTCACCATCGCCTCGGCCATGGGACGCAGCTTCTTCTGCACCACATCGCCCAGTTGGAAATTGGAAGCGAGGTAAGGGGCCTGATTTCGCTGCACCTGCATGTCGGCGGTCTCAGTGAGCCAAACGCTCATGAGCTTCTTGCCGATGGGCGAGCTGCGAAGGACGTTGTGAATGCCTTGCTGATGAAACAGGTTGCAAATCTGGTACTGACTGTTGAGATCGACCTTCGCCTTGGTCGTGTTGGCCGCATGCATGATGGCGAGGAATTCGGGGAACGGATCGAACAGCGCACCTTCCTGCTGCATCCGTCCGATCTTCTGTTGCAGCTTGACCGTCCGCGGCCCGATGAGGGCGCTGGCTTTGGCCAGGTCCTTCACGAGCAGGTTCATGAGTTCGGCATCGGCTTGATGCATCTTGACGAAGAAGCTGCGCGAGGTGGCATCGTCCCCCACGGCATCGCGAAACTTCTCCCAGCCTGCGGGCGATTCTTCCGTCTTCTTGCCGATGAACGCGTCCCAGCGGTGGTCTTCGACCGGGCGGCCGATCACCGCGTGCAACGCCACGCAACGGCGCCGCACCTCGGCATTGGGATGATTCATCCCCGCCTTCACTGCCTCGGCCGCGTCCTTCCCCATGCTTAGAAGCTTGCGATACGCTCCTTCGCGCGCGGCGAACGCCCCATCGCCGAGTTTCTCGACGAGTTGGCTGGGGTCGGGTGTTTTCGTCTCTTGCGAAAAGGCGGAGGGGGCGACGAGCAACAGACCCGCGATGCAGGCGAGGCCGAGCAGGGCCTGACGAACAAGATGCATTGGACAGCTCCGGCGAGCAAGGTGAGCGGCCGACGTGGGGTTGATCTCTATGGTAGGCGAAGACGGGGCCAGGCACAACGAGCTAGGCGCCCGTTTGCGCAATGTCAGAGCCCGAGCGCCAGCGAGGGTTTCGCTTGAATGACGGAAGGGAGATAATGCTCCTTCCGCCATCTGTGCGAAACCCTCGCTGGCGCTCGGGCTCTAACGCATTGCAACGACAGATCGCCTCAAGGAGCGTCGGCAGCGTCCGCCTGCGGATGATCGAGGCCCGCCACGATGATCGCGACGAGAACATGCTTGGTCAAAAACGTGAGGATGGCGCCCAGGATTGGGCTTTGCTTCCAACACCACACCGTGAACGCGACCGTGATTGCAGCAAACAGGAATTGCCGGGCGCGAAAGCGAGCGCGTGCCACGGGATCGTTGTCGCCATAGGCGATGACCGGGAACGGCGGCGGAGCGATGCGCGACATGTTGCCTGCCTCGATGCGGCCAGTCGGTTTCTTCAGAAGCATAATAGTCGGCGGAGTGGAAGCCGTTCAAGCCAGCTGAGGGAGCAAACGCCGAGCCAGGAATCGTCGCAACGGATGGGACTACATGATTGCGGACTGAGCGTGCGCATCAGTACAATGCACCCACACTTCGAGGAACAAGTATGATCGCCTCCGCCAAGAACGATTTGGCAGCATTGATGGAATTTCTGCGGGAAGTTTCGGAGAAAGCTCCGCAAACGACGCCGGATGAAGCCATCGACGCTTGGCATCAGCTGCATGCGGAATCCGATGCCGAGAGCTTAACGGCCATACGGCAGTCTCTCGCGGACATGGAGGCGGGCGAGCGGGGTTATCCTGTCGAGGACGTGATTGCCGAGATGCGTTCCCTCGCTCGGGACAGCGCATGAAGTTCAAGGTTCGGGTTCTTCCTTTCGCACGGAAAGACCTGCTTACGGCAGTAGCTTGGCTCAAGGAGCGGTCAGCTCGTGGCGCCGATCGCTTGGCCGATGCTTTCGAAAAGGCCGTTGCTGAGATCGTCAAAGATCCGCAACGCTTTCCTCTGGCAGTAGAGGACGCCGACGTGGTGGTCGAGTTACGACAATATCTGTTCGGAACTCCCCACGGTCGAAAGCACCGAATCGTTTTCACTATCGTCGGGAATGAAGTTCGAATCCTCCACGTGCGAGGACCGGGACAAAATCGAATCGATCCGTCGCACGTGCGTTACGAGTAACCTTCCACAACCTCGGAGTACCACCCATGGCGAAGGTGTTGCTGGGAGCGACGGGCTCGGTGGCTGCGATTCGGGTTCCCGATTTGTACGCCGCCCTTCGCCGCGAGGGGCATGAGGTCCGCATCATCGCCACCGATGCGTCCACGTATTTCTTCGACCCCGCCCAAATCGATCCGCTCCCCGGCGGCGCCCGCAATCCGGAGGTCGTCACTCTCGACCAGGACGAATGGCCGGGCGAACGCTGGAAACGGGGCGATCCCGTCCTGCATATCGAACTGCGCCGCTGGGCCGACGTGTTGCTCGTCGCTCCGCTCGATGCCGGGACGCTGGCGAAGTTCGCGCTGGGCCTGTGCGACAACTGCCTCAGCTGCGTCTATCGGGCATGGGACCGCGCCCGCCCCATCGTGCTTGCTCCCGCGATGAACACGCTCATGTGGCAACATCCCGCCACTTCGCGCCATCAGGAACAAATCGCCGCCGACATGGATGAAGTGCACTGGATCGGCCCCATCGAGAAACGCCTCGCCTGCGACGACGTCGGCCTGGGGGCGATGGCGGAAATCCCGCAAATCGTCTCGGCGCTTGCCGACGCATTGGCCGGCGGATTGATCGAACTCCCCCTGTGGAGCGGCCTCTAATCGTCGTTGCGGCCGGCCGTTGTGGGACCGTCTCCGACCGTGGCACACCAACCCACCCCAGGTCTCCATGAAGCGGCCCCAGAAGGTATGCTGCAAACCCGGTCCAAACCACAAATCTTCCGCAATCGCGGATCGCACGGATAACACGGATCAGACGGTCTTCATCCGTGCGTTCCGTGTCATCCGTGGTTGTTCTTTTTCCGGTCTGAGACCAAGTTCCCTGGCGGTTCCTGGAGACCTTCGGTCGGGCCGTGTGGCACCGTCGGGGACCCTGGCACAACGGCAATCCCGGTCCATCGTTCAGCTGCGAACGACGCGGCGTTCGATTGAGGTCGCCGGGAAATGTCCCAGGCCGACCATTCCCGCAAGTGCGATGTGCTCCGGTTGCCGGCGGTCGAACGGCTCGGAAATCGCCGGCCTGGTTCGTAAGTGCTCCGCAACCAGCGATGCGGCGGCCATCGGATTGCTGACCGCCATTGCCGTCCGCTCCGCGGAAAGCATTACGCTTTCGCCGCGCTGGATCATCCCCATTTGCGCTACCGGGGCCCATCCGCGGCGAGCACGCTCGGCATCGATGATGTTCCAGCCGATGTGGTCCATGGCTACGGGATCGGTCGCGAAGAAAATGCCGCCGTAGGGCCAAACGCCCCAGGTGCGGTTCCAGTTCCCCGGGCCCCCTTCGTACACGCCGACGAGCCCGTCGAGGATGTGCAGCGTCGCCTTCTCCATGATCGGCCCCTGACGAACCGCCGTGGGGATGAACGTGTTGCACTGATTCGGCCCACTCACCTGGCCGCCGATACGGTAAATGCCCGCAAGATGGCTACGGCAGACGTTGTTGTTCATGCCGTGCGACATGTTCTTCAGCGACAGCGTCACGCCCGAGGATTTGTGATCCTTCAAACACGGGATAGTGATGAGCTTGCTGATGCGGCGAGTCACGACCGTCGTCAGATGCGAACGATGTCGTCGATCATCGCGCGAATCGTGCTCCGGGGCGGCGAAGCCCATGGTGACGAACACGTCCGGATCGTAGCCCACCACCTTCGGATCACGAAGCCCGCCTCGCACTTGGCCGTCGATCTCGACCTGCGTGTCGTCGTAGGCCGCGGAGGCGGCACACCAATCGACGCCCAGGTCCGACGCGAGGCGATCGAAGCCGGTCTCGCGCATTTCGTTCGCGTAGCGGTCGAAGATCAGAATGTCTCTGCGCGGGATGCCGCAATACTCGACCAGCGAACGGATCGTCTCGGCCACGACCTCCGGACTGGAGATGGAGCCGACCGCATTGGGAACGCGACCCGGTTCATTGGGGCGAGCACGCCGGCCTACGGGATTGACCTTGATGCCGACGACATCGCCGCGAGAAAAGAAGCGACGCCACGCTTCGGGCACATCGCCATAGGCGCCGACCAACTCCGTGATCCCGCGTTCCATCAAAACGCGGACGGCCGCCGGATCGAGCGAATAGTCGCCGCGCACCGCCCGCGGATTGCGTGCTTCGGCGACGCGCCCCGGAAAGGGCCCCGGCATGCCAAGTGGAGCGCGTACCCTTTCGACGGTCTTCGCCTGAAACGGCGGCCCTTGCGAAACCTGACCATGCCCCCACCAGCCCAACGTCGCTCCCCCCGCAATACCCACGCCCGCGCCAACAGCGCCGCCCAAAAGAAAGCCACGACGGGACAAAGAACGGGGGCAGGGCGATTTCATGGAGGAGACCTGAGGCGGGAGTGACGGTGGGCTGCCGCATTATGTCGCAAGACGGCGGGATGGGCAACCATCTGTCTGGTGGTTAGCGGAGCGCGGACTACTTACCATGCGGAACGACGTTCACCGTACGGCGCAGCCAAAACGACGCGTCTGAGTGCAAGGAAGTGATGTGATGGAGAATCGAAACGCAGGCCCGGAAATCGCAACTGTTACCTTCTGCCCGCTCTCCGCTGGTCGCAGATGGATCCTCGTGCCATTTCGCCCCCAGAAAAGCATCTGTCCGCCCCTCCACCTCCGAAGCAAACAGGAAGACAATCAGGCAGGCCAGTTGAACCTTCTCGGATGATTCGCCGATATTCCCGATCAGCGATGCCAACCGTTCGGCTTCACTTCTTTGGTCTGCCGGCGCCTCTTGGAAGTATCGGAATTCCGAAGCGAAGACATCGTTCAAGTTTCCGACCTTCGCGATGTATCGGTCGACGGCTGAGAACGCAGGCTGGAGCCGCTCAAGAAGCGAAGGCCCCTTTGAAAGCGCGGTCGCACGACATTGGGAATCGGCAACACGGGCAAGTCTCTCCTCCCAAATTTCGGCGTCCTTCTTATTGCGAATCAACGTCCAGTGCCGGTCCTTGTTCGTTTCCAATTTCCAATGTGTAAATCAGTTCAAGCTCTTCTTCCGAAACGCAGTCATCGCTGAAATGACTGGTTGACCCAGAAATCGCCGTAGTTGCGTAAACAGCCTCGCCCGCCTTCCCCTGACCGTGCACGTTCAGAATTTCGTAAAGCCGAGAAACATTGGACTGCCGGACGAACGCGCTGTTCTTGGTTAAGGAATCTGCTTCCTGCATAAAGCCTTGTGGATTGAGAAGAGCGCAGAGGCGATCAGGGCTAAGCAACATCCTTGGCAATTGGCAGCAACCGTTGAGAAACGAAAGCGGTTAACCAGACAATCAGCCGGCACATTGAAGAGGCAAGACTATTGCGAATCCGACTGGGGAAGCGGCCGGCCCGCAGGGGCGAGCTTGCCCTGGGGCGGGGTCATCGCTTGAAATACCGGAATGCCGTCCGCGGAGCTGCCGGGCAGGATTTTCACTTGGTTCGGCGTGCTGGGCGAGCGGAAGGTGCCGGGGGTCACGGGGGCGGTCGGTTGCGAGTGGCTGGACGGTCGGCCGGTGCTGGCGACGATGAATGGGATCTCGTCCGGCGTGGGAGCCGGGATCGGCGACGAGGCGAACTCGGCCAACGCTTCGGCGACTTCCGAAGGCGTCTGGTAACGCCGCGACGGTTCCTTCGCCATCATTTTCTCGATGACCCGAACCAGGCCTTCGGGCACATCGGGCCGCAAGACGCGAAGCGATTTCGGTTGGCGAACCTGGTGCCAAATCATCTTTTGAGCGGTCGTCCCTTCCTGGAAGGGACTGCGGCCCGTCAGCAGGAAGTAGAGGCTTCCACCCAGGCTGTAGATGTCGGCTCGCACATCCACCCGGCTATCGATCGTCTGCTCGGGAGCGAGATAATCGGCGGTGCCGATGACGTAGCCAGCTTCGAATTCCTTCACGTAGGCCTGGGTATCTTCATGGAAGAAGCGGGCGAGGCCCATGTCGAGGATCTTGACGATGCCGGTCCGTTCCAGAAGCAGATTGCCCGGCTTGATGTCGCGATGCACAAGCCCTTCTTCATGGGCATGCTGCAAACCGAGCGACGCCTGGCGGATGTAATGGGCGGCGCGGTGCGGCGACAAGACGCCGTTGCGGCGAATGAAGTCGTGCAGGTTGCAGCCATCGACGAACTCGAGAACGAGGAAGTGCAGTTTCCCCTCATGGTCGATGTCGTGAGCGCGGACGATATGCGGATGATCGAGCCGGGCCGCGGCGCGGGCTTCACGGTAGAAGCGGGCCAGAGATGCGGGATCCTCGGCCTGTGCGATCGGCAGCACCTTGAGGGCGACGCGACGGCCCATGAGCTGATGTTCAGCGAGGTAGACGGCTCCCATGCCGCCGGCGCCGAGGCGATCGATCAGGCGATATTTGCCGGCAACGACGAAACCGCGCCAACGGCCATCGAGCAGCTTCTCAGCCTGGAAGCGTGTGAGGAGGCCTTCGGCAATCAGTGCGTCAGCATATTCACGGGGAGAAGCAGGTTCGGCATCGCGATGCGCACGAAACGACTCGATCGTCTCGTGGTCCAAGACGCCGCTTCGGTAGCCAAGCTCCAAAAAGGCATCGATGGTGTTTGGCGCCGGCATGTTCCCTTCCCTATGCGATCCGAAGTGCGGTCAGAAAGACCGGAGAGGAACGGATTCGCGGATCCGAGGCGCAATTCCCTGCGCCCCAATCAGGAACCTGGCAAACCACTCATTAGAAATGAGCAGATCGTCGATTCGGGATGCAACTGCTTCGTCTTATCTTCTCTCAAAACTTGCGAGAAAACAAGAGAATGCAGCCGACAAAACCGTTGGTTCCGGAATGAAGTCGCCCCACGCTAGCGCGCCGATTCATGAAACGCAAATGAAATCCACCCCAAGGGTACGGATTTAACACTTGTTGCTGTGTGGGAGCGCTCACATGCAGCACTTTTCGCGCCCGGTTCTGAAGACTTCATGAAACTTGGACATGCACGATCGCCTGTATGAAATTCATCCGAACGCCTGTTCATCTGCCGCAGTTCCTCTTGGCGCGGCCATGAAAGCCGCTATAAGGCCGCTTCCCCTGCGCAAGGAGCGTGAGCCGTGGCAAGGACGAAGATGTTGGCAATGCCGGCGTATTTTACGCCCCTGGGTCGGGCATATCAGGGGGACGCACGCGATGTGCTGGCCGGCATCCCGGATGCGTCCGTCTCGCTCGTATTCACCTCGCCGCCGTTCGCGTTGCGACGCCAAAAGGCCTACGGCAACGTCACCGCCGCCGACTATATCGAGTGGTTTTGGCCGATCGCCGAGCAGATTCATCGCGTGCTTCGCGAAGACGGCAGCTTCGTCATGGAACTGGGCGGAGCATGGAACCCAGGTAGCGGAACCCGTTCGCTCTTCACCTACGAATTGCTGCTGAAGCTCGGCGGCATCTTCCACCTGGCCCAAGACCTCTACTGGCACAACCCATCACGCCTGCCCACGCCGGCCGAATGGGTGACCATTCGCCGCACGCGCGTGAAGGAAGCCGTCACGCAAATCTGGTGGTTCTCGAAATCGACGGAGCCGCAGGCGGACAATCGCAAGGTGCTCGTTCCTTACAGCAAATCGATGAAACGGCTGCTCAAGGACGGCTACAGCCCGGCCAAACGGCCTTCGCAGCACGACATCGGCCCGAGCTTCCAGAAGGACAACGGCGGCGCCATTCCGTCCAACGTGCTCACGATCCCGAACACGCGCTCCTACGACGAGTACCTCTTCCGTTGCCGTGCGGCCGGCTTGCCGATCCACCCCGCCCGTTTTCCGCCCGAGTTGCCCGACTTCTTCATTCGCTTTTTGACGAACGAAGGGCAGACGGTGCTCGATCCGTTCGCGGGGAGCAATACGACCGGCCAGGAAGCGGAACGCCTGGGCCGCAAGTGGGTCGCGATCGAGCTGAACCCTGATTACGTCGCAGGCTCGCGCCTGCGATTCGAGGCGCCCGCTGCCGAGCCAGTCCGCGCCGCGGCGTAGCCAAAGCGACTGAACTAAGAAGGATAGCAAGTCAACTCAGGTGATTGGGAGGGCGAGGCGGGCGAGACGTCTTGCCCTTCCAATCTTCAGCAACGTCAATTTGGGGCTTGCAACAAGCTAACCGCGCGTGTGCGGCAGCACTTCCTTCGCCAGCATTTCCATGCTCTTCCGCGCCAAGTAGTGCGGCAGCGATCCGATCTGGCACCCGGTCAGCACCACGCCGACGCCGAGTTCCTTCTGCCATCGTTCCAGTTTCTGCCGCACCGTCGTCGGACTGCCGACGATGGCGAAGCCGCCCGATTCCACCGCGTCCCATGTCTCCTGGGCGGCCAGGAAATACTTCTGATTCGCCATGATCGCCAGGGCCGACTTCGGCGACGTGTACCCCGGCGGCGACGTGCGAATGCCGCTCAGCAGGTTCTTGACGAAGTACCAAAGGTGCGGCTCGAACTCCTCGCGGGCCTGCCGATCCGTTTCCGCCACATAGATCGGAACGCCCCACCCCATCTGCTCCGGATGCGGCTCATATCCCGCCTTCGCACACGCCGCGCGGAACTGAGCGAACACCCGGCGAAACACATCCAGGTGAAAATACGGCACGCCCATGTAGCAGTAACGCCGCTGGGCCACGAGTTCGATCGTCTCGGCACTGCCGACGCCGGGGATCCAAATCGGCGGATGCGGCTGTTGCAACGGCCTGGGCCAGGGGTTCACATAGCGATAGTAGTAGTGCTTGCTGTCCCACGTAAACGGGCCCGGCCTGGTCCATGCGGCGACGACCAGATCCAGCGCCTCGCGGAACCGTTCGCGAGCCTGCGTCGGTTCCAACTGGTACGCGAAGTATTCCGGCCCGCCTCCCATAACTAGCCCCGCGATCAGCCGTCCGCCGCTCATCACATCGAGCATCGCAAACTCTTCGGCCACGCGGAGCGGCGGATCGTACATGGGGAGCGCATTCCCCACGACGGCGATTTTGCATCGCTTCGTCCGCTGCGTTAACGCGGCCGCGATGAGGTTGGGGGAGGGCATCAGACCGTAGGCCGTCTGATGATGCTCGTTGACGCAGATGCCGTCGAAACCCAGTTCATCCGCGAAGGCGAGCGTGTCGAGATATTCGCGATACAGGTCGTGGCCGCGGACCGGGTCATAGAGTTCGTTGGGCACCCAAATCCATGCGGAGTCGTGCTTCTGGGCGAAGTCGGCCGGGAGATGGGGCCAAGACATCAGGTGAAAGAAAAAGTACTTCATCGGCAACTCGCGGAAGGAATCGACCTCGCCATCATGCGTTCGAGTTCGCGCGACGGCCAGAGGGGTGCATTTCCGTTCTTGCGAGGTACTAAGCTGCTTGACCGAGGCGGCCGGGGCTCGAGGCGCGGCGGTGTTT
>JAIEPT010000082.1 GCA_019748295.1 Gemmataceae bacterium | reverse complement strand
CCCTTTACTTCACGTCAAAAAGGGCAAGTCTTCCGAAGCTCCCCTCACCCGGCCTTCGGCCACCCTCTCCCCCGCGGTCACTGTTCGGCACGGGCAATCGTGATCCCTGCGGGGGAGAGGGGAAGCTTCGCTGCCTCCACCAAGAAACCTACACCTGTAAGCCCCCGGCCCCTCTCCCGGAGGGAGAGGGGAGGAATGCAGTCCGCGCTCCGCTGCGCGTCGCGGCTAACCGTTAGTTCGCTTTAAGCGAGTCTTCGATATCTCGAACCATCTCGGCATCCGTTCGCCGTGCGCGTTCCACGAGTGCCCGCGCCTGCGGCAACGGGCAGCAGAGGGCGTAACGCACGATGCCCCGTTCGACAATCGATGTTCGGTGGCTTGATTTGCCGTACTGCTCCAGGATGATGTCCGTCAGTTCCCATGCCTTCCATTGCCGCAGATCGTCGATCGCGATGTCGGCCAACTCTCCGTCGAGCACGCCGAGCTTGTAGCCGTGAAGGACCCGCGGACGCAGCGCTTTCGCGTCCGCATTGCGAAAGAATCGCACGGCCCGAATCGCACCATAACGTTGCACGAACGGCTTCTTGGCATCGCCGAGGATTTCCCAGGCCTTGGTCCAACCGTTCTTCGGATCGAGCGTCATGTAACCCGCAAGCAGACCGTCGAAGCCGCGTGCCTGTTCCGGCGTCGGCTTCTGCAGAACTTGAACGAACCACTCGGCGTCACGCGCTTGTCCGACGGTTCCGAGCATGAACGCGAAGAGACTCGCCCGATCCGCATCCAATTTGGGATCGGCGAGCAGCTTTCGCAGCTTGTCGAGGTCCACCTTCTTGGCCGCTTCCAGCACTTCATGATCGCGCGAGAGGGCGAACTCGAGGAACGCATCCTCCGCGACCTGCGGGTCCGGATGATCGAGATATCGGGCATACACGGTCAGGGCATCGAGACGGGGGCCGTTTCGCAGGGGCCGAGTAGCTTCGAGGTATTCGAGGACGGCGGGGGTGCGGATCGAAAAGCCCTGGAACGTGTCAGGCTTCCCCTTGTGGAAGTCGCCGAAGACGACGTAGCGGGGCGGATTCTTGGGATCGAGCACCGGCAGATAGCGCGGCAATTCGATCGTCTTTGCCGTGCCCAGATCGGGATGGTTCTTGAACACCTTCTCGATGCGGAACTCCGTCACTCCCGCTCCGGGCCGGCCATCGGTGACGAAGCGAGGATTCGCGATGGTGCCGTAGATGGCGAACTCCGAACGATCCAGTTCGCCGCCCAGGGAGTGGCGTTTGCCGGACAGCGCGCAGAGCGAGCATGCCCGTGCCACATTGATTGCGGCGACTGCAAGAACGCAGACGAGAAGAATGCGAACCGGGAACATCGCGGCAATCCTCGGCGGTCCTTGATCGCTCAGGGCTCAACATCGTCACCAAAACGGCCTTGCGAGACAAGCCGGATTCCACGTGCCGTAACAACAAAAAAAGCGTCCGAACCATGCGGTTCGGACGCCTTCATCTGCATTCGTTGCCGGTTCTATTCCTTGCCGGCCTTCGTCGCCATCGGCGTCATGGGCGTGGAGTCGGTTTCGAGCTTCAGCAGTTCTTCCGCGTCCTTCACCCAGTCGGAGTCGCGCTGGCGCTGTTGGGCGATCCAGGTCTTGGCACGCGTGCTGGGCGATTGCAAAGCGAAACGAAGGATCGCACGCTTCACCACCGGAATGTCATGCGTTTTCTGGCCGTACAAATCGAGCACCGCGTCGGTCTTTTCCCAGCGATGCCATTTGCGAAGATCCTCGATCGCGAAGTCGGCCATGTCGCCTTGAATCAAGAGACCTGATGCTCCAAGCACGATCTCTTCTTTGTCGATAAGGTCAGGACGTTGGTCCCAAAGAAAGCGCATCGTGCGGAGCACGGCGTATCGCATGAGGAACTCTTCCTTCGGGTTGTTGAGCACGCTCTTCAAATGCTCCCAGCCCTTTTTCGGCTGCAGCATCACGTAGCCCGCCAGGATGCCGTCGATGCTCGAACTGCGGCGCTTCTCCGGGTCGTCCAGCATCTCCTTGAGGACGGCCGCATGC
This sequence comes from Gemmataceae bacterium, assembly GCA_019748295.1. Lineage (GTDB taxonomy): Bacteria > Planctomycetota > Planctomycetia > Gemmatales > Gemmataceae > JAIEPT01. Next base: position 39,623 of record JAIEPT010000082.1, on the reverse strand, counting down.
TTTTCGGAACCGCAATGGCCCAGCAGCGAGGAGTAAAGTCCGAGGCGGAAGGAGGGAGTCTTCGGGTCGCGCAGCCAACCGACGATGGTTTCGGTGGGGAGCGACTTCGCCATCGTCATGTAATCCTTGTAATCCGCCTTGGCGAACTCGCGATACGCATCGACGGCTACCTCGAACTCGGGGCTGTTGAGGTAATCGAAGGCGTAGCGAAGTCTCTCGCCGGCGGGCCGCTCGGCGAGCTTGACGGCGCCGACGATATACTTGACGATCTGCTCATCGCCCGTCACTTCGATGCCGCGATAGGGATCGAGGGTGTTCTTGTAGACGTCGCAGAAGACAAGGAACTTGTTCTTCGTCTGCGGAATGAAACGAGGCAGGACGATCTTCTTCTTGTCCTTCACGAAGTCATGAGGTTTCAAAACCTGCTCGATGGTGAACTCGGTCGCGGACTCGCCGTCGCCGGCCGCAAGTTTGGCAGGTCCGATGGAGCCCAGCATCACGAGCTTGGCGGTGTCGAAATCCCCCGTGAGCGTGGGGCCGCGCCCTTCGGAGCAGAAGGGGCAGGCGGAAGCAGGAGTCGCGGCAAACAACACGGCCGCAGCCGCGAGCAATGCGGACGAAAGGCGGAGCATGAAGGAATCTCCGGGAAATCGGCGGGAAGCGACTCCCTCATTATGCGGCCTGCAACCGCCGCGGGGCAACTGGATTCGACGCAATGGGGAAAGAAGCGACGCCGAGGCGGTCGCTGCCCTCAGGCGAGCGGACCTCGGCTTCACGTTTCGATTCGTGGTTTCGTCTAGATCACCGTGCGCAATTGTGCCGCAGCGCCACGCCGTGTTGGAAAGACACCAAACCACAGAGGCACAGAGGACACAGAGCGATTCGGAAGCGAACATCTATATCGGCCCGAATCTTGAGAGAAAGTGTTCATGAAACTTGCTAAATCGTTGAGGATCGAATGACGTCTCCACGCTTTTCGGAATGCCTGCCGAATATGTCATGGCCTCCGCGGGAGACTCTCTGTGTTCTCTGTGGCTCTGTGGTTAGTGGCGTTCAGGGGCCAAGTCTGCAAGAGGGTGCACAATCGCGCACTGAGATTTAGTTGCTCGCCGCTTCAGGTTCCGAAACGTGCGGCATTGATGAGTCGCAGCCGAAGAGCTTGCGGAACTGCTCGTTGATGCGTCGCGTCGCGTTGGCTCGTTCATCCTCGGGCATCGCGTCGGACATGGCCCAGAAAATCGTCATGTTCGCCACCCGTTCCCGGCGATCGCGGCCTGGGAAGTATTGAATGCTGACGTCGAGCGTCGTTTCAGCGACCAGGGCATCGACGGTGGTGATGGCGTCCTCAAGCGGCAGGGAGCCGATACGAACAGCACGCTGGATTTGCGTCAGCGAAGGCCGAAGGCGGTCGAGGTCGTGCACCTTGTCATGGGGCGGGATGCATTCGGAATATGCCGACTGCGGTTCATCAGGGGCCAGAAGGCGTGGAACTTGAAAGCAGACGACCGCACCGAGCAAGCTTGCGACGAGAAACGCGGTGGTGGCCAGGCCCATCCGGGGTCGCCAGTGTTCGTAACGCATGGAAGTTCCTCCGATGTCGGCGCGTGGAATTCGCGGGCAAGCGAATGCTCGCAAATACGGAACGCCGGCATAACTCGGTGATTGAACCGATCCGACCGGTTCGACAAGCACGTTGCTCAGGCGCGGGCCTGGCGGGAGAGAGGAAGCGAAGGCGGGAGCACCAACTCGACGGGAAGGACCAAAGCAAGCGGTGTGCCTAACGCGTCGCGCTTCGGGAGTGGAGACCGCAAGTCGCTTATTTTAGGGATGTTATAAACCAGGTTTTTTCGGCGAAGGACCGAGAGACTGATGCCGCTGCTTGGTATCTAAGCATTGCCTGTCGCCGGGCGCGACAAACTGCGGTCTCCCGCACTAGGTAGTTGTTCCGTTTGCGGTTTCTGAGAATTGGGCTCACGCCCATTACGTACGCGGCCGTCCGCGATCCGCAACTTGGCGCCGATCACCCGTCGTACCCCCGCGAGCGCGGCCCCGAGTGGTCCTCACGCTCCGCGTGAGGTCAGCGGCGATGTGAAGCCAGACCGCAACCTGCCTTTCGTGGCGACAAGTTTATCTAACTCGTCGGATTGGTTTTCGAAGCGATTTCAAACAAGTTAGATAAACTTGTTTCCACGGCGGACTGACCTCGCATCGCCGCTGACCTCACGCGGAGCGTGAGGACCACTCTGGCCTCCGCAAGGCCCGCGGCTCGACGCCTTGTGCGACTTCGGATGACGCACGACAATGCACCAGACCATCCCCCGCCGAGATGAGCATTTGCTGCGGATATTGACCTTCTTCGTGCTCTGGATCGCTGCCGCGTTTTTCGCGGCCACGTCCCTTCATGCGCAGCCGCCGGCGAAGGATCGACTTGAAGAATCGGTGGACAAGGCTCTCGTTTTCCTCGCGAACATGCAGGAGAAAGACGGCGCCTGGGGTGCCTTTTCCGAGAAGAACATCGCGATCACCGGCCTCGCCGTCATGGCGTTTCTTTCCGCGGGCCATGTTCCGGGCGAAGGGCCCCACGGCGACGCGGTCGAGAAGGGCATTCGGTGGATCCTGAGCCGGCAGCAGCCGAACGGCATGCTCGCGATGGAAGGCTCCGGCGGCATCTCGATGTACCACCACGGCATCTGCACGATGGTGCTCGCCGAATCCGTCGGCATGTGCGACGCGAAGCTCTCCAAGGAAATTCGGCCCAAGCTGGTCAAGGCAGCGGAAGTGATTCTCAAGGCTCAGCGAACGCAGCCGGGAATCTACCAAGGCGGATGGCGATATCAGCCCGAACAGCAGGATGCGGACCTCAGCGTCACGGGTTGGCAGATGCTTGCCTTACGGGCTGCGAAAAATGTCGGATGCGATGTGCCGGTCGAGCGGATGGAGATGGCGGTCGGCTTCCTCAAGAATTGCCGCGACGTCCAAAGCGGAGGTTTTACTTACTTCCCCGGCGGACGCATCACCAAGGCCTGCACCGGGACGGCGATCCTCGGGTTCGAGCTTGTCGGCAAGAAACTGCATCACGCGCCGGAGTCGCTGCAAGCGGGGTCCTACCTTCTCAAACATCCCCTGGCCTGGAACGACGAGCATTTCTTTTATTCGAGCTACTACGTCTCCCAGGCGCTCTTCCAACTCGGCAACAACTATTGGACCTTGCACCGCGGCAACATGCACAAGATCCTGTTCGCTCATCAGCAGACCAACGGCTCATGGCTCGCCAATGAAGGGTACGGCCCCGTCTATGCCACCTCACTGGCCGTACTGACCCTTACGGTCGAGTATCGCTATCTGCCGATCTACCAACGAGACGAAGGGCCTGCTCCGAAGAAGTGAGTCGCTCGAATCGGCATCATTTGCCAAGTTTCCCCGATTTCCCGTCCCGGCGGACTTCGCCGAATTGTTCAACTTTGCAGGCTTACCTTGCCGAATCTAGCTAAGTGGTATCGGCGTTTTGCTCCCCTCTCCCCTTTGGGGAGAGGGGAGAGGGGCTATCCCGTGCTGAGGCCTGGTCTTCGCCATCGAAGACGGACAAGCGTCAGCACCGTTTCCTCCCCTCACCCCCAGCCCCTCTCCCCAAAGGGGAGAGGGGAGCCAGAAGAATCGGCCCCTCTCCCCTTGGAGAGAGCGGAGTCAGAAGAAGCAGCCCTCTCCCCTTGGGGAGCTTGAGGACGACTTGCATGTGGGAGAAACGCTTCGGGCTGCATCGGCGACCGTTTCCGGCCGTGCCGGACGTGTCGCTTTATTACCCGGCGTCTCCTCATGAGCAGGCGCTGGCCCCGCTCATCCGCGCGGTGCATGAAGACGAAGGCCTGATGCTGCTCACCGGCGATCCCGGCATGGGCAAGACGCTGCTAGGGCAAGTTCTTCTCGAACGATTGGGAGACAATGTCGTCTCCGCCTTCATACCTAATACCCACTTCGCCAATCGCACCGCGCTTTTGCAGGCGATGCTTTACGATTTCGGCCAACCCTACGACGATGATCGGGAACAGATCCTCCGCCTTCGCTTGACCGACTTCGCGCTGAAGAACTGCAGCGAAGGAAAGCGAACCGTCGTCGTACTCGATGAAGCCCATCACCTGTCGGCGGATTTGCTCGAAGAACTCCGCTTGCTGGGCAACCTTGAAGGGGGCCGCAAGGCGTTCCAGGTCGTTTGCCTCGCCTTGTCCGCCATCCATGAAGTGCTGCTTCGGCCCGACATGGCGGCGTGGAGTCAACGCCTCGCCGTTCGCGCGACGCTTACGCCGTTGAGCGTCGAGGAATCGCTCGACTACCTGCTGCACCACCTTCGCGTTTCCGGCGGGCGCCCCGAGAAGATCATCGACGAATCGGGACTCAAGGTACTCGCTCAAGGCGCCCTCGGCATTCCGCGTTTGCTGAATCAGGCCGCCCATCAGTCGCTCACGATGGCCGATGCCGTGGAAACGGCCGTCGATGCGGAAGTCGCAATGGAAGCGCTCGCGAGCATCGGGTTGGAAGTGCCCGAGGAAGAAGAGGAGTTCGAGACGGTTGGCGGGGAAGCGGCCAGCTTCGAAGTGGGAAGCCCCGCAGCGCGTGCGGCCTAAGCGATCGAACAGCCAGCGGCAGGGATTTGCGACATGGGTAAGACACTCGACATTCTGAAGATCAGCGAAGCCCAAAAGGAACGGCCCCAAGCCGCGCCCGCGCCCGCTCCGCGCCATGATCAGGTCCACGTCTCCGACTGGACGTTGCAGCAGGAGGAAATGTCTTTCGTCGAGGTCGGGCCCAAGCTGTTCGAAGCCTCGGCCAATGTGCTCGCGATTCAGCACGGCGCGCAAAAACTCCAGCCGCCGCATGCGCCGGTGCGTCAGGAAATGGCTCGCCACGCGCCGACGTTCGTCGAACCGAAGCCGATGACGGTGAACTACGAAACCGCTGAGGCGGCGTCGCCAGTCGGCGAAGTCGCGCCTGAAATCATCGCGTATCGTCAGCCTGACCATCCGATTACGAAGCAGTATGCCGAGTTGCTTGACCGCATGCTGCAAGGGACCGCGGGGCAGGGGGGCCGAGTCCTTTTGCTGAGCGGTCTTCGTCCGCACGTCGGCGCTTCGACATGCCTTCTCAACCTCGCCGTGGTCGCTGCGCGCCGTCCCCATTGCCGCGTTGCCGTGATCGATGCGCAGGTGCGTCAGGCGGACCTCGCCGCCAAGCTTGGGTTGGCGCCCAAGACGGGCATCGAGGATGCGATGAGCGGAACGTCCGCGCTTCAGCAAGCGGTGCTCGCCTCGCCGATCGCGAACCTCGATGTGCTCGCCCGGGGCGGGCAGAAGATCGACGCGTCCCTTCGTGGCGAAGCCCTCGGATGGATCGTCGCCTGGATGCGTGAACGTTACGACTTGATTCTGATCGACGGGCCAAGCGTCGAGCAATCGAACGATCTCGCGCCGCTGACCGGCCTCGCCGATGCCGCCTATTTGGTGTCGCCGGAAGCCGACTCTCCCGCCGCCCGCCGCTCCGCTGCTGCGACCATCGCGAGATTGGGCGGGAAACTCCGCGGGTTGCTGCACACCCACTTCGAGTGAAATTGCCTGTAGGGAACGCCCTCCGTGGCGTTCCGCGGGACTGGATGCGTACAACCCACATGTCCCGCGTGCAGGTCTTCCGTTTGCCGGTCTTCCGTTTGCCGGTCTTCCGTTTGCGGCTTAGCGTTCGCTTGGACGATCCGGATCGCTAAGCCGCAAGCGGAAGACCTGCATCGCACCGACATTACTTGTTCAACTCCTTCACCAACTCCGCGATCAGCGTGGGGTTTTTCTGCGTCATGAGATGGGTGATGCGGCTCTCGGGCACCTTGAGCCGGCGCATCGCGTCTTCCGTCTGCTTCCAGACGCGTTCTTTCTTCTTCCCTTCAGCCAGGTACAATTCGCCTACGAGTTCGGCGAGCTTCTCCGTACTGAGATCGCCGACGTTGTCGTAATAGCGCTGGATGATCTTCTGCTGATAGGGCGAGTAGTTCTGCGGCTTTTTCGATTCGCTCATGGCGGGTTGGCTCGGGAAGCGATCCGTGCTTTCGGCGGTCGTCCGATCGCAGGAACGTCCGCCCTGTGCATTGTGTCGGACGCCGCGTACGCGGGCAAGTTGGGATGAACGAGGCGGTCCATGCGAGCCGTGCTGCAACGAGTGACTCGAGCGAGCGTGACGGTCGAAGGGGCGACGATCGGCGAGATCGGCCGCGGCCTGCTCGTGCTGCTCGGCATCGCTCCGACGGACACTACGGAAAATGCCCGCTGGCTCGCGGAAAAGATCGTCGGCCTGCGCATCTTCAATGACGACGAAGGCAAGATGAATCGCGACGTCGTCGAAGTCGGCGGCAGTGTTTTGATCGTCAGTCAATTCACGCTGTATGGCGATGCTCGCAAAGGTCGCCGCCCCAGCTTCATCGCCGCCGCCCCGCCCGCGATCGCCATTCCGCTTTACGAGCAATTCGTCAACGGCATCAAGTCGCTTGGCGTGCCGACCGCGACGGGCAAGTTCGGGGCGGACATGCAGGTCGAACTCATGAACGACGGGCCCGTGACGCTGATTATCGACACGCCGTGTTGACGTTGATCGCCTTCGCATCGCCAAGGGGCCGGGCGCCGCTACAATGCCCCTGATTTTCCCCTCGTCGTCGCCCCCTCCGGGAACTCCTCGTCATGCCCCAGTCCGCTGCGCTGCCGTCTTACGAAAAGCTGGGCGTTTTCTATCTCGGCAAAGAATTCGAACCCGAAGCGAAAACGCTCAAGAAGGATTACCTGCTCTACGACTCGAAGGATCTCGTCACCCACGGCGTCGTCGTGGGCATGACGGGGAGCGGCAAAACCGGCCTGTGCCTTTCGATCCTCGAAGAAGCGGCCATCGACAACATCCCGGCCATCGTCGTCGATCCGAAGGGGGATCTCGCCAACCTGATGCTGCTCTTTCCGGAGTTGCGCGGTTCCGATTTCCTGAAGTGGGTCAACACCGATGATGCCCGCAAACGCGGCCTGTCCCCGGAGGACTTCGCGAAGGAGCAGGCGGAACAATGGAAGAAAGGCCTGGGTCAATGGGACCAGGATGGCGAACGCATCCAACGGCTCAAGGATGCGGCCGACTTCCGCATCTTCACGCCGGGCAGCAATGCCGGTCTGCCGGTGTCGATTCTGCATTCGTTCGATTCGCCGCCGGTTGAGTTGCGGCAGGATTCCGAACTGCTGCGCGAGCGCGTCAACACGACAGGCACCAGCTTGCTCGGGCTGCTCGGCATCGAAGCGGATCCGATCCAGAGCCGCGAGCACATTCTGCTCTCCATGATCTTCGCCACGGCATGGAAGGCGGGAAAGGACATGACGCTCGCCGCGCTCATCCAGCAGATCCAATCGCCGCCGAGCAACAAAGTCGGCGTGCTTGACCTGGAAACGTTCTTTCCTGGCAAAGAGCGGTTCGAGTTGGCGATGCAGTTCAACAACCTGCTCGCATCCCCGAGCTTCGAAACCTGGATGGAGGGGCAGCCGCTCGATATCCAGTCGATTCTCTACACGCCGCAAGGGAAGCCTCGGATCGCGATCTTCTCGATCGCGCATCTCAACGACTCGGAGCGGATGTTCTTCGTTTCGCTCTTGATGAACCAGATCCTCGGCTGGATGCGGCAGCAACCGGGCACCACGAGCTTGCGTGCTCTGGTCTACATGGACGAAATCTTCGGCTACTTCCCGCCCGTGAAAAACCCGCCTTCGAAGACGCCGATGCTGACGCTCTTGAAGCAGGCCCGCGCTTTCGGCGTCGGCATGCTGCTCGCCACGCAGAACCCCGTGGACATCGACTACAAGGGGCTCTCGAACTGCGGCACCTGGTTCATCGGCCGATTGCAGACGGAGCGGGACAAGCTGCGCGTGCTCGATGGCCTCGAAGGCGCTTCGACGACGCAGGGCGTGAAATTCGATCGCCAGGACATGGAGCGGACGATCTCGTCGCTGGGCAATCGCGTGTTCCTAATGAACAACGTGCACGACGATCACCCCGTGGTGTTCCAGACTCGCTGGGCGCTTTGCTACCTGCGCGGCCCGCTCACCCGTCAGCAGATCAAGGAACTCACCGACCCCATCCGCGGCGAGGTCGCCCAGGTTGTCCCCGCCAAGTCGATTGCAGCGACCATGTCGGCAGATGGCGATGAGCACCAAGTTCAGCGGCCTGTCCTCTCCCCCGATGTGCCGCAGTTTTTCGCGAAGGTCGCCGGGGAAGCCGTGGATGGGGCGAAGCTGCTGTATCGGCCTCGCCTCCTGGGTTGCAGCCAAATCTATTTCAACGACGCGAAAGCGGAGATCGAGCTGACGCATCCTCTGAATGTGTTCGCCGACATCGGGGAAGGGGCGGTGTCCGTCAATTGGACCGAAGGCGAAGAGACGGAACTGACCGACGAAGCGCTCGAGCGATCGCCGGCGGCCGAGGAGTGCCTCTACTCCGCGTTGGCTCCCGATGCCGCCCGGGCGAAGAACTTCGACACCTGGAAACGCTCGTTCGCCGAGCATATTTATCGCAACTTCAAGCTCGAGATTTACAAGAGCGACAGCCTGGGGAAAGTCTCGAAGCCCGGCGAGACGGAACGCGATTTCCGCGTTCGTCTTCAGCAGATGGCCCGCGAGCAGCGCGATCAGGCCGCCGAGCAACTTCGGCAAAAGTACGCTCCGAAGATTCAGTCGTTGGATGAGCGGATCCGCAAAGCGATGCAGATGGTGGAGAAGCAGAAATCGAAGAAGTGGTACAACCGCCTCACCGCGATCCTATCGTTCGCCGGCACGATCCTGGGCGCCTTCACGAGCCGCAAGATGGTGTCGGCGACGAACATTTCCAAGGCGACGACCGCAATGAAAGGCGCTGCACGCTCGATGAAGGACGTGCAGGACGAGGGAATTGCCGAGGACAATGTGCAGGCCCTGGAGCAGCGTAGAGATGAGATCAAGAAAGAATTCGACGACGAGGTGGCCGCCATCGAAACGCAACTGGACCCGCTGAAGGAAGAGTTGGAGCAGGTCACGATCAAGCCGAAGAAGACGAACATTACCGTCCGCCTCGTCGCCCTTACCTGGTTGCCCCACTGGAAGCAAACCGACGGCAGCGAGATCGGCGCGTGGGAGTGACGAATTGGGCGATGGTGAGTTCCTGACGGAACTCGCCATCGCGTGCGAATCGTTGTTACATGGCGCCGCGGCCGGTGGTGCTCGTTCCGGTGTGTCCCGTGTGATGGCCATTGCCGCGGGTAAAGAGGGGGATGAGCCCTGCGAGGCCGACGAGGCCAAGCCAGCCCCAGTTGAATCCACGCTGATCTTGAGCGTGGCTGGTCGATCCGCTGGTTCCGCCGGTTCCGCCCGTTCCCATCGTGCCGCCGGTGCCGCTTCCGCCAACTCCGCCGGAGCCCGGGGTGGTCGTCCCCGTGCCGCCGGCGCCGCCCGAAGCGCCGCTGCCGGCGCCTCCCGAGGCTCCGCCTGCTCCGCCTTGAGCGTGAAGTCCGCCCACCGAGGCGAGCACCAGAGAAAGGGACAGTGCCGCCGCGCGGCTCCACTGGCTGATCCGTAAACGCATTTCGAACTCCTTGAATGAAAACTTTCGCGCCCGGCCAGGCCGTTCCCCACGTTTCGGAATATCGCGATCGGCTCGATGCCGGCGGCCGGGCAAATGGCATCGCTCGACGTGAGCGAAGGGTTCTCTCCACGGCATGATGCGCGCCAAGTTCGATCGAATGACGACGTTTTCCTCACATCCAGTTGTTTAAGAAAACCTATTTATATGCTGTTGTCGGACGGTTATTGATGGGTTTTTCCGCGGCGGAATCGCGTCTGCGGAAAAGCAGCAATTGGGACGGGGCGCTGGTTCGACGTTTAAGGAGCCCATTTGCAACCGCTTTCCGCGCATTGGGAATCCGCTCGCCCGTTCATGTCGTGCAATTTCATGGGAATAAGCTATACCCGCCATTTCAGGTCTTCTGATGGAGCCTCTTGGATCGGCAGAACTGCAGGAATGCCGGACAAGCATGTCCGGGGTTTTTCGGCCCGCGAACGGGCCTGGCGAGATGCTTGTTTCGCCTGTCGTGACCCGCCGTCCACGGCGGGCCTAGACGCTTCGCGAAAGCCCCGTGAACGGGGCTGGGAAGCCGATGACGTCACACGCAAGTTCCCTCCAACAGTTGTGCACAGCGCCTCGCCCTCCCAATGGACCGCTGAGTTCTAAACGGCGTAGGGGCGCGGATCTTGAGAGCCGGCTTCGGCGAAACCCTTTCGACGCAGTTGGCAGGAATCGCATCGGCCGCACGCGATGCCGGCGGGAGTGGGGTCGTAGCAAGAGGTGGTCATGCCGTAATCGACGCCCAGGCTCAGTCCGGTGCGGATGATTTCCGCCTTGGTCATTCGGACGAGCGGCGCGTGGATGCGGACCTGCTCGTTGCCTTCCACGGCCGCCTTGGTGGCGACATTTGCCATTCGCTCGAACGCTTCGAGATACTCAGGCCGGCAATCGGGGTAGCCGGAATAATCGAGGGCGTTCACCCCGAGGAAGATATCGCTCGCTTTCACGACCTCGGCGTAAGCGAGAGCGAATGAAAGGAAGATGGTGTTCCGCGCCGGCACGTAAGTGGATGGGATGCCGTGGGCCATCGACTCGGCGGGGCGATCCTTGGGGACGGGCAAATCGCTGGTGAGCGACGATCCGCCGAACACGCGCAGATCGATCGGCATCACGACATGGCGCTTCACTCCGAACGCGACAACGAGTTGCTCGGCACATTCGAGTTCGATGCGGTGGCGTTGGCCGTAGTCGAAGGAGAGGGCGAAGAGGTCGAAGCCGTCCCGGCGGGCGAGGGCGAGCGTGGTGGCCGAGTCGAGTCCGCCGCTCAGCAGAACGACGGCGTTTCGCGTCATGGCTCGTTTTCCCCTAGGAGATGCACCCAGCCCATCGGCGGCAGGGGCCGACGCTGGCCGTGTTGTTGTATCCAAAGACCACGCTCCGCGACGAATGTGCCGATGCAAGTGACGGGGCAAGCGGCTAGCGGTTGATGCGTCAGAAGCAGTTCGCCGTCTTCGGGAGAAACGGCAAACGCCAGCTCGAAATCCTCGCCGTCGCCGAGAGCATGTTCAAGCGGCGACCGGCCCTCATTCATGCGATGCGCGTCGGCGTGGATCGCAATCGCGTCCGCTTCCAAGACGACGCCGCAACCGGATTCTTCGACGAGATGATGCACATCGGCCGCAAGGCCGTCGCTGATGTCGATCATCGCGTGAAGCTGCACGTGCCGTTGCAACTCAAGAGCTTCGCGAACTCGCGGTTTCACGTCGAGGTGCCGGCCGAGAATGCTGCCGCCGAGGGAGCCGGTGACGAACAACCAATCGCCCGGCTTCGCGCCGGATCGCAGGATGGCGCCTTGCGGACCTGGCGTGCCGAACGCGGTGACGGAGATTACGAGCGGCTTGTCCCACGAGTTGGTGTCGCCGCCCACGAGCGGGCAATCGTACTTCGTCGCCATCTCCGTCATGCCGAGATGCAGCTGTTCCGCGAGCGATGAATCGGCGGAGCGGGGCAGGGCGACGCTCGCGACGGCGGCCAAAGGTTTCGCCCCCATGGCCGCGAGGTCGCTGAGATTGACGCCCATCGCCTTGCGGCCCACGCGAACCGGATCGACTTCCGCGAGCAGAAAATCGACTCCGTCCATCAACATGTCGGTGGTGACGATCAGCGGGGCATTGATCGAAGCGAGGACCGCGGCGTCATCGCCCGGTCCGACCTGAACGCGTGCATCGCTCGGCGTGCGTTGACGCAGCCAACGGATAAAGTCGAACTCGGCCATGCCCCCATTGTAAGGGGAGCACTCCCACCCAAGCCCAGGGGCGAGCGCAGCGAGCTCCTGGGATCGGAGTGTCGGAAGAGTGACGTGATTTCGGTCTGGAACCCAGGAGCTCGCTGCGCTCGCCCCTGGGCTTTTAACCCCGTAGTGAAACTTTGCAGGCGGTAGCGATTGTTCACCCCCGCCTCCCGGTTTATCAGCAAAGGCGGGATTTTCCGCTCAAGTTGCGCCTCAGAACTGGCGACAGGGGCACTTCATGGTGTAAACTTCGAGTGGTTGACGAAGTCAGCAGACACACCGAGCACGCCATGCCCTCTGCCACCCTCCCGTCCGGATCCTTGACGCGCCTGGCTACCTTCGGCGAGCCGCAGCTTCATGTCGATGGCGACCTGATCACGCTCGCCTTCGCTTCGGACGGCTCCCTCTGGTCGGTGGAAGAGCCCGGCATCGTCCGCCATTGGAAGATCGACGGCGGTCAGCAACTCGAGTGGCATCGCCTCAGCGATCTCGAAACGCTGTGGGCCTTCAGCCGCGATGCCCGCGTCCTCGCCTCCGCAAGCAACGACCTTACCCTGTGGGACACGTCGTCCGGCAACATCCTGACGGCCCTGGGCCAAGATTCATGGGTGTCGGCACTCGCGTTCCACCCGGATCCCGCCTTCATCGCGACGGGCTACGACAACGGCAGCGTGCGCTACTGGGACTTCGCGGGGCATCATGTCGTTCGCAAGCTGGATCATCACAAGAGGCCGATCAGCGCCCTCGCCTTCAGCGGCGACGGCAAGACGTTGGCCGTCGCCAGCGAAGACAAGCTGATCTCGCTCTGGGATCTGACGAAGGGGACGCTCATCGGCCTGCTCAAGGGGCATACCGACCGCATTCCCGCCATCGCCTGGCATCCGAAGAAGAACGTGTTGGTCAGCATCGGCTGGGATTCGACCGCACGCGTCTGGGACACGGCCACGCAACAACCGCTCATCCTACTCAACAATCATTCCGCCCAGGTGACTGCGGCGACGTTCAGTCACGACGGGTCGCTGTTGGCGACGGCCGACTCCGCGAACAAGGTTCGCGTATGGGATTTCGAGCAGAAGCGAGAAACGCATGTGCTGTCGGGAGTCGAAAGCGAAGTGCGGGCGCTCGCATTCAGTGCGGACGGCAAGAAGCTCGCCGCGACGGGCGATCGCCTGATTCATGTGTGGGATTCCGCCACCGGTCAATCGATTGGCGGAGCCGGCACTCGTGCGACGACCACGACCTTCGTCGCGGTCGCGCCGAACGGCCGAGTGGCAAGCAATTCGGGCGGCCTGGTGACTCGCATTTGGGATCCTTCGGGCAAGGCCAACTTGCTGGCGATCCCTGGACGCTCGCCGGTGCATATGGTCGCGTTCAGCCCCGACGGCAAGTTCCTTGCGACCGCCGCCGAAAAGACGCTGGGCCTGTGGAACACGGCCGACGGTTCGCTGAAGGTGGCGATGGACGGCCCCGAAGAGCCGATCACCTTGGTAACGTTCTCGCCTGACGGCACGACGCTTGCCTCGGCAAGCACCACCGGCGTCGGCGTATGGATTTGGCGCACCAGCGACGGCGAACCGATTTTGCTGATCCCCGATGCCCTTGAAGGCGCGGCGGTGCAGGCGTTGGCGTTTCATCCGCAGGGGAAAGTTCTCGCGGTCGGCGGCATCGACTGGCTTGCCACCGGCGGATCGAACGGCGCCATCAGCCTGTGGAACCTCGAAGAACGAGCCGAAATCGCCACGATCGCCGAAGGAGCGACCGCGCTCGCTTTCCATCCCGACGGCAAACGATTCGCCTCGGCCACCGTCGATTTCGCGGTGTGCCTGTGGGATGCCGAAAACGGCGCCTTGCTCGACGAATTGGATGGCCACGAAGGCACGATCCGCGCGTTGGCCTACAGTGCCGACGGATCGCTGCTCGCTTCCGGCAGCGAGGACATGACGCTCCGCCTCTGGAGTGCCCGCGGCGAAGAACTCGCCGAGATCGAAGTGGATAGCCAGGTGACGTCGCTGGCGTTTTCCGCCGACGGCCAGCATCTTTTCGCCGGCCATGCGAACACGACCAGTTCGCAGTACAGCCTCAACGACCTGCGCAAACGAAAGTGACCACATTACGGCTCCGTCAGAGCCTGAGCGCAAGCGAGGGTCTTCTATGTAGCCCTCTCGCTCCGCGAGAGGTAAGCGGCAGCACGCCACGCCGCAGCATGGCATTCATCCGCGTACCTCTCGCGGAGCGAGAGGGCTACATAGAAGACCCTCGCTGGCGCTCGGGCTCTGCTCGCCTGCATGAATTCCGCATGAGAGGCGTTGGCGTTTCGCCGCGTCGCGGAGTTTAATGAGTCCGACGGCTCGGCACGATGCCGGGTCGCGCATCCAGGACGGTGTCATGGCGGATCCGACGTCGAATCTGAGCGATCCTTTGTTCACTGAGGCCGAGGAACGCGACCTTACCGGCGCGACGCTTGGCGATTACCGCGTGCTGCGCCGGCTCGGACAGGGCGGAATGGGGCAGGTCTATCTAGCCGAGCAAGTCTCGCTCAAACGACACGTCGCTCTCAAGTTGCTCAAGCCCGAACTCGCTGCCAATCAGACGGCACTGCTGCGTTTTCAGCGCGAAGCCGAATCCGTCGCCCGAGTCACCCATGCCAACATCGTGCAGATTCACGCCATCGGGCAGATGGACGGCAAGCATTTCATCGCCCTGGAGTTCGTCGAAGGCCGAACGCTGCGCGAGTTCATCGAGAAAAAAGGCCCGCCCGACGCGAATCTTGGACTGCGGATCATGAGTCAGGTCGCGTCCGCCATTCAGCGAGCTAGCGAACTCGGCATCATCCACCGCGACATCAAGCCGGAGAACATCCTCATCACCCGCAAGGGGGAGGTGAAGGTCGCCGACTTCGGCCTATCGCGCCGCTTCGAGGATCAGACCGCAGCCACCCCGAGCCTCACCGGCTCGGCCGTCACGATGGGGACTCCGCTCTACATGAGCCCCGAGCAGGTGGAGGGGAAGAAGGACATCGATCACCGCACCGACATCTACTCCTTCGGCATCACTTGCTACCACCTGTTTGCCGGCCATCCGCCTTTTCGCGGCGAGACGCCCTTCGAGGTGGCGGTGCAGCATGTGCAAAAGGAAGCAGCGCCGCTCAATGATATTCGCCCCGATCTGCCGATCGAGTTGTGCCAAATCGTGCACAAGATGATCGCGAAGAAACCGGAGGAGCGATATCAGACGGGACGCGAGGTGCTTCGCGATATCGCGAAGGTCCGCGAGATGTTGCTGGTCGGCTCCCCTTCGGGATCGCAGAGCGGCACGATCGGACTATCGATGTCGGGCGCCAATTCGTCGCCGATGATTCCGATCGTGGAGCCGCCGCGTTCGTCGTCTGCCTTGTGGATGGGAGTTGCGGGCGTGGCGGTCGCGTTGGTCGGGGGCCTCATGCTGGGTTGGCTCTGGAACGGCGTCGGCGCAGCTTCGGGTCCGTCCGTGCCGATGATTCCAGGACAGGTATTGGTTGAGCCTCCGAAGGCCAACCCGCAGCGCGAGCATGAGAAAGACCTGATTCGGCTTGTGCATGACTACATCAAGCCGAACACGCCTTTGGATGTTGCCGTCGGGGTCAAGTATTCGATCGAACTGAGCGTGCTTTACCTCAAGGAGCGCGATCTCGCGGATGCCGAGAAACTCTTCGAGGAACTCGATCGCGCCGAGCGGCCGGTCCCCTATCGCTCGCTCGGAAAGTTCGGCAAAGCCGCGGTGCTGGCGTTCCGCGATCAGTCGGACGAATCGAACCGCATCTTTGTGCAACTTGTCGAAGCGGAAGCCAAGTTCGCGGAGAGCAAGGCGGACAAGAAGGTGAGCATCGCACGCAACAACCAGTTCATCTGGCGATCCCATCCCGATCTGCGCGAGATGATGGCTGAGGCGTTGCACCACAACTTCGTCAACGCGCCGGAACGGTTTCCCAAGAAGCTCGAACCCTTCCGCTCGCCGCCGCCGCCGACTCTGAAGCCGAAGGCATCGTAGCCGCCACTGGTGGCACCGGTGACTCGGGCGGCACGCCCTGAGTGTAGCGAAGGGCGTGGGAAAAGGTGCTGACGCCCAATTTAATTTGCAATAAGCTTTCGGGCGTTTCACCACGCCCTTCGCTCCACTCGGGGCGTGCCACCCAACCAGTGCTACCTATTTCCTTGGCGAGAACGCAACATGCCCGTCGTCCTGCTCGGAACGTTCGACACCAAGGGGAACGAGTTCCGCTTCGTCCGCGATATCTTGAACGCGTTGGATGTCGCCACATTGACCATCGACGCGGGTTCGCAGCTTCCTCCCACTTTCGAGCCGGATGTAGGGCGCGAACAGGTATTCAAGACGGCGGGGACAACAATGAATGCGATCGTCCGCGCGGGCGATCGCGGCAAAGCCGTCGAAACCGCCGCGGCGGGAGCCGCGAAACTCGTCGCTCAACTGCATCAGCAAGGCAAGGTGGACGGCATCCTCGGCCTCGGCGGTTCCGCGGGCACGGTCATCGCCACCGCGGCGATGCGGGCCTTGCCTTTCGGCATCCCCAAACTCATGGTCAGCACGCTCGCGTCAGGCCAGGTTAAGCAGTATGTCGGCGTCCGCGACATCCTCATGATGCATTCGGTCGTCGATATCAGCGGCCTCAATCGCATCAGCCGCACGGTCCTTTCCAATGCCGCCCATGCGATGGCGGGCATGGTGAAGCACAAGCCGGCCGTGCCAGAGGCCAGCGAACGGCCATTGCTGGCGGCGACGATGTTCGGCGTGACGACGCCCTGCGTGAGCGCCGCTCAAAAGACGCTCGAAGGGGCGGGCTTTGAAATGCTCGTCTTCCACGCCACGGGCGCCGGCGGCTTGACGATGGAATCCTTCGTGCGCGACGGCCTCGTGCAAGGCGTGTTCGACATAACGACAACCGAGTTGGCGGATGAACTCGTCGGCGGCATCCTCAGCGCGGGGAAGGACCGACTTACGGCCGCTGCGATCAAGGGGATCCCACAGGTCATCTCGCTCGGCGCCCTGGACATGGTGAACTTCGGCCCGCGCGACACGGTTCCCGAGAAGTTCGAAGATCGCCGATTCTACCAACACAACACCTCCGTCACGTTGATGCGAACCACGCCTGAGGAGAACGACAAGCTCGGCAAAGAGATCGCCGAGAAGGCGAGCGCAGCTTCAGGGCCGACCGCCGTGCTTATCCCGCTCCGCGGCGTCAGCGCGATCGATCGCGAAGGGCAACCCTTCTGGTGGCCCGAGGCGGACCACGCGTTGTTCCAAAGCATCCGCAACTGGATCGGCCCGATGGTGCAGCTGATCGAGTTGGATCTCCACATCAACGATCCCGAGTTTGCAAATCAAGCCGCCGCGATGCTGCAAAAACTGATGCGGCTTTAGTCGTTCCACGCGGTATGCTGTCGCTCGTCGTCTTTGGAGAACCCGCATGCGAATGACTCATTCTTTTCTGCTCCTCCTTTGCTGCACGCCGGTGCTGCCGGCCCAAGAGGCGCCCTTCTATCCGGACAAGTTCGACCTGCTGCAACTCAAGAGCGGCGACAAAGACCTGCCGATCCGCACGCCGGAAGAGTGGCGGAAACGGCGGGCTCACATCCTCGCGAACATGGAAAAGGCGATGGGCCCGATGCCCACGGAGGCGAAGGTTCCGCTCGCGGTCGACGTCACCGAGACCGTGAAGACGACGACCTACATTCGCAAGACGTTGACCTACGCGGCCGGCAAGAACAACCGCGTATCGGCGTATCTCTTCATTCCCGCTCGACTCAACGGCAAGACGCCCGGCATCCTTTGCCTGCATCCGACCAGCCTCGCTCTGGGCAAAGGCATCCCCGCAGGCCTCGGCGACAAGAAAGATCGGCACTACGCGATCCATCTCGTCGAACGCGGCTACGTCGCGCTTTGCCCTGATTACGTGAAATCGGGCGGGTACAAGTTCGATCCCTACGAAAACGGATTCGTCAGCGCCACGATGCTGGGCATCTGGAATCACCGTGTCGGACTCGATCTGCTGCAGTCGCTGCCCGAGGTGGATGGCGATCGACTCGGCGTCATCGGCCATTCGCTGGGCGGGCACAACAGCCTGTTTCTCGCGGCCTTCGACGAACGGGTGAAGGCGACCGTATCCAACTGCGGCTTCTGCAGCTTCCGCAGCTACATGAAGGGGAACCTCGCCGGATGGAGCCATGCGGGCTACATGCCGCGGATCAAAAGCGTGTATGAGGCGAAGCCGGAGAAGATGCCGTTCGACTTCACGGAGGTGCTGGCCGCCATCGCTCCGCGCGCGGTGTTGGCGAGTGCTCCGGTGCGGGACGACAATTTCGATGTGGACGGCGTCAAGGAGTGCGTGAAAGCTGCTCAACCCGTCTTTCGGTTGCTTGGAGCGGAAGAGAAACTTTCGGCCGTCTATCCCAATGCGGGGCACGACTTCCCCGACGATGCGCGCGATGCGTCGTACAAGTTCTTCGACCGCTGGCTGAAACGATGATTCTGCTTCCATGTAGCCCTCTCGCTCCGCGAGAGGTAAGCGGATGAATGCCATGCCGTTGCAAGCTTCGCTGCCGCTTACCTCTCGCGGAGCGAGAGGGCTACATAGAAGCGGCCTTCTTGTTTCATTCTCCCGGTTTCGCTCAAGTCGCTTTTGCGGCGTTGCCGATCTTACCCAGAGACTCCGCAGCGCGGGGCCGCGGGACGGGTTTGCCTACGGCGTCGCCCGGCCTCTCGCCGAGCACCAGGAACCACCATGCGGAACTCGGTGACGATGACGCTCCTCTTGGCGTCGGCCTTCGCTTCGGCGAACACGGCCCGCGCCCAGGATGCGCTCGGCGGCGTCATCTATTCGCGGCAACGCGACTTCCGCGTTCCCTTCAATCTGCCTCCCGGCGCCGAAACCCGGCTCAAAGCACTCACGCTCTTCATGTCTACCGACCAGGGGCGCACCTGGCAGGCGGCGGCGAAGGCCGAGGCGAATCAGAAAAACTTCCCCTTCAGCAGCGATCGCGACGGCATGATTTGGTTCGCCGTCCAAACCAACGATTTCGAAGGACGCCTCAACCCGTCGTCCATGCAGAACGCGCCGCCAAGCCTGCGCGTCGTCATCGACACGGTGGCGCCTCGGGTTTCGCTTCACCCGTTGCAACCCCGCGGCAGCGACGTGGGCGTGACCTGGGAAATCGTGGACGACAATGTCGATATGACCTCCCCAGATTCCGCACGCCTCGAGTATCGCGTCGGCGGCGGCCGGTGGAACGTCGTGCCTATCCCCGCCAATGCGACGCAGGTCTACTGGGCTCCGCAAGGCGCTGGGCCGATCGACGTGCGCATGCAGGTGCAGGACAAGGCGAAGAACTCCGCCGAAGCGGCGACTTCCATCAATCCGAACGGCACGCCAGGCACGCCGTTTAACGATAAGGCCGCTTCAGGCGGCGTCGGCGCCACGCCGGGATTCAATTCCGGTCCCGGCGGATTCGACGCCAACGGCCCGGGCCCCAATCGCAGCGGCTTCAACGGCGATACGAATCCCGCACCGGATCGAACCGGACAGGACAACCCGGACGTCGAGCGGCGCTACGTCAATTCCAAGCGGATCAGCCTGAATTACGATCTCAAGGATGTGGGCCCTTCCGGCGTCGCGTCCATCGAACTTTGGTACACGATGGATCGCCGGACGTGGAACAAGTATCCCAATACGTTCGGAGGCGGCGAGGCAGGCGCGTCATCGGCGCCGATTTCGTTCCCGGTCGCGGGTGAAGGGGTCTACGGCATTTCTCTTGTCGCCAAGAGCG
The DNA here is from genome assembly GCA_019748295.1 of Gemmataceae bacterium. Classification (GTDB taxonomy): domain Bacteria; phylum Planctomycetota; class Planctomycetia; order Gemmatales; family Gemmataceae; genus JAIEPT01. Next base: position 19,925 of record JAIEPT010000082.1, on the reverse strand, counting down.
GCGTCGGCCTGGGCGATCGGCCGCCGCAGATTGGCGATCTGCCTCAGCTCTGGATCGAAGTGGACCTCACGAAACCGGTCGTGCAATTGCAGAGCGTGTTGGTGGGGCAGGGCGTCGATAAGGGGAAACTCGCCATTGGTTGGGTCGCCAAAGACAAGAACCTGGGCCGCGAGCCGATCACGATTTCGTTCGCCGAAACGCCGACGGGCCCCTGGACGCCGATCGTGGAGAAGCACCCGAACACGAGCCGCTTCATCTGGAACATGCCGGAGCGAGTGCCGTACCAGTTTCATGTGAAGGTGGAAGCCGTCGATCTCGCCGGCAACGTCGGCGAAGCCGCGACTGAATCGCTCATCAAGGTGGACCTTTCGGTTCCCAAGGCCCGCATCCTCAATGTGGAAGCGGGCAAGTAACTCGTCTCAAGCCATCCCTGCTTTCGAGGCGGTTTGCAGATGGATGTGACGAACGTCGCGTCCTGTAGGGAACGCCCTCCGTGGCGTTCCGCCGAACTGGACGCGTCCGAGTAGCCGCGTCCACCATCCCTGATCCCCGCTTGCTCAATAGCGCTGCAATCGGGGGGGGAGAGGACTGCGAATTGGATGACGAACCATCGGACGCGTCCAGTCCGGCGGAACGCCGCGGAGGGCGTTCCCTACAGAACGCGACGTTCGTCGCGACATCCATCTGCAAAACGTTTTATCCCGACGGAATGGTCGCCGAAGTGTAATTGCATGCGCGGTCTGGAACCCAGGAGCTCCCTGCGGTCGCCCCTGGGCTTTGAGTGATTTGACAAAGATGCGAAAACTCCTCCCACGTTAACGACTGTGCGGGATTTGCCGGCTTTTCCTCCAGTTGGTCTTTTTCGCAGCCGATAACGACACTATGAGTCCGATTCTGCGCTCTGAAACGGAACGGATGCCGTCATGAGAGTCGCGCGCTCGATTGCGCTGTTTGCCTGCGTTGCGTCGATGGCTGGGTGCATGGGCTTCAATGGCCAGTACCTGACCTCGGCGGGCTCGCGCTTCTCGCACAACGCTCCGTTCGCCAAATCAGCGAATCTGCCGGATGTGGAGAACGCCGCATCCAAGGAAGCGGCTGCCCGGGAAACGACGCCGATTCCGCAGGCTCTCTGCATTGTCGATCCGCCTGCCGGGTATAACCCCGCGCCGGCTCAGCTTCGCCTGGTTTCCGCGGAGGAAACCGCCCAGCCTCAATCCGCCGCAATGCCTGCCCTCGCCGCGACGGCCGTTCCTCTCTCGAACAGCCAGGAGGCCGAACCGGTCTCGCAGGACGAGAAACTCCGCCTGCTGCATCGCCAGGCCGTTCGCCGCGTCGCGCTCATGGACACGTACCAACTTCGGATGCGGCGCCGCGAATCCGTTAACGGCAAATCACGGCCCGAAGAAGTCATCGATTGCAAATTCCGCCAGACGCCGTTCTCCGTCCACATGAAATGGGTGGGCAACGAAGGCAAGGGACGCGAAGTCATCTACGCCCAGGGCCAACACGACAACATGATCCACACGCTAACCGCCTCCGGCGATGTGCCATTGCTTCCCGGCGGCCAGCGATTCCGCGTCGCGCCCGACAGCATGATGGTCCGCAACCGCTCACGGCATTCGATCAAGGAGGCCGGCATCGAAAACCTCGTCGAACGCTTCGGCAAGCTGGTGGACGATCACACCCGAACCGGCGCGCAGACGTCGCTCCGCTATGTCGGCCTGCTCAAGCGACCTGAGTTCGAGCAGAAGGTCGAATGCGTCTTCCAGGTGATTCCCGCGAAGTCCGAATCGGTCTTCCCGAACGGCGGCCAACGCCTCTGGTTCTTCGACGGCGACCTCGGTCTGCCGGTCCTCATCGTCTCGCTCGACGAGCAGAAGCGAGAAGTCGAATACTACTGCTTCGATCGCTTCCAGTACCCCGCTCATCTCACCGACAGCGACTTCCATCCCGACCGCGTCTGGAAGTGATCGCCGACCGATAAATACAATGACGGCGTTCGCCCAATTCGAGGGACGCCGACATGTCCGTAACCGTCGATTCGTATCGCACCTACCGTAACCTTCCGCCGCTCGCCGGCATCGCGACGTTTGCGGAGGCCGCCAAGCCTGGGCTGTCCGTGGAAGCATGCGTCGCTCGGCTCAAGCGATTTCACTACGCATTCGTCCGTTTGCACGAGATTTTCACTGCCCGCATTACCGCGGAGCCGATCTACGAACTGAAGACAGCCTTTTCGCATTTTGCGTATCTTTGTGCGGAACATGTCCAGGCGTTGCGGGACCGCATTGCCGAAATGCGTGAGCCGCCGCTGGGGTTGGATGAAGTTCCGCATGAAGGGTTGCGCATCTTCTTCGACGAAATCCTCGCGGCGCCGACGACGGAGGAACTGCTGCTCGGCATCTGCCTCGCGATCCCTGAACTCGACCGCGCCATCGAACGCTATCAGGCCGATACGAATCCGCTGACCGACGCCCCCTCTTGCCGCGTCCTGCGTTTCGCCCGTCTCGAATTGGCCGACATGATCGACTTCGGCCAGAAGGCCGTGGCCGCATTGATCGATGAGGCCGCTCTGGCGCGGACGCCCGGTTGGCCGCAGTTTCTCATGCAATGTCTCGCATCCGCCGGGTCGATCGATGGGTTAGCCGCGATCAGCGATCCGCCATCGGAGCGCGTCTTCTCCGCCAAACCATACCAATACGACCGTGTGCCGAAGCGGGACGAGCGTTGGCAGGATCCGTGGAACCAGGCCGTGAATGCCGAGGCGTTCCTCTACGACGAGACGATGCCCGCCAAGCCGAAGACGCTGATGATGCTCTTCAAACGGCTCCGCGAAATCGATGTCCCCGAGATGATGGCGAGCATCATTCAGGAGACGAAGGGCAAACCCTGGGGCTACTACCGCGACATGTCGCGCCAGCTATGGGACGAGGCCCGCCATGCGATGATGGGCGAAGTCGGCTTCGTATCCCTAGGCGTCGATTGGACGAAGGCTCGCATCACCCTCAACTGGTCGCATCGGCTCAACACCGAATGCACGCCGATCGAACGCCATGCCGTTCTCTACTTCATCGAGCAGGGCCTCATGACGAAGACGGGCAAGCGCTACGAATGGGAAGTCGGCCAAAAGTCGAACGTGCCGCTGATCGCCACGATCCAGGATTTCGATTGGGCCGACGAAGTGCTCCACGCCCAGCTTGGCCGCGAGTGGTACATCCCGCAAATCGGCGAATGGAAGGAAGCCCTCGCCTACGGCGACCGCTGCTGGACGCGCATCCTGAGCAACTGGCAAGCGGTGAAGGAGCAGGGCCTCACCCGCCACGAAAACTGGTGGCCCGACATCTACCGACAGGCATGCAAAACCTGGGGGATCGATCCCGATCCGACGGTGCTGGGGTACGCGACGACTTACGAGGGAGCTCGGGCGGACCTCAAGAACGTCTGCGCGAGCGCATAAGCCGTACCATGAAAATCTAACGTTGACCGTTCGATTTTCATGGTATACGATTGACCCATGATTGTACGAGAAACTGATGAGTTGATCATCCGATCCGCTTTGAAGCGGAGCCGCATCGTCGCGATTCTGGGGCCGAGGCAGTGCGGAAAGACGACGCTGGCTCGGCAGTTTGTGCCGGCTTCTTCCCAGAATTACTTCGACCTCGAGGATCCCGTGGCGCTCGCGAGATTGGCGGAGCCGAATCTCGCACTTCGTCACCTGAAGGGATTGATCGTCATTGACGAAGTTCAGAGGATGCCTGAGTTGTTTCCGCTGCTGCGCGTGTTGGCCGATCGCAAGCCGATGTCCGCCAAATTCCTGATCCTTGGCAGCGCCTCGCCGGAATTGCTCCGCCAATCTTCCGAAACCCTCGCTGGGCGAATCGAAATCGTGCAGTTGGAAGGTTTCCGCCTCAGCGACCTCGGGGCCTCGGCGCAGAATCGACATTGGCTTCGCGGCGGGTTTCCCCTGGCGTACTCCGCAAGGACGGAGGCCGCGTCGTTCGTATGGCGGCGTCAGTTCCTTCAGACGTTCGTTGAGCGAGACCTTCCTCAGTTGGGCGTCGATATACCGGCCGAAGCGCTGCGCCGATTTTGGACGATGCTCGCCCACTACCACGCGCAAACATGGAACGGCGCCGAACTCGCGAGGGCGTTATCCGTCGGCGAACCGGCAGTCCGTCGTTACCTCGATCTGTTCACCGGCGTCTTCATGCTTCGCCAGCTGCAGCCCTGGTTCGAGAACCTCGGCAAGAGACAAGTGAAGGCGCCGAAGATATACGTGCGCGACAGCGGATTGCTTCACGCGTTGTTGGGAATTCCCGACCGGCGCACGTTGGAATCGCATCCGAAAGTCGGGGCATCCTGGGAAGGATATGCCGTTGAGGAAGTGCTCAAAGCGACTCAGCCGGATGAGGCGTATTTCTGGGCCACGCATCAAGGCGCCGAACTCGATCTGCTCCTCTTCGAACGCGGAAAGCGATTCGGCGTCGAGTGCAAGCGAACAGACGCGCCGAAGATGACTTCCTCGATGCGCATCGCGCTAAAGGACCTTCATCTTGAACGACTGTTCGTCGTCTATCCGGGGGATCGACCGTATTCGCTTGCGCCAAACGTCGATGTCGTTCCGATCCAAGAGCTTGCAGGGAAAGCGAACTTCCTTCAGGTGAAGAAGTAGCGAGAAGCAGCGAGAAGGAGCGCGTAACGGGCCGCCTCATCCATGCAGCAGCTCGTCGAGGTGGCAGCCCACCGACTCGCCGAGGGCTTCCAGATTGTACCCGCCTTCGAGGCAACTCACCAGTCGGCCTTGGCAATGGGTTGATGCGACTGCCAGCATTTTTTTCGTCAGATCGCTGAAGTCTTCGCTTTCGAGGCCGAGCGAGCCGATCGGGTCGCGTTGATGCGCGTCGAACCCCGCGCTGATCAGCACCAGCTCCGGCTTCGTGCGATCGGCCGCTTGTTCGACGGCATGGCGGAAGCGGGACAAGTAGTCGGGGCGTGAGATGCCGTTTCGCACGGCGACGTTGATATTGCCGCCAAGACCTGGGCCAGTGCCGGTTTCGTCTTCCGCTCCGGTGCCTGGGTAAAAACCCTGTCCATAGCGATGGATGCTCAGAAAGGCGACGGCGGGGTCGGCGTAAAAGACGTCCTGAGTGCCGTTGCCGTGATGCACGTCCCAATCGACGACGAGCACGCGCGAAAGCCCATGCGTCTTCACGGCATGGCGAGCCGCGATGGCGACGTTGTTGAAGATGCAGAATCCCATGCTTCGCGACGGCGTGGCGTGATGCCCGGGCGGACGAACGAGCGTGAGGGCGTTGCGGCCGTCTCCCTTGATCACCGCATCAACGGCCGCGATGCATGCTCCTGCCGCGGCGAGGGCGACTTCGTACGACATCGGGACGACCGGCGTATCGCCATCAAGGTATCCGCCGCCGCGCCGGCACAAGCTTCGTGCCGTTTCCGCCACGTTGGGATCATGAGCAAGGCCGATTTGCTCCATGGTCGCCGGTTGGAAGTCGCCCTTTTTGCATCGAGCGATCAGGCCCTGCTTCTCCAACCGCCAGCGGATCGCCTCCAACCGGCGAGGATTCTCCGGATGCCGACCGGTTTCATGGCTCAGGAAGATGGGATCGGCGTAAAGCAGCGTCGGCATCGTTGCGTCCTCTAGGCGACACCGCTATTGAAGCAAACGCCAAGCCCAAGCCCAGGGGCGACCGCAGGGAGCTCCTGGGATCGCTCCGCGTATTCTGATAGCGCGTTGATCCCCAGGGTGCGCTGCGCTTACCCTGGGGCTTGGCGCAGATCATGAAGATCATGCACCGCCCTCTCCCCCAACGCCTCTGCCCAAAGGGGGAGGGGATCACTTCGCGATCTGCGCTTCGTAGCGGCTGCGGATGCGGAGGTTGCGGAGGTTCTCGGCTCGGAACAGCAAATGGTCGCGGCTAGCATACGTCGAGCGAACATCGAAAGTCAGTTCGCCCCGGCGGACGAAGAGGTCCTGCATCGAAAACTCCAGCTCGCCGCCCCGCACTTTCAACTCGCCGCGGCGAATAGCGTCTTCCGCACGGCCCTGTGCTTGCAACTTGCCGTCGACGACGCCGAGGATCGCGATGCCGGCCCGGTCTTTGGCGTCGTCGGGCTTGCGTTCGAGTTCCACGAAGCCGTCGATCTCGGCATTGAAGTCGATCGGAGCCGCACGGAGGATGTCCTGCGCCCGCACCCGCCATTTTTCGCCGACGGCTTTGTTCGCGTTGGGGAATAGGTGGAAATCCATGAGCGGGGCGAGGTGGTCGCCGAGAGTCTTCAGGGCTTGCTCGTCGAAGAGATTGCCGGGCCGGCCGCCGATCACTTCGAGGCGGACGATGCCGATGCCGTTGACGTATTCGGCTTCCACTTCGAGCCCGCTGGTCTTGTCGAGCTGTTGCAGCATCTGCACGTCTTGCGGATGCCCACCCGCGATACCGACGCGTTTCAAATGTTCGGCAATGCCGGTGAGCGTTTTTTTGAGATTCGGATCAACGAGGTTCGCGCCTTCCCAAAGAAGCCGCAACTTGGCGACGCCCGGGTTGAGGCGCCAGAGTGCAGCGTCCGCCCAGGCCTGTTCGAGGATCGGCGCCTGGGGCAGGGCTAGCTCGAGCGTCTCTTTGGATACGACCAGCGTCTGCGTCACCTTGCGTAGCTTGACGATGAACTTCACGCGTTGACCATCGTTGGCGACGACTTTGGTTTCGATGAGCGCTTCCAGGAAATGGACGAACGATGCTTCCCCCTTGAGACCCCAATCGGTGTTGCTCGCTTTGCCGTCCATGTTGGTGATGGCCAGCGAGCGGATTGTTTTTCCTGCCGGGTAGAAGCGGATCAGTTCGTTCGCTTCGATCTTCTGGGGCTGCTGCTTCGGGCCCGGCTTCAGTTCGACTTGCTTGACCAGGTTCTTCGGATTGCACTGCTCCTCGCACGCTGCTTTATTCCGCTCCGCGGCGAGACGATCGAGGGCGAGAAAGTCCGGATTGCCTGCATCCTTCACCGCGTCGTGCACCTTCTGCCATGCTCCCGCGGCCTCGCACCAGTTGGCTTTTTGCTCCAAACTGCGAGCGGCTTCGCTAAGCGTGCGAATCTTCTCGCGCAACGCCTCTTCGCGTTTCGCATCCTCGGCTTTCGGCACGACGGGATCACCTTGCTTCGGCTGCGATGCATTCCACCACAGCAGCGGGCCGCCGATAAGTACGACGGCGGCCAAAAAGCCGAGCAGCAAGTTCTTCGCGGAATCGGACATGCGAACGTCTCTGTAGAGTGGTCCTCACGCTCCGCGTGAGGTCAGCGGCGATGCAAGGTCAGACGACCGTGGAAACAAGTTTATCTAACTTGTTCGAAATGCCTTTCGATGATCCATTCCGACAAGTTGAATAAACTTGTCGCCACGAAAGGCACGGCGAAGAAAACAAGACTCAGCACCGCTTGGGCCTCTCACCCCCAGCCCCTCTCCCCAAAGGGGAGAGGGGAGCAGAATCACGGAGCCAACTTCGTCAGCGGCACGTTGACGACGGCGGGGAACCCTCTCGGGAAATCCACCTCCACCGCAAGCCACAATGCGTCGCTGCCCGCCTTGCGATCTTGGTGCAGCTTCCAGACCGCGACGGGGCCGTCGAATACCGATTTCGCTCCTTCGCGGTACACGAGCAGGCTCGAATAGTACTCGATCAGAATGCCGATTCTTTTCCCTGGCTCATACCCGCGAACGCGGATCCAGTCGCCGTCGCCGCGAGGGTAGGAGTGCTGCTCCGCCTCGGCCCACTCTTCCTTCCATGAGTTGACGGCAACGTCGTCCACCGTAATGGTGATGCGCCGCGACTTGCCGTATTCCTTCGTCGCCGCGCCGCCTGCCGTCAGGCGGATCCACCAGCCTTTGTTCTCCGGGCTTTGCGAGTCGTTCGGATAGGACTCATAGCGGTCGCACCATTGCTGATACATCTCGCTCGCTTCGGGAAGCACGGGGCCCCAGCGACGCATGTCGGCGAAGCTGAGTGATTTGTCTGTAGCGTTACGCCGCCACCAGTTTTCCGCCTCCTGGCGAATGAGCGATTTCGGCAGCGGCGATTCCTTCGCAGGAACGGGTTCCTTCCCGTTCTTCACTTGAGCGAGCAATTGCTTGTTCGCTTCTTGCTCGGCTCGCAGTCTGCGTTCGAGGTCGTTGCGTTGCTGTTCGAGAACGGCAAATTCGCGATGACGCGTTTCGAGTTGGTGGAACGTGTCCGTTCGTTTTTGATCCGCGATGAGCGCGGCATCCGTTGCTTGTCGAGTTTTCGAAAATTGCCACGCGACGAGCGATGTCATGATTAAGAGCATCACCCCGACGATGCCAGCGCGCATTCGGCGGCGATTCGAACGAAATGCGTCGAGCCTACGCAACGCATCGGCGCCACTGGCAGGGCGGCGTGCAGGATCGGCTTCCAGCATGGGTACGAGAAACGAGTGTTGTTCTCGCGTGAGTCTGCCGATCGCTTTTGCATCGTCGTGCGGAATGCCGAGCAATTGGAGCGAAGATTTGGCGAGCGAGTAAAGGTCGCCACGAAAGGTGGGGGCGGCACTTTTGCCCTCGAACTCCGGCGGAGCATACTCGGCCGATTTCGCATGCATGAAGGCGCCCGAGGACCAGAAGCCGAGCGAGCCGAGGAGGACGTCGCCAAGGCACGCGGCACCGCCTTCGGATCGCCAGACGGCATTCGGCGTGATTGCTCCATGAACGAGGCCGGCTGCGTGCAGCGAAGCGAGCCCCTTGGCAAGCGTCTCGATCGTGGTGGTGCTGTTATCCGCTGCCGCGGTCCACGGGTGGAAAAGAACCACGAGGCTGCCGTCTACGAGCGAAATCGCTTCGAGCGGTTGAGCAACGTACGGCAGAGGACGTTCGCGGAGCCGATGGAGGCGTTCCAAGAATTGTGGCGCCCAGCGATGGTCGCGAAATTTCGGGAAGACGTAAGCGATGCGTCGCAACGACATGCCCGCTTCGCCGCGGCTGTCTTCGACTTCATAAAGGCGATATGGGCGCTCCTTCGGCAATTCCGCGTCGATCTCGCGGCGAATCGTCACCAGCGGCAGCAGCGTTTGGGCCATCGGAAGGCGGGTCTCTAGAGAGTGGTCCTCACGCTCCGCGTGAGGTCAGCGGCGATGTAAGGTCAGACGGCCGTGGGAACAAGTTTATTAACTTGTTCGAAGTGACCGCTTTGCAACCCATTCCGACAAGTTAGATAAACTTGTCGCCACGAAAACAAAAGCGGTCGGACTTCACATCGCTGCTGACCTCACGCGGAGCGTGAGGACCACTCTACGGCAAATCCGCGAGCAAGTCGCGGAAGACGGGATTTTCCGATCCGCCGAGCACCAGGCCCACATGCGTGAGCGGGTAGGTGCGTTGCCGATAGGCGCCGCGAAGCGAAGCGCTGGCGGTACTGACGGCGCCGTCCCCTTTGCCGCTCTCCAGTTCATCAAGATTCGAAAACGCGGCGATCAGGCGTTGCTCTTCTTCGACGCGCAGCGAACGTCGGCGAATTGCGGCGGCGAACTTTTCTTCCCAGCGTGCCAACTCGCCGGCGCGGACCGCCCCTTTGTCGCCGATGACCACGTGATAGCGGACCCGGCGATTGAGGCCCGCCGCATCGAGCTTTTCGAAGAAGTTGCTGCCGGGCCGAAGGTCGATGGCCGCTTCGCCGAGGCCTTCGCTTAGGCGAATGCGGCGTTCGGTGCTGTCGGCAAGAAGAGTGCGGGCGAAGTGGAACAGCTCGAAGTGGTTCGCCAGGCGTGAGCCATGATGCGGCGTGCCGAGCGTCGCGAGGTCGGTGACGCTTGCAGGCGGCTCGCCCACTTCAAGCATATAGCGAGATACGAGTCCGCCCATGCTGTGCGCGATGATCGACAGCTTCAGGCCAGGATGATCGCGTTCCAGTTTTCGCAGGTCGCTTCGCAGTCGCTCGGCCGCCTCGATGATCGGGCCCTGATTGGGATACTCGAAGGTGAGGCACTGGATCCCCTTCTCGCGGCATTCCGGGATGAATCCGCCGAAGGTGTCGTCGATGTCGCTGGCGAGGCCATGGATGAAGAGAAAGGTGCGTTTGCCCGCCTTGAAGTTGGCGGGCACGTCGAGGCCTTTGCCATGAGGCCAGGCGTCCAGTTTCAGTCCGAGGATTTTGCCGACCTTCTGCCGTTGCTCGCGGCGCGTTTCCGGATCCTGGGCATCCTCGAATTGGATGACGAGCTGATTCGCGGTGATGCGTACGCGGTTGCCCAGCAGCGCCTGCACGGCAAGGCGCTCGACCGGGGTGATCTCGCGTTCCTCATCGGGGATTTTATCGAGCGGATAGCCGGTGCCGAAGATGGCGTTGCTGGCTTTGCAGTAATCGTGCAGCGAGTAGTAGCGGCCATCCTTCAACGGGAGGACGAATGACTTGTGCGGCGGTTCCTGTGCGCCGAGGGGCAGGACGCAGGCGAACAGCAAAGTTATGGCGACGCGTACCATGATGGCAGTGTATCAGACGGCCCCGGTTAGCCGCGACGCGCAGCGGAGCGCGGACTGCATGCCATGCGATCGCGTGGCGCCCCTCTCCGCGCTCCGCTGCGCGTCGCGGCTAACCGGGTTCCGCCGAAGTTCCGCCAGGCCTCCCAATCCGCCAACTCGGCGTTGTCGGCAAATCCGGCCCAAAACTCGAGGCGATTTTCGCGCATTGCCCTTGATTGGACCGAAGAAAAAGCGGATGTCCCCTTAGGATGGAACAGTGCGCCTTGTCGCAGTTCCTTCGAGGGCAAGGCAGATGATGACGGATTATCGGATTGGGCCGCCCACTCGCCGCTGTGCGGTGACGGGGCGCGAGTTGCAGCCGGGCGAACGATTTTTCACCGCTCTCCTCGACGAAGACGGGAGCCTGGTTCGTCGCGATTATGCGCCGGAAGGTTGGCAAGGGCCGCCCGAAGGTGCGTTCAGCTTTTGGGCCGGCAAAGTGCCCACGGCAACGGGATCCGCGAAGCCCCGGTTCGACGACGATTTGCTGGAAGAGTGCTTCCAGCGGCTGCAGACTCAGGACGATCCCGCCAAGGCGGCCTTCCGCTACGTGGTGGCCTTGCTCCTGATCCGCCGCAAACGCTACCATTTCGAGCGATCGGTGCTCGAAGACGGCGTCGAACGGCTGGTGCTGCGGCATCCGCGAACCGGCGAACAGCTCCGCGTGCTCAACCCGCGGCTCGACGACGAGCAGTTGCAGGCCACGCAGAAGGAAGTCTTCGAAGTGCTGGGCTGGAATTGAGAGTAGTCCTCACGCTCCGCGTGAGGTCAGCAGCGATGTGATGGCAGACGACGGTTGCTTGAAGACGCCGGGACTGACCTTGCATCGCCGCTGACCTCACGCGGAGCGTGAGGACTGCTCTCGAAGGAAAACATAAGGACGCTTTCATGAAACGATTCGCCCTGGCTTTCGGCGTCTGCCTCGCGGCCGTTTCCATCGGTTGCGATACGTTTCGTTGGAACTTCCTCAATCGCGATCGCCAGCAGCAAGACGACAAGAGTCCGCTGCCTGGCGTGCCGTCGGTGGCGTCGCTCATCATGTATCTCAACGACAATTCAAGCCGGGTGCAGGGGTTTCGCTGTACGGATATTGATGTGAGGGTGGACCAGGGCTCGATCATCGCGCCGCATCTGCGGGCGAAGATGATGGCTCAGCAGCCGCGCAACTTCCTCATGAGCGCCTCGGCTCTCGGAAGCGATGTCGTGGATATCGGGTCGAACGATCAGGAGTTCTGGTTCTGGTCGAGCAAGATCAATCCGCCGTACCAGTTCTATGCGTCGTACAAGGATTTCAAGGAGGGCCGAGTTCGCAATCTGCCGTTCCCGTTCCAGCCCGAATGGGTGATGGAGACGATGGGCATGGCCAACTTCGGCCCGCCCGAACGCTGGACCATCGACAACGACAACCAGAAGATTCGCCTCACCGAAAAGATCACCTCGCCGCAAGGGCAGCCGATGCGGAAGGTGATCGTGATGCATCGCCGGGTGCAGTCGGCTCCGAACCCGCAAGTCGTCGAGCACCTACTGCTGGATGACGCCACGGGCAAGGAAGTGGCGAGTGCCCGCATCCTGCAGGTCGAAATCGACCCCATGAAAGGCGGCATCGTCCCGACGCGGATGGAGCTTCGCTATCCGAAGGATAATGTGAAGCTGACGCTCTCAATGAGCCGGCCCGAAGCGAATCCGAATGTGTCGAGCGTCGCGTTTCAGCGGCAGCGGATGCAGGGCGTGACCTCGTTCGACCTGGCCCGCATGCAGCCGGACAACACCGTGCAACGCGTGCAGGGAACTGCACCATAAATTCAGATTGCAAATTTCAAATTTCGAATTGCAAAGTGAAGAGATACACATCCAACCAAGCCCAGGGGCGAGCGTAGCGAACTCCTGGGTTGCTGCATCATGAACCCAGGAGCTCGCTGCGCTCGCCCCTGGGCTTTGATTTGCATTACCATTTGCAATTTGCAATTGGAAATCTGCAATTTGCAATTCAATTTACTTCGACACAATCACCTTCGCGGGACGCAATACCCGATCGTGGATCATGTAGCCGTTTTCCAGCACTTGGAGGATGGTGTTCGCTTCCACGTCATCCTTCGGTTGCTGCATGACGGCTTGATGGATGTTCGGGTCGAATGCTTTGGCGGCGGCGTCGATACGCGTCACGCCTTGGCGCTTGAGCTGCTCCAAAAACTGCGACTGCACCATTTGGACGCCTTGGACCAGCGAGCCGGTTTCGTTGGCTTGCTGGGCGGCGCCGAGGGCGCGTTCCAGGTTGTCCAGGATCGGCAGCAGGTCTTGCAGCAGCGAGCCGATGCCGTATTTGCGTTCCTGGTCGCGTTCCTTGCTGCTTCGCTTCTGATAATTCTCGAACTCCGCCTGCGTGCGGCGGGCGAGATCGAGATACTCGTTCCGCTCGGCGGCCTGCTTGCGCAAGGCGGCGAGTTCTTCGGGCGATATGTTGGCGGCCTCGGGGGCCGTGGCTTTCTCTTCGCTCATGGCGTTCTCTCTCCGACTGGCGGTTAGCCGCGACGCGCAGCGGAGCGCGGGCAGCGAACCCAATCATCGCATGGCAAGCAGCCCGCGCTCCGCTGCGCGTCGCGGCTAACCATTACTTTTCCTTCTCTTCCGATCCCGCGAAGAAGTCGCGGATTTTCTCGAAGAAGCTCTTCCGGTGGGCCGACACGTTTTTCGCGTCGGTCTCCGCCAATTCGCGGAAAAGCTCTTCCTGGCGTTTCGTCAATTGCTTAGGCGTCTCCACGCGGAGCTGCACATACAGGTCGCCGCGGCGGCCGGTGCGAAGGCTCGGCATCCCTTTTTTCGCGATTCGAATCTGTTCGCCGCTATGCACGCCGGCTTCGAAGTGGTGCGTTTCGGGGCCGTCCATCGTGGGAACTTCGAGATCCCCGCCGAGTGCGGCCTGGCTGAATGTGATCGGCATTTCGATCAGCAGATGGTCGCCATCCCGACGAAACAGGTTATGCTCGGCGACTTGCACCTCAATGATCAGATCGCCGCGAGGCGCTCCAGGATCGCCCGCTTCCCCTTCGCCCGGCAGCTTGAATCGAAACCCACTAAAGGCGCCGGCCGGAATCTGCACATCGAGATTGCGGCGGACCTTCACGCGTCCCGCCCCTCGGCAGGTTACGCACGGGTCCGCGATGATCTTGCCCGTGCCGCCGCAGCTGCGGCAGGTTTGCTGGACGCGGAAGAAACCCTGCGACAACACCTGCACGCCCTGGCCATTGCAGGTTTTGCATGTGGAAGGCTTCGATCCCTTCCGGCAACCGGAGCCGGTGCATTCGTTGCACACTTCATGACGAGGAACAGTGATCGTCTTGCGGACGCCGCGATAGGCTTCCGTGAGGTCGATCTCCATGCGAAGGCCCAGATCGTCCCCCGCTTGCGGCCCGCGTTTGCGTTGTCGCCCGCCGCCGCCGAAGAGTTGCTCGAAGATGCCGCCCAGGCCCTCGGCCAAATCGTCGGAGTTGAATCCGCCGAACCCGCCGGCGCCGTTGAGTCCCGCATGGCCGTAGCGGTCGTAGATTTGCCGTTTCTCGCCATCGCTGAGCACGGCGTAGGCTTCGGCTGCCTCTTTGAAACGAACCGCCGCTTCCTCATCGCCGACATTGCGGTCGGGATGGAACTTCATCGCAAGCGTGCGATACGCCTTCTTCAACTCTTCGTCGCCCACCGTCTTGGCGACGCCGAGGACTTCGTAATAATCGCGTTTCTCGGTCATCATTCGCAGCCTTCCAGCGATCGGCGGGCGAGCGGCCGACGTTAGTCGGCTGGTAAGTCGTGCGTAAAAGTCTCTCGTTGTGCGTCAGGAGACATTTACAGGCGACTTACCAGACGGCTAACGCCGGCCGCTCGCCGATCGTTGCACGGAACCAACAGAGGCGAGGGGAAGGCGGAGGCGATCCGTTCTTCCCCTCGCCCCCTAGCGAGGTCGTCAGTCCTATTCTACGGCCGCATCCGATTAGCGGATGGCTCCGGAGACCTTGTTCTGCGGCACGTCGCCGTCGATCTTCGTGATCATCACTTCGGTCGTCAGCATCAGGCCCGCGATGCTGGCCGCGTTCTGCAGGGCGGAACGGGTCACCTTCGCGGGATCGACGATGCCGGCCTTGTACATGTCGATGTACTCGCCGTTGTTGGCGTTGAAGCCGACGTTGTCGGACTTCTGCTTCTTGACGTCGTCGGCGATCACCGCGCCGTCGAGGCCGGTGTTCTGAGCGAGGATGCGGATCGGCTTTTCGAGGGCGCGGACGACGATTTCGGCGCCGGCCTTTTCGTCCCCTTCAAGCTTCTTCGCCAGCTCTTCGACCTTGCTGATGCACCGAACCAGGGCCACGCCGCCGCCCGGCAGGATGCCTTCGGCAACGGCCGCACGCGTGGCGTGCAGGGCGTCTTCGACACGGGCCTTCTTCTGCTTCATGTCGGCTTCGGTTGCGGCGCCGACCTTGACGATGGCCACGCCGCCCGCGAGCTTCGCGAGACGTTCGCTGAACTTTTCCTTGTCGTATTCCGACTCGGTCTGCTCCATCTGGGCGCGGATCTGATCGATCCGCTTCTTGATGGCGTCGCGTTTGCCGGCGCCATTGACGATGGTGCAGTTTTCCTTCTCGACGACGATCTTCTGGGCTTTGCCGAGCTGATCCACGTCGATGTTTTCCAGCTTGAGACCGAGGTCTTCGCTGATGAACTGGCCGCCGGTGAGGACCGCGATATCGCCCAGCATCGCCTTCCGGCGATCGCCGAAGCCGGGGGCCTTCACGGCACAGACATTGAGGATGCCGCGGAGGCGGTTGACGACGAGAGCGGCCAACGCTTCGCTCTCGACGTCTTCGGCGATGATGAGCAGCGGCTTGGCGGCCTGGGCCACCTTTTCGAGCAGCGGCAGCATGTCGCGGACGTTCGACAGCTTCTTCTCGTAGATAAGAATGAGGGCGTCTTCCAGTTCCGTCTTCATCTCCGTGGGGTTGGTGATGAAGTAGGGGGAAATGTAGCCCTTATCGAACTGCATGCCTTCGACGATGTCGAGCGTGGTGTCGGAGGTCTTGCCTTCTTCGACGGTGATGACGCCGTCCTTGCCGACCTTCTCGAAGGCGTCGGCCATCAGCTTGCCGATGACGGGATCGTTGTTGGCGGAGATGCTGGCGACCTGTTCCATCTCCTCCTTCTTCGACAGCTTCTTCGACATGTTCTCGATCTGGGCGACGGCGACTTCGACCGCCTTGTCGATGCCGCGTTTCACGATCATCGGATTGGCGCCCGCGGTGATGCTGCGAAGGCCTTCCTGATAGATCGAGAGGGCCAGGATGGTGGCCGTGGTGGTGCCGTCGCCGGCGATGTCGCTCGTCTTCTGAGCGACCGCGTTGACGAGCTTGGCGCCCATGTTCTCGAAGGGATCGGCGAGGTCGACCTCCTTGGAGACGGTGACGCCGTCCTTGGTGACCGTGGGGCCGCCGAACGATTTTTCGATGATGACGTTGCGGCCGGTGGGGCCGAGCGTGCTGCCGACGGCATGCGCGAGCTTGTCGGCTCCGGCCAGCAGCTTTTTGCGGGCGTCGTCGGTGTAGAGCAGTTGTTTGGCCATATTCGTATCCACTCCAGTTGAGGTTCTATTTCTTTGTCTTTGACGTCGAGCGGAAAAGATTGACTGTTTGGGTTGGGAAGTCGATTACAAGCTGACAATCGTCTAGCAACTCGGTTCCAATAAGGCATTCATCCGACTGCAGAACAAAAACCTGAATGGGCTTTATTTGGCCAAGGAACTCGACCTCCGCGTCAAACAGAAACTCGACGTGCACGGAACCATCGGCAAGTTTCATCTCGACGAAATTCCACAGGATCAAGCCGAGGTCTTTGGCCAATGCCGCGGGAAGCGTCAAGTAACCGTCGAAGCCCGTGTCGATGACTGGTTCCACGGTAATTCGACCGCGAGTCCCAATGACATCGAGTTGAGTTTTCAGCGAGTTTCTCACGACAACCGCACCACAGGCCTGCCGTCGACTCGCACCAAGTAATGCGGCGCTCCGGGCCACCGCTCATCAAATTCATGAAGCAGTTTGGGCCAGCGGTCGCCGAGCAGGAATTCGCCATTGTCAAGATTGATTGCCACTGCCATGTCGGCATCTTGAGGCATGTGCTTTTTCTGGACCGCTAACAGGAACTCCCTTTGCCTGCGGTCCCGCTCGAAATTCGACATTACGGAGCGGATGACCTTCGTGCCCATGGCGAACTCCTACGGGAACAATGAGGAGGCGATACGCCCCCTCATTGTACCGGTCGGGATTTATTTCACGACCTTGGCAAGGATGTCGCTTTCGCGGAGGATCTTGAATTCCTTGCGTTCGATCGCGACGTCGTTGCCGGCGTACTTGCCGTAGATGACTTCGTCGCCAGTGCTCACCGCGAGAGCGGCGCGTTGGCCGTTATCGAGGAGCTTGCCCGGGCCGGTCGCGACGATGCGGCCACGCTGGGGCTTCTGCTTGGCGGTGTCGGGAAGGACGATGCCGCCCGCGGTCTTCTCTTCCGCTTCGAGCGGTTCCACCACCACGCGGTCGTCGAGCGGACGGATGTTCGGTGCTGCAGATGCGGTGCTTGCCTTGGCCATCGATGAATTCCTCGTGATCGTTGATTTCGGTTAGCCGCGACGCGAAGCGGAGCGCGAGCGTCGCCCAGTGGATTGATTCAATTGGTCAGCCGCGACGCCCGCGCTCCGCTTCGCATCGCGGCTAACCGCTCGGATTTACATGCCCATTCCCATGCCGCCCATTCCGCCCATGCCACCCATCCCCATGCCGCCCATACCACCCATGCCGCCGCCCATTCCGCCGTGGTCGTCGCCATGGCCGTGGTGGTCGCCGCCCTCATCTTCTTTCGGGATGTCGGCGACGATGGACTCGGTGGTGAGAAGCAGATTGGCGACGCTGGCCGCATTCTGCAGGGCCGAGCGGGTCACCTTCACCGGATCGACGACGCCCGCCTTGCGGAGGTCGCCGTATTCAGCGGTAAGGGCGTTGTAGCCGTAGTTCTTTTCCTTGCTCTTGCGGATCGTGTTCACGACCACCGAGCCGTCGATGCCGGCATTCTCGGCGATCATGCGGCACGGCATCTCGAGGGTGGTTTCGAGGCAACGCAGGCCCATGGCCTCATCGCCTTCGAGCTTGAGGCTGGCAATGGCCTTGCGAGCTTGCAGCAGCGCCACGCCGCCGCCCGGAACGATGCCTTCGGCGATCGCCGCACGGGTCGCGTGGAGGGCGTCTTCGTAGAGGGCCTTGCGTTCCTTCATCTCGGTTTCCGTCGCCGCGCCCACCTTCACCTGAGCGACCCCGCCCGCGAGCTTGGCCAGGCGTTCCTGGAGCTTTTCGCGGTCGTATTCGCTGTCGGTGCGGGTGATCTCCTTGCGGATCATTTCGCAGCGGCCTTCGACGGCCTTCTTGTCGCCGGCGCCTTCGGTGATCGTCGTGTTCTCGGCGTCGATGCGGACCTTCTTGGCCCGGCCCATGTCCTTGAGCGTGATGTTCTCAAGCTGGATGCCGAGGTCCTTGAAGATCGCCTTGCCGCCGGTGAGGGCGGCGATGTCTTCAAGGATGGCCTTGCGGCGATCGCCATAGCCCGGAGCTTTCACCGCGGCTACCTGAAGGATGCCCTTCAGCTTGTTCACGACGAGAGTCGCGAGGGCTTCGCCCTCGATATCCTCGGCGATGATGAGCACCTGGGCTTTGTTCTTGGAGATGGTTTCGAGGAGCGGGATCAGCGATTTCGCGGAGCTGATCTTCTCTTCGTAGATGAGGATGTAGGGGTTTTCCAGTTCGACGAGCACTTGCTCTTGGTTCGTGACGAAGTGCGGCGACAGGAAGCCGCGGTCGAACTGCATGCCCTGCACGACGACGACTTCGGTATCGGCCGTCTTGCCTTCTTCGATGGTGATGACGCCGTTGCTGGCGCCCACCTTCTTCATCGCCTCGGCGAGCTTGGCGCCGATCTCGCGGTTGTTGTTGGCCGCGATGGTGGCGACTTCGGCGATTTCCTTGTCGTCCTTGTCGTCGATCTTCTCGGCGATCTTCTTCAGCTCTTCGACGACGCGCTCCACGCCCTTGGTGATGCCGCGGGTGAGCGCCATCGGATCGGCTCCAGCGGCGATCGACTTCAGGCCTTCGCGGAAGATGGCTTCAGCGAGGACCGTGGCGGTGGTGGTGCCGTCGCCGGCCACGTCGCTCGTCTTGCTGGCGGCTTCCTTGACGAGCTGAGCGCCCATGTTTTCGTAGGGGCACTCGAGTTCGATCTCCTCGGCGACGGTGACGCCGTCCTTGGTGACGGTGGGGCTTCCCCAGCCCTTGTCGATGACGGCATTTCGGCCGCGGGGGCCGAGGGTAGCCCGGACAGCTCGAGCCAGCTTGCTGACGCCGGCGAGCAACTTCTGACGGGCCTCGTCAGCGTAAGTCAGTTGCTTTGCTCCCATTCCGCGTACTCCTTGAAGATGACGAAGGCGCCGCAAGTTCGGGGGCGCCTAAATGCTCTAGGTGTCTTCCCGCGATGCAAAAGCGGAAGTCCCCGCGAAGCAGGGAATCAGCGTTCGTATAGTTGCGGCGTGCGGATGCAACAAGCGTGCCGGGTGTGGCAGCCGGTTCGCAAGTCGCCATTCAGAAAGCATTAGCAGCGAAGGTGCAGAAGGCGGCAAAGGAAAGTTTGGTGCCAATGTGGCAGCACAGGGGGATGAGACACCAGTTTTGTCAGGACGCTTGAAAGGCATTGATCGCTGTAAGCGATCCCCAGCAAAGCCCAGGGTTGCGAGCGCAGCGAGCTACCCTGGGTAGACCCAGCCCATGGAGGCGCGAACTCTGAAAGAGCTCACCAGGAAGGCCGCATCCACCCCGATCGCGCCACAACCTTTCGGCGTCCTGGTGGCAAGACGGAAAAGGGGCATGCAACTTTTCTATCGACGGATTTTGCAGCGAGGTTGACGGCGCATTACGTGGAACCGCGATAGCGGCAAGGACTGGCTGACGCTGTCCGCCGCGAAGCCGGGAGGGCTGCCGGAAGAAATAGCGGCGATAGAAAAGATGAATGTCCACCTGGGGCCCCTTTTCTCTTCGCCTTTTCTTTCGCAGTGGAAAAGGACATCAGAGATCATCTGTACGATAAGGTAGGGCTTGCTAACGTTCGCGTTCGCCAATTCGACATTGTTTGGCAAGGATAACCATGAATCGCTTTAAGAAATTCTTGCAGATTGCTCCACCTGAGGGCGGAGAGCCAAGGCACGCAAGGCGCCTGGATGCAGCTGCATTTGCACGAAGGAAAAAGGTGTCAGGACCCTTTTCCTGCTGACTCCTGCCGCGAAGTCGGCTACCTTGCGTAGCCTATGGGGCGTCCACTA
>JAIEPT010000138.1 GCA_019748295.1 Gemmataceae bacterium | reverse complement strand
TTCGTGGCGACAAGTTTATTAACTTGTCGGATTGATGTTCGGAGAATTCCAAACAAGTTAATAAACTTGTTTCCACGTTCGCCTGACCTTGCATCGCGGACCGCATGAGGTCCAAGGTCAGACGGCACACGCCTTTCGTGGCGACAAGTTTATTAACTTGTCGGATTGATGTTCGGAGAATTTCAAACAAGTTAATAAACTTGTTTCCACGGTCGCTGACCTTGCATCGCGGCTGACCTCACGCAGAGCGTGAGGACTACTCTCTACTTCGCCTGGATTTTCTTCAGCGCTTCCGCGGCGGCTTCGCGAACGCTGATTCGCGGATCGTCCTGGGCCACGCGCATCAACGCGGGGATAGCGTCGGCGGCCTTGGAGCCGAGTTGCTCCAGTTCTTGACACGCCGCGAGGCGGTTTTCCGTCGTGACGTCCATCTCGGCGGCTTCCGCAAGCTTCGCGACTGCTTCCTTCGACTCTTCGCCGAACATGCCCGCGAAACGGATGTACTGATGCCGGGCCGCCGAGTCGGCTTCCTTCCAGGTCGCAACCACTGCGGGCCATGCGGGTTTGCTGACCGCGCCCAGGCGAACCAGCGACGCGGCAGCTGTCAATCGCAGAGCGGCATCTTTGTTCTTCACGACGGCGGCCAACACTTCCACGGCATCCTTGGGATTCGCAGTCATGCGCCCCAAACCTTCCGCCGCGGCCACGCGAAGCTGCGAAGGCTCATCCGCCTTCTGCAATATCGCGATCAAAAGTTGCGTCGCTTTCGGTTCGTCCGTTCCCACCCGGCCCACGATGCCGAGCGCCACGGCGCGCGGAACGCGTTCTTCCTTCGGATTGCCTGCAAACTCCATCGCCTGCGGCAATGCGAATTCAGCCTTGTCCCCCAGGTTCTTCAGTCCGTCGATCGCCGCAGCCCGCGATGCGGGAAACGGATCCTTCAAGCCATGAACAAACACGGACCCCGCGGAGTCGGGAACCGTATCCAACATCTTGCCGCCCAGCGCCGTGAGTGCCGCGGCCCGGACGACGCCCTCCTTGTCTTTCTTCGCGACATCCGCCAAGGGCCCGGCTGCTTCCTTGGCGTCCGGTCCCATTCGGCCTAGCGCCAGCGCGACCTCCCGCCGCAGCTCCGGATCGGGCTCTTTTTCCAATGCCTCGATCAGGGCGCCCGTGATGCCGACCGTGCGGGGTCCGAACGCTTCGAGCACCAGAATCGAGGCCCGGCGAAACTTGGCCTCCTTGTGCGACTTGAGAATGTCGATCCATTCGCCGCGGGTTTTGCCGAGGAGTTCGAGATCCTTCGACTGCGAATGGGCGCCCGGAAGAGGACCAAATGCCAGGAAACCGATCGCCGCGAGCCAGGCCCATCGCATGGGAAACACTCCGAGAGGATTTGCGCTGCCACCATCATGACGGGTGAGCGGGGCGATTTCCAACCCCGCTTGCCTGAAAATGCTTCAGTTCCAAGGGTAGAGCCGACGACGCGTCTGCCGACGACGCGTTTAGAGAGTGCTGGCGAGCCAGTTCGAGCGCTCTGGCTTCCTTGTCGATCTCGGGGCTGTTGAGGTACAGGAACGGAACGCCTTGCTCTTGAGCCGCCCTCTCGGTCTGCCTGACCAAGGAGTCGGTCAGTTCCTGGGCATGAGCGGGAAAGTTCTTATGAAGAATACGCTGCTGCCAAAGATAGCTGTGCACGCCCGAAGCATGATTGAGCAAACGGGATTGGCCGCGAAACCGCAAACGATCGAAGCCGGACAAAACGAAAAGGACGAGGGAACCGAACCGCGATAGAAAAGATTTCATGGCGTGCTCTCGGCGGTGGACGATCGGCAAAACCATCCTAAACCCGAGACACGCCACTTGTCTTCCCCCGCTATCCCTTCCCCTTGGGTTGCGGGCAACGCCCGCCATGAGTGCGCGGCTCCGTCGTCATACGCCTGCGAAGCTTCCGAGCGTCTTGTCTACTAGGGGCATGCTTGGACGGTGAAAGCCGGAAGTTCGCCGGCCCCGGCCAGGGCCCCGCCCAAGCATGGCACGCAACGCCTACTTCTACCGATTCGAATGAGTCACGTTGAAGATTCCCGGGTCAGCGGCGGCGGATCTTTTCGGCACGCTGCTGCATTTCCGAGATGCGGTCGGAGATGATCTGCAAGGCGTCGTCGCGCGACATGTCGGCAAGGGAATCGGACTCGAAGGGTTTGCCGATGCTGACAGCACAGGTCCCTTTGCGGGCCGGCAGGAATAGCGGCGCGAAGCTGGGGATGGCTTGATGCACGGGAAAGGCGTCATACGGCCCGGCGACGCCGATCGGCAGGATCGGCGCCCGCGTCTTGCGAATGAGCAGATGAATGCCGGGCTTCAGGGGCTGCATAAGCCCATTCGGCGATCGAGCCCCTTCCGGGAAAACCAGCACGGCTTTGCCCATTTTGAGTTGTTCGGAAACCGTGCGGATGCCTTCTTTGCCGACCCCTTGCTGATCGATCGGAACGCCATGGAGGCTGCGGAAAAGCCAACCGAGGAACATGTTGCGAAAGAGCGTCTTGCGGGCCAAGAAGACGAGATGCCGCCGAAAGGCGAGCGCCACCATCGGCGGGTCAAGGAAGCTCTGGTGATTGGCGAGCACGAGCAGCGGGCCCGACTTCGGAACGTTTCGAATCCCCTCATAGCGATAGCTGAAGCCAAGCACGGACACCGCGGCCGCGACTTGAGCGCAGGCCCCGAACCAGAGTCGTGCGGCCGCCGTGGGTGCGAACGGATCATGCGGGGCCACTTCCTGATTCATCGGCTGATCTCCGCCACCATTTCATTCGGAAGCTTGTGCTCGCGTCCGGACGATTTCTTCCATCATGCGAACGACGTTCTCGAGCGACATCGCCGTGCTGTCGATGCGGATCGCATCGGGAGCGGCCTTCATCGGGGCAATATCGCGGCAGGCATCGCGAGCATCGCGGCGCCGTTGCGAGTCGAGGATCTCTTCGAAGGTGATCGCCTCGCCTTTCGCCTGCAATTCGCGATGGCGCCGCTCGGCTCGTTCCTCGTCGGAGGCTTCGAGGAAGAACTTAGCCTCGGCGTTCGGGAAGACCAATGTCCCCTGGTCCCGCCCTTCGCAAACGATGTCGCGTCCCGCCGCGATCTCGCGTTGCCGCTTCACGAGCTGCGTTCGCACGACTCGGCTATCCGCGATTTTTCCCGAGGATGCCGTCACTTGGGGGGTTCGAATGAGCCCAGTGACGTCTTCGCCATTGAGCATCACATGGCCCGCCGGCAGATCGAGGCGCATGTCGTGAAGCAGGCTGGTGAGGTACGCCTCGTCGTCCAGCGGCCCATTCGCCCGGAGTGCGGCAAGGGTGACGGCCCGATACATGGCGCCGGTGTCGAGAAAGTCGAATCCCAGCCGCCGCGCAAGCATTTTCGCCGCGCTGCTTTTCCCCGCCCCGGCCGGACCATCGATGGTGACGATCATGAGCATCAGTGTACGACGGAGGACGGCGAGGTTGAAGCGCCCATTCCAATCCGACCTTCTCGGCGCGGACCGGGATGGGTGCTTTCCCGGCCCAAGCCGTTTCTTGGCACAAATCCTGCCCTTTTTCGTTACCCCCTGGAAACGCGTCAAGTCGCCACGCGACCTTCTTCGAAAACTCAAGGTCGGCCAGCTGCAATTGACGAAGGACTCACTACGATGGCTGGGCAACGGCGAGCAACCCATCAGGGGCATGCAAAGGGGCATGCAAGGCAACGAGCGGGCCGCATCCTGCTCGGGCGATCGGGTCGAAAGGGACGGAATGAGGACCGCATGTTTCGACACGTGAACGGCTGGCTCCGTCTGGCGGTCGTGCTTTCCGGCCTTTGGCTGATCGGAATCTCGCTGTACGCAGGGTATTCGTGGGTCTACGTGGAATGGGTCGATTCCATCTTCGTCTATCGCACGCTCACCATGGAGGGCGTCGAAACGATCGTTGACCGCGTTCCGCCCCCTGGGGTCATCTTCCACGAGACGCCCACGCCGCACTTCATGTGGGGTTGGTTCTGGTCGATCTTGGGAGGCGTCTGGCTGGCCATCCTCTTTCTGTCGATTGGCCCCGCGTGGGTCGCGAATGGTTTCGTGCAGCGAGCGGCCGACAGGCAGGCGGCCCAAAGGCGAGCAGCCTCCAACTTATAGCCGTTGTCGTTCGTCAAGATAGAGAAGCGGCAACGAAGTCGCCGACCTCGAACTTGAGAAAATCGCTTCGCGTTTCGTGGTTCCCCTGGAACCTCGCCTGCTTTTCCGGCATCCTTAAACGAAAAGCGATTCCTTGTGCGCTTCGCGCTCAGGGACTAGGATAAAATAGGTCCGTTGAATCGCACCGCTTTCCGGCGACGCACTTTCGAGAATTGAGGCACTCCATGTCTGAACTCCGAACTCGGTTGGGCATCGGCGGGTTGGCGTTGGGGACCGTCCTGACCCTCGCCTCGTCCGCACAAGCACAAGGGAACCCGTACTTCATCTCGCCGCAGCAGTACTGGTACAACATGCAGATGGCGAGGTACTATAACCCCGGCGGCGCCGTCAACGGGATGAACGGGGTAGGCATGGGGGCCAATCCATATACCCCCTTCGCTTCGCCAGGCGGCGCCACTCCCTATCAGACGGGCGCGAATCCCTATACCCCAGGCGGAATCGGAACCAACCCGTACGACACCGGGATGGGCAACCCCTACAACCCGTTCTTCTTCGGCAACGGTCTCGGCGCGACCGGCGGCGCCCTCTACGGCTCGGCGGAAATGGCCAAGGCCTTCGGCAACGTCATCACCAGCCAGGAACAAGCCCGCATCATGCGGCAGCAGGCGATGCAGGCGGCGATCGACACCCAGCGCAAGCGGTTCGACTTCGAACTCTACAAAGCCGCCAACACGCCGACCTACACCGAAGAGCAGATGAAGATCGCTCGCCAGGTCCACAAGCGGATTCTGTCGAACTCGTCGCCGAGCGAAATCCTCAACGGCACCGCACTGAACATCCTGTTGGATGATGCCCGCAAGCATCCCAATAAGAAGGTGTCGATGGACCCGATCCCTTTGAGCGAGGACATCCTGCGCCGCCTCAACGTGACGGCCGGCATGGGGAACATGGGCCTGCTCCGCGACAACGGCAAGCTGGTTTGGCCGGCCGCCCTGCAAGACCTGATGAGCGCCGAGCAACGGCGGACCATCGAGACGCTGGCCCAGAACCTCATGAATGGAGCCAAGAACGGCAAGGTCGATGCGAACGCTCTTCGCGATCTCGGCAACGAACTTGACCGGACTCAGGCGAATCTCGTCAAGAAAGTGAACGAGGTGCCGACCATCCAGTACCTCGAAGGCAAGCGGTTCATCCGCGAGTTCAACGACGCCCGCATCGCACTCGAACGCGGCGAAGCGAAGGCCCACTTCGGCTTCCAGGACTTCGTCCAGGGGGGCAAGACGATTCAGGAAGTGGTGGACTACCTCGTCAGCCGCGGCTTGAAGCTCGCCCCCGCAACCGCCGCGGACGAAGGCTCCTACCGCGCGTTCCACTCGGCACTGGTCGCTTTCGACGTCGCTCTGAACACGCAAGCGGGCACCACCAGCGTCGATACGAAGGAAGCTCCATAAAGTTCCTGCCGACTCCCCTGGGAGGGGGGCTGGGGATGAAGGGGAGCGTCTCTTACCACCCCGAAGCGTCAGCGAGGGACGACTTCAACCTAGCTAACGCTTCGGGTTAGTGCAGAAAGCCCCACACCCTCCCGGGCGTGGTGCGCATGCTTGGGCGGATCCCTGGCCGGGGCCAACGAACTGCCCGCTTTCACCGTCCAAGCATGCCCCCAGACTGAAATCTTGGCCCAAGCGATTGGGACCGAACGCTCGGAAGGTTCGCATGCTTCGTCGGTGAAAGCGGAAGCATTGAAGAGCCCGGCCAGGGACCCGACGAAGCATGGCACGTGCCGCAGCCTAATACCCTCTCCGAAGAGAGGGTGCGTGAATCACGCCCGCGAGCAATCGCGGGCGTTTTCGCTATCATGGCCGGTGACTTGAAACATCAGGAGGCAGTCATGTTTCGCCCTTTCGTTGCTCTCGCGATCGCCGTGGTTGGCCTCGCGTGGCTTGTCGCTCCCGTCGCCACGCGGGCTCAAGATTTCGTCCGCCCCGCGATCGAAAAAGGGGACATCGAGGCGGGATTCCGCACCGATTGGTTCGGCATGTACCTCCAGGGGAAAAAGATCGGGCACTTCCGCACCGCGCGCGACAAGACCGATGAGGGGATCCGCGAATCGTTCGCCATGCAAATGAAGATCGTCTCCTTCGGCCAAAAGGCGGAGATGAACATCGAGCAAACCCTCGTGTTCGAGCCGAAGGAACCGCACGGGCTGCTTCGCGGCGAGTTCAAGCAGGTGGACAGTTCGACCAAACTCCACCTCACCCTCGAACGGAAGGGGAACGGCTTCCGCAAGGTGCTGAAGGTGGGGAACGAGGTCCGCGAAAGCGATGTGCCCGCGATCAACTACATGCTGGCCGACGCGATGGCTTCGGAAGTGTGGCTTCGCCGCAGGCCGAAGGAGGGGGACGAAATCACCTATCGCGACTTCGACATTCAGGATCAGAAGATCGAAGGCCAAAAGGCGAAGGTTCTCTCCGTGAAGAGCGCGATCGCCAACGGCGTGCCGGTGAAGTACTACGAGATCGACTCGCAATCCAAACGCGACATGCTCTCCATCCTGTCCCGCCACGACGATACGGGCCGAATGCTGTCGGGCAAGTTCGCCATCTTCGAGCTGCGGCTCGAAAGCGAAGAGGAAGCGAAGAACACGACCTTCAGCCAAGATCTCTTCATCCTCGGCATGGCGAAGATCGATCGCCCGCTTGGAAAAACGGGCCAGGTGAAGGAGTTGGTCGTCGAAGTCGATCCGAAAGAAGGGGGCGCGTTCGAAGACGGACCCCGGCAGACGATCGTGAAGGAAAACGGCAAAGTGATCGTGAAGCTCGGCAAGAAGTACGGCAAGGAAGAGAAAGCGACCGAGAAGGACGTCGAAGAAAACCTCCGCGAAACGAACGCTCACGCGATCAACCATCCCAAGGTGAAGGAACTCGCTGAAAAGGCGGTGGGTGACGCGAAGACGCCGGAGGAAAAGGTGAAGCGGATCGTCGCCTTCGTCCACGGCTACGTTCGCCCCAGCCTCACCGCATCGATGCCGAACATTCATGATCTCATGGAGAAGAAGAAAGGCGACTGCAAGTCGTACGCACTGTTGACGACGAACCTCGCCCGTGCCGCGGGCGTTCCCGCCCGCGAAGTCTCCGGTTTGCTCTATATCGGCGACGACCAGAAAGCCTTCGGCGGCCATGCGTGGAACGAAGTCGTTCTCAACGGCGTCTGGGTTCCCGTGGACGCGTCAATGGGTGAGACGGAAGTGAACGCGACCCACATCAGCTTCGGCGCCGACCATCGAGCGTCCAAGAACCTGCTGACCACGCTGGGCAAGCTGAACTTCAAGCTGGTCGAAACGAAGTAACAAGGGACCGGATGAGGCGTGCCATCCGTGCCATCCGTGCCATCGCTGGAAAAATCCAATGCCAACAGCCGCGATCTCTTTACGCCAACGGCGTTGCATCCAACAGCCCAGGGTTGGCGACCGCAGGGAGCCTACCCTGGGTAACGGGGGTTGAAGCACCGGGTACCATTCGGTTGCTGGAGCCCCTTCGGGGTACTGCGGGGAATCGGAACGATTACCCAGGGTAGGCTCCCTGCGGTCGCCAACCCTGGGCTGTTGGATGCAACGCCTTTGGCGTAAAGAGATCATCGGGCGGCGATTTTCGAAGGCCGGCACAAGACCCCGAGGCCTGCGGCCAACATGGCACGCGATGCCCCTTTTTCCTCTCAAAGATACGGCATGGATGACCTTGATCCGCTTCGCGTCGTACTCGTGCATGATTGGCTCACCGGCATGCGCGGCGGCGAGAAGGTGCTCGAAGTCTTTTGCCGCAAATGGCCCAACGCCTCGCTTTACACGCTGCTTCATCAGAAGGGAAAGCTGAGCGAGCCGATCGAACGGCTGCATCCGCGAACGAGCTTTCTGCAACGCTTTCCCGGCATCTTTCGTTGGTATCGCTACACCCTGCCGATCATGCCGTGGGCGGTGAAGTGGCGAATCCCCGATTGCGATCTCGTGCTCAGCAGCAGCCATTGCGTGGCGAAGGGCGTGAAGCCGCCGGCCGGCGTTCCGCATGTCTGCTATTGCCATACTCCGATGCGCTACGCCTGGCACATGCGGAAGTCGTATGGCTGGCGCGGCGTGAAGGGTTGGCTCGTTGATCGCATGCTTGGCCGCCTGCGCGATTGGGATCGCCGCACTGCGTCGCATGTCACGCATTTCGTCGCCAACAGCAAGATCGTGCAGGGCCGGATCCAGGAGTGCTATGGCCGATCGAGCGTCGTGATCTATCCTCCCGTCGATACGACTTACTACACGCTAGGGACCGCGCCGCGCGAGGATTTCTACCTGATCCTCTCCGCGTTCGCTCCTTACAAGCGCCTCGATCTCGCGATCGATGCCTGCAACGCGCTCGGCAAACGCCTTGTCGTAATTGGTTCGGGTCAGGACGAGGGGAAGCTGCGCGAACGAGCTGGGCCCAAGATTCAGTTTCTCGGTTGGCAGGACAACGATGTGCTGCGCGACCATCTGCGGCGGTGCCAGGCGTTGCTGTTCCCGGGAGAAGAGGATTTCGGCATCGTCCCCGTCGAGGCTCAAGCTTGCGGCACCCCGGTGATCGCCTTTGGCCAAGGCGGTGCGACCGAAACTGTCCTCCCACTGGGCGCTGCGGGCCATCCCACCGGCGTTTGGTTCGCCGAGCAAACCGCGGACTCATTGATCGATGCGATCCGCCGCTTCGAGTCCTCACGCGACGCTTTTGACCCCGCTGCCCTTCGCCGCCATGCCGAGACGTTTCGCTACGAGCGCTTCGAGCAAGAGATGTTCGACTACATCCGCTCCGTCATCCGCCCCGGTTAGCCGCGACGCGCAGCGGAGCGCGGACTGCTTGCCGCATTTCTCCTTCTCCCTCCGGGAGAGGGTTGGGGTGAGGGAAATACAGTCACCCATTGTGGGGACTCAACCCATCTGTGATTCGTTGCATCACGTATGGCGTGTTCGTTCTGCCCTCACCCCCGGCCCCTCTCCCGGAGGGAGAGGGGAGAAATGCTGTCCGCGCTCCGCTGCGCGTCGCGGCTAATAACCCCGCAATACCGCATCCGCGTACGAACCTTTGATATCATGCCCACATCCCGCCTGATCGTTCGATCGAGCCCCGCCTCCATGAAACGCTTTCCGCTTTTCGCTGTCCTGCTCGCTTCTATGTCCCCGCTTGCCGCTTCCGCTCAGGAAGCCGAGGGCAGGGTGATTTACATGAAGCAGTGCGCTCGTTGCCATGGCGCCAAAGGCGAAGGGGCGAAGGAATTTCCGCATCCGCTCGCGGGGAACCGCAGTTTGCCGCAACTGGTTCGTTATGTGGCCAAGACCATGCCGGAAGACGCACCGGGAACGTGCGTGGGGCCGGATGCGGACAAGGTTTCCAAGTACATCTTCGACGCGTTCTATTCGCCCGAGGCCCAGGCCAAGATCAAGGCGCCACGCGTCGAACTCGCTCGGCTCACGGTCAGCGAATACCGCAATGCGGTCGCGGATCTCGTCGGCTCCATTCGGCAAGGAAAAGCGAAATCGGACAAGGCGAAAGAGGGGTTCGGCCTTCGCGGCGAGTACTTCAACAGCGACGCCAAGCGGGGCCGTAATCCGGCTTTCAACCGCATCGATCCGGTCGTGAAATTCGACTTCAACAGCAAGGACGGCGAGTTCGAGAAGCTCAAATCGCTCGACATCGCCGCCACGTGGACCGGCTCCGTGATCGCTCCGGAAACGGGGCACTTCGACTTCATCGTCCGCACCGAGCATTCGGCCCGGCTGTGGGTCAACGACATGAAGAAGCCGCTCATCGATGCAAGCGTGAAGTCGGGGAACGACACGGAGTTCAAAGGTTCGCTCTTCCTCATCGCGGGCCGCAGTTATCCGATCAAGTATGAGTTCTCGCGCGGCCAACTTGGCGTTCGCAAGGACCGCAAGGACGCTCCTCCGCCCAAGACGACCGCATCGCTCGAGTGGAAGACGCCGCATGGACCGGCGGATGTGATCCCTCGCTACTACCTACGGCCCGACGATGCGCCGACGTCGTTCGCCCTTTCCCTCGCCCTCCCGGCCGACGACCGCAGCGCGGGATACGAACGTGGCACCGCGATCTCCAAGGCATGGGTGCAGGCAACCATCGACGGGGCGATTGAAACGGCCGGGTATGTCGCCGACCATCTGACCGATCTCAGCGGCGTGAAGGCGGACGCGAAAGATCGCAAGAAGCTGCTGCAGGATTACTGCGTCCGCTTCGTCGAACGTGCTTTCCGGCGACCGCTGATGCCGGAGCAGAAGAAGGCGTATGTCGAACGGCAATTCGAAGTGGCGAAGGACGAAGAGACGGCCGTCAAACGCGTCGTGCTGCTGACGATGCAGTCGCCGCTGTTCCTCTATCGCGAACCGCGGGCGAGCGCGAAAAATCCTGGCGATGCGTACGATGTTGCGTCGCGTCTCTCGTTCAGCCTTTGGGATGGATTGCCGGATGCGGCGCTGCTGAAGGCCGCGGCCGAAGGCAAACTGGCGACTCGCGACGATGTGTTGCGAGAAGCGAAACGGATGCTCGAGCATCCGCGGGCGAAGGCGAAGATTCGCGCCTTCCTTCACGCCTGGCTCAAGCTGGAGCCGGGAGCGGAGTTCACGAAGGACTCTAAGGTTTTCCCGACGTTCAACCCCGCCGTTGTCGCCGATCTGCGGACCTCGCTCGATCTGTTCCTCGACGACGTCGTTTGGTCCGACACGCCCGATTTCCGCAAGCTGCTGTCGGCCGATTACCTCTACCTGAATGGCCGGCTCGCCAAGCTCTATGGAGCCGACTTGCCGGTGGACGCTCCGTTTCAAAAGGTGGCCGCCAAAGCGGGCGAGCGGTTCGGTGTCGCCACGCATCCGTATGTGATGGCCGCCTTCGCCTACACCGCCACCAGTTCGCCGATCCATCGCGGCGTGTTCCTCGCTCGCAACATGCTTGGCGTGCCGTTGCGTGCGCCGCCGGATGCGTTCACGCCGCTGCCGGCGGAGCTGCATCCGAATCTGAACACTCGCGAGCGGATCGCGCTGCAAACGAAGTCGAAGGAATGCCAGGGTTGCCACACGATCATCAACAACCTGGGATTCACGCTCGAACGATTCGATGCGATCGGCCGATCCCGCGATGCGGAGAACGGCAAGCCGATCGACTCGACCGGATTCTACGTGACCCGGTCGGGAGATCAGGTTAAGCTGAAGGACGCGGAGGATTTGGCGAAGTTCCTCGCCGGCAGCGACGAGGCACATGAGGCTTTCGTCGCCCGCCTGTTCCATCATCTGGTCCGTCAGCCGGTGTTGGCGTACGGCCCGGAGAAACTGAACGAGTTGCGGCGAACTTTCGCCGATAACAACTACGACATCCGCAAGCTCGCCCTCGAAATCACCGCCCAAACCGCCCTGCCTCGGAAGTAAACAAAAGCATTTTGAACCACAGAGTCACAGAGGACACAGAGAAAGACAGGAGATGTGTTTGAGAACGGCTTTCTGCCTTTCTCTGTGTCCTCTGTGACTCTGTGGTTCAACAATTCGGAGCGATCGATGAGGACTCGCCGCCAATTCATTCGCGATCTCGGCGTCAGCGCCGCAGTGCTGCCGTTTCTGGGCAATCTGCCGAGCTTGGCGTTCGCCAATGGGCAGCGGCGCAAGCAGCGGCTCGTCGTGATGTTCACGCCGAACGGCGTGGTTCCGGGCGCGTTTTGGCCGGAGGCGGCGGGCGATCTGAAAGACGTAACCCTCAAGGCGAGCTTGGAGCCGTTGACCCCGTTCAAGGACAAGCTGCTGACGCTGCATGGCGTCTGCGACCGCGTCCGCGGCGATGGCGATGCCCACATGCGTGGGATGGGTTGCCTTCTCACCGGCATCGAACTTTTCCCTGGCAACGTGCAAGGCGGCAGCGATACGCCGGCCGGGTGGGCTCGCGGCATTTCGATCGACCAGGAAATCAAGGCCTTCCTGCAAAGCAACGCCGAAACCCGCACTCGCTTCGGCTCGCTCGAGTTCGGCGTCATGGTTCCGAATCGGGCCGACACCTGGACTCGCATGTCATACGCCGGGGCCAACCGCCCGATCTCGCCGATCGATGATCCGTATCAGATGTTCGCCAAGCTCTATGGCCGCTCGCGCGACCGCGAAGCCGTCCAGAGCGTGCTCGATGATCTCCAGGGGGATCTGCGCCGGCTTTCATCCGCCGTGGGCACCGAAGATCGCCGGCTGATCGATGAGCATGCGACGTTCGTCCGGGAGATGGAACGCGAACTCCGCAACGACCGCTCGACCGCGCCGACGCATGCGATGCCCGCGCTGGAGCCGAACATCCGCAACGAAAACGACAACATGCCGCGAACGACGCGGATGCAGATGGAACTGCTCGTCAACAGCCTCGCCAACGACTTCTGCCGGGTGGCGACGTTCCAGTTCACCAACTCGGTCGGCATGGCCCGCATGCGTTGGC
This sequence comes from Gemmataceae bacterium, assembly GCA_019748295.1. Classification (GTDB taxonomy): domain Bacteria; phylum Planctomycetota; class Planctomycetia; order Gemmatales; family Gemmataceae; genus JAIEPT01. Next base: position 27,673 of record JAIEPT010000138.1, on the reverse strand, counting down.
TCAACGTCACTGAAGGGCACCACGAACTATCGCACAAGCCGGACAACGACGCGCCCGCGCAGGATCAGCTCACGCGGATCAACAAATGGTTCGCCGAGCAACTCGCCTTTTTGGCGAAGCGGCTCGCCGAAACGCCGGAACCGGGCGGGCAGGGCTCCTTGCTCGACAACACGCAGATCCTCTGGACCAACGAGTTGGGCAAGGGCAATTCGCACACGCTCGACAACATCCCCTTCGTGATGGTCGGCGGCGGGCTCAACTTGAAGATGGGCCGATCGATGCGTTACAGCCGAGTGCCGCACAATCGGCTGCTGCTGTCGCTCGCCCACGGTTTCGGCCACCGCATCCGCGCCTTCGGCAACAGCAACTTCTGCGGCGACGGCCCGCTTTCCGACCTCACCTGATCTCACGTATTGATGTAGCGGCGAACGTTGCGTTCTGTAGGGAACGCCCTCCGTGGCGTTCCGCCGAACTGGACGGTGTCGGCCCCAGCAATCCATCTGCGGCAACCCCGCTGAGCGGTGATGCGTGGGGTCCGAGACAAGCCGGGGATTTCGCGGATTGTTGGATGATGGGGGTCCGCATCGTCCAGTTCGGCGGAACGCCACGGAGGGCGTTCCCTACAGAACGCAACGTCCGCCGCTACGTCGATCTGCAAACTGCTCTGGAGTGGGCGAGCGGATTCAAGCTTCGACGATCATCGCGACGGCATTGCCGCCGCCGAGGCAAAGGGCGGCGAGGCCGCGACGGAGCTGACGGGCGCGCAAGGCATGCACCAGCGTGACGAGCACGCGGGCGCCTGAGGCGCCGATGGGATGGCCGAGGGCGATCGCGCCGCCGTTGACGTTGATTTTCGCTTCGTCGATCTGCAGTTCCTTGTTGCAGCCGAGCATCTGCGAGGCGAAGGCTTCGTTCATCTCGAAGAGATCGATGTCGCCCACAGCCAACTTCGCCTTTTCAAGAACGGCCTGCACGGCGCGGATCGGGGCCAAGAAGACGTCGCGCGGCGCGATGCCGCTTGTCGCATAGGCGACGACGCGAGCCATCGGCTTGACGCCGAGCCGTTCGACTGCGGAACCGGAGGCGACGAGCAAAGCGGCGGCCCCGTCGCTCAGCATCGACGCGTTGCCGGCGGTAACGGTCCCGTCCGACTTGAAGGCGCCTCGGAGCTTCGCGAGCGTCTCGGCCGTCGCATCGGGCCGCACGCCCTCGTCTTTGTCCACGACCTTCGCCTTTGCTCCGCTTCCCACGGTGATCGGCAGCACTTCGTCAGCGAATCGCCCTTCTTGCCAGGCTTGGGCCGCGCGGCCATGACTTTGGGCGGAGAAGCGATCCTGCTCGCCGCGTGAGATGCCGCAGCTTGAGGCGGTGTGTTCCGCCGCCTCGCCCATGTGCCAATTTTCGAACGCGCACCAGAGGCCGTCGTGCACCATCGCATCGACTGCCTTCTGATCGCCCAGCTTCCAACCGGCTCGCGTACCCAACAGGAGGTGCGGTGCCCGGCTCATGTTCTCCATGCCCCCTGCGAGGACGAGATTCGCATCATTGGCCCGAATCGCTTGCGCCGCGAGCATCACCGCCTTGAGGCCGGAGCCGCAAACTTTGTTGATGTTGACCGCGGAGATGGTGTCTGGAAGCCCTGCCTTGAGGGCCGCTTGCCGAGCGGGGTTTTGACCCAGGCCCGCCTGGAGGACGACGCCCATGATGACTTCGTCGATGGCATCCGGCGTGGCGCCGCCTCGCTTCAGCGCTTCCGCGAGGGTACGCGCACCCAACTCGACTGCGGGAACTTCCGCGAGGGAGCCGAGATATTTGCCGATGGGGGTGCGAACGGCGGACAGAAGAAATGCATCGGGCATGGTGAACCTCCATGCCAATTATACCCGTGCCCCAAGCCCAGGGGCGAGCGCAGCGAGTTCCTGGGATCGGAGTGTCGGAAGAGAGACGTCATTTCGGTCTGGAACCCAGGAACTCGCTGCGCTCGCCCCTGGGCTTGGCGGATGAAGTTACGACAGCAGCGCCGCCACGGGCCGGCCGCTGCTCAAGCGAATCGGCCGGCGTGCGGGAGAGATGTTCTCTTTCGCGGGGTCGATGCCGAGCGCGGTCAGCACCGTGGCGTGAATATCCTCGACATTCACGGGATTCGTCGGTTCGCGCGTGCCTTCCGGGTCGGTGGCTCCGACGACTTGGCCGCCGCGGATGCCGCCGCCGGCGAGGGCGATGCTGAAACCGTTGGGCCAATGGTCGCGGCCGCCCAGCGGATTGATTCGCGGCGTGCGGCCGAACTCGGTGGCGACGATAACAATCGTGCGTTTCAGCAAATCGCGCGTGCGCAGATCGCGGACCAGGGCGGCGAACGCGGGATCGAGAATCGCGGCCGAATCCGATTGCAGCTTGTGATTGTCGACATGGCTGTCCCAGCCTTCGAGCGTCACCTCGACGCAGCGGACTCCAACTTCTATCAGACGACGCGCTGCCAGGCATGCCCGGCCAAAGGGAGTCTCGCCGTAGTCGCGGCGAAGTTGCAAGGGTTCCTGCGAGACGTCGAAAGCACGCAGTTGCTCGGATCGCATCATCGTGCGAGCGGTGCGGACCGTCTCCTGATGCAGCGTCCCCTGCACGCGCCGGCCGCGGGCGAAGGCGCGTTCGACGACATCCAGGTCCCTCGCCCGCGAATCGTCCCGTTCGCGCGGCACATGGGCGCTGACGTCGGGGAGCGGATTGATCGGATCGCCGGTGCGGAAGGCATCGTAGTCGTCGCCGAGGAAACCGCCACGGCTTGGCCAGCGTCCCGGCAGGATGGAAACGTGTCGCGGAATCTCGACGTTGCCGCGCGGCAGTTCATGGCAGACGATGGCGCCAATGGATGGATAGACGGCAGTGGGATCAGGACGGTACCCGTTCTTCACCATGGAAGTGCCGCGTTCGTGATCCCCTTCCTTGCTGACCAGGGAGCGAACGACCGCGATCGAATCCATCATCTCGGCGGTGCGCGGCATGGTGGACGCGAGTTGGATGCCTCTTACGGACGTGTCGATCGCCCGCACTTCGCCGCCGATCGCGGCGCCCGCATGCGGATCGAAGGTTTCCAGTTGGCTCGCCCCGCCGCCAAGCCACAGCATGATGACGGATTGAGCCGGCTCGCGACGGCGCTCGGCGTCTTGCGCGAGCGCTGCTCCCAACGGCGTCATCCAGCCGGCGCCGGCGAGGCTCGCCAGCTTCACGAAACCGCGACGGTTGATTAATGGTTCCATGAGAACTCCGTCGAATTGAGCAGCGTCCAATAGAGATCAGTCATCCGGCGTTTTCGGTCGTCCCCTTGAATGCCCACGAGACGCGCTTCGAAATGCTGCTGCTCCTCCGCAGTCGGTCGGCGAGTTAGGACCGCAAGGTAAGCAGTTTCAACCGCCTTGGCGTCGCTGGGGGACAGGTCCGCGATACGGGAGGACGCGTTGAAGAAATCCTCCTTGATCCGATCATGCACGATGACGCCGTTCATCAGCAGCAGCCGTTGCGGGATGGTCCCCGCCCGCGTGTCGAACTCGTCTTCGCCCGGGTCGCCGTAGCGTTCGACGAAATCCTTCTCGCCTGCATAGCGAGTGAGGCGAGTGATGATGTGCGACTCTTCCGTGATCGTGGGCAATGATCCTGCCTGAAGCAGGCCCCCGATGACTTGCTCGGGCCGCAGACGCGTCAACGGAAACGCGGCCCATGTCGCTTCATGTGCCTCGGTGATTTCCCCATCCGATTTGCTGTCGCGCCGAAACGCTTCCGTGGCAGCGATCAGGCGGATCAATCGACGCAGGTCGTAGCCGTGCGAAGCGAAGTCGTCCGCAAGGATCGTCAACACCTTCGGCAATTTTTCGACGCTGCCCAGATCGTCCACAGGATCAACCAAAGGCCGGCTGAACATCAGCGCCCAGACGCGATTGACCATGGCGCGGGCGAGGGCGGGATTGCGGGCATCGGTGAGCCACGCCGCCAGCTTCTGCCGGCGTGTCCCATCTTGGGGAACCAGATTCGGCTCGAAAGGCACTTGCGGCTGGACCGGCGTCTTCTCACCCGTGCGGCGATTCTCCAGTTCGTGCTCCCCGTCGCCGTCGTAGATGCCGGTGAAGCCCTGATGCGTTTGCCCGAAGAACGCGGCCAGCCGATGGAAGTCTTGCTGCTTCCAATCCTGGAACGGATGGTCGTGGCACTGGGCGCAATCGATGCGGATGCCGAGAAACGCACGCGCCACGCGGGCCGCCAGGCGTTCGGCATCGACCTTCTTCTTTTCGGGATCGAACGTGACCGTGACGAAGTTCGTCGGCGGCTTATCGGTCCACAGGCCTTCGCTGGCGATCAGTTCGCGGACGATTTCATCGTAGGGCCGATGCTTCGTCAGTTCGTCGCTGATCCAGGACCGGAATCGGCGACGACGAAACACGATGAACGGCCCATCTTCGGTGCCGACGAACGTCCGCGTGAGGCGTTCCGCGAAGTAGTCGGCGAAACGGCGATCCTGCAAGATGCCTTCGAGATAGTTGTCGATGCGTTGCTCAGCCGGCCGGCTTTCGAAGGAGCGGATTTCTTCCAGCGAAGGCACGGTGCCGGTGAGGGCGAGGGATAGCCGGCGTGCGATCGCAAGGTCCGGGGCCGCGGTCGTGGGGGTGAGTTTCTGCTCCGCCCATTGCTTCCGCAGTTCCAAATTGACCGCGTTGAGCGTGTCGGCATATTCGGCAACAGGCGGTGGAGCGTGTCCATGCGTCGGCCTCGCTTTCGCGGGCAACAGGTTGCCCAGCAAGGCAGCGCTGCCGCCGAGGAGAAAGCCGACGAAGAGAAGATTGCGTGCCCACATGAATGTCGCATCCGAGAGGAGCGTATGGAATATATACCTGGCGAAGGCCGGTAAGGTTTCGTCGGAAGGAGTTCGCGGTCTTCGCATGTGTGCCATGCTTCGCCGGGTCCCTGGCCGGGCTCTTCAATGCCTCCCCTTCCGCCGGCGAAGCATGTGAAGCTTCCGAACGCTTGGCTTCCGAGATTTCGGTCTAGGGGCATGCTTGGGCGGTGAAAGCGGTCAATTTGCTGGACCTGGCCAGGAACCCGCCCAAGCATGGCACGCAACGCTTCGTTTTGAAGGGAGAGCGGAGAAAGCAGCCGCCACACGTGTAAATTTTCGCCGCTATCCCCATACTCCCCACCTTACGCCTGCGTGCCGACGGGCGCATCCGGTTCTCCGCATCCTCTGTTTTGCGCGGATCGCCTTGTTTTCCTCAAGCGGGGATTGCCGGTGCGGTTATAGTTGTGTGCGGCCGAAACCGCTCTTTTTCGTTGCGAAACGGCCATGCTATAACTTGGGTCCGCTCCAGCCTTCCGTGCCGGGGCCCGACTCGATTTGGTTTAGGAGACGGAACCGATGCGTTTCCCCCTCGCCGCCGCGACCCTGTTGCTCGGCGTCTCGCTGGCCTCGGCTCAAATGCCGCCGCAACCGCCGTCGCAGCCCCCCGCGCCACCTGCTCAGGCCGATCCGGTCGATATCATTCTCGATCGCTGGGAAAAGGCGATGGGCCAGATCGACAGCTTCCAGGCGACCTGCCATCGCACGACCAAAGACAAGGTCTACAACACCGTCGAGAAATACGAAGGCAGCGTCCGCTTCATGAAGGGCAGCGTTGCCGCGAAGACGGCGCCCCGGGCAAGCCTTGAATTGGTCCGCAAGGATCGGCCCGACGTTTACGAAAAGCTCGTCTGCAACGGCACTCATGTGTACGAGTACGTCGCAAGCGATAAGGCGATCCGCGTCTACGAATTGCCCAAAAACGTGGGCGTGGGCGACGACAACTTCCTGCAGTTCGTCTTCGGCATGAAGGCGGCCGACGCGAAGTCGCGCTACAAGATGGTCTATTCCGGCCGCGACGACCACTACTACTATCTCGACGTCTTCCCGATCCAGCAGCGCGACCAGGCCGAGTTCACCAAGGCCCGTTTGGTGTTTCTGCAGCAGACCAGCCTGCCCCGGCAGATCTGGTTCCTGAAGCCGAACCAAAACGAAATCTCCTGGGACTTCCCTCAAGCGAATGCGAACGCCCAGCTCACCGCTCAGACGTTCCCGAACCCGACGTTGCCCCAAGGCTGGCAATGGCAACGCATGCCCGCCCCCGGCCAAAACCCGCCGGCGAACCCGAACCCGAACGTCAAGCCGACGGTGCGGTTCAACAATGGGAACTAGCGAACAGCTGTCGGAACGATACGCAAGCCGGGAGCAATGAGCTTCCCGGCTTGTTGCGTTATCGTTGAATCACACGCCAAGCCCAGCGGCGAGCGTAGCGAGCTCCTGGGATCCAGACCGAAACGAAATCGCTCTTCCGACGCTCCGAACCCAGGAGCTCACTACGTTCGCCCCTGGGCTTGGGCGATTTATTTCGCCCCTCTTCCCTGCGCCATTGCAGTTCGCATTCTGCCGGTTTTTCCGCCCTTGAGGTCAACAACGGTTGTCCCGGTTGCCGATGTAAGAGAGGCAGAGCCGATTGTTTTTTCACGCATAAGGAGACCGGGGATGGCGAAAACAGCCGTAATCAAGGGCCTGGCGGCGACCTTCTTGGTCGCGCTGACGGCGGCCCCTGCGTGGGCGGCGCCCACCGTCGCCCAGATGCTTGCCTTCAAGCCGAAGTTCGACGACGTTCAACTTTCCACCCCGGCCGCCGACGAGTTCGCCGGCTGCGAGGTCAAACTCGTCTCCGGAGCCAAGCAAGGCTCCAGCGGCTGGATGCTGCTCGACTCCAAGAAGCAACCGGTCCGCAAATTCTTCGATTCCAACGGCGACAAGCAGATCGACATGTGGTCCTACTACAAGGACGGCGTGGAGGTCTATCGCGAGGTCGATTCCAACTTCGACCAGACGCCGGATCAATTCCGCTGGATGGGCACCGCCGGCATGAAGTGGGGCGTGGACGTCAACCAGGACGGCAAGATCGATTCCTGGCGCATGATTTCGGCCGAGGAAGCCGGCCAGGAAGCGTTCACCGCGCTGATGACCAACGACTTCGCCCGCCTCAAGGCGCTCTTCATCACGGATGGCGACATGCAGGCGTTGAAGTTTTCGCAGGCCGAAAGCGACCGCATCACGAAGGCCCTCGCTTCTGCCGAGGCTCGCTTCAAAGCGACTCGCGAGAAGCTGCTGGCCTACACCAAGGCGACGGTTGTCCGCGTCGAGATCGGCGCCCCCGGCGTTTGGCCCGCGGACGAAGCATTGGCCCCGCAGGACGTCTTCAAGGTCGTCGGCCGCACGATCCTTTTCCAGCATGACAAGGACAAGATCGATATCCTCCATCTGCCGGAGATGGTTCAGGTCGGCCTCGCTTGGCGTCTGGTAGGCTCGCCGACGACGGAACCTGACAACCCGCAACCTGGCAACGGCGGGAACACCACCCCTGAATCGCCGAAGATGCGCGAACTGCTCGCCCAGCTTTTGAAGCTGGACGAAAGCGCTGCCGAGTTCACGAATCCAAAGAACCCCAAGGCGGTCCAGTACTACAAGGCACGCATCGCCCTCGTGCAGCAGATCATTCAAGAAGGCAAGGACACGCACAGCCCGGCTCAGCATGAGACATGGGTGAAGCAGATCCTTGATGGTCTGTCTCAAGCCGCCGTCGCCGGCGATGAAGCCATGATGTCCCAACTGGCGGCTTATGCCGCTCAGTACGAGAAGCAGGCTCCGAACTCGCCGGTCACCCCCTACGCCGCCTACCGCAAGCTGTGGGCGAGCTACGCGAACAAGCTCAGCGACCAAAAAGCCGGGCCGAAGGTTCAGGACGAGTACAACGACCAGCTCGCCAAGTTCGTCACCGCTTATCCCAAGTCGGAAGACGCGGCCGATGCTTGCCAACAGCTCGCCATGCAGGCGGAGTTCAACGGCAAGGACGAGGAAGCGAAACGTTGGTATCAGCAGATCGCGGCCAACTTCGGCGAGAGCCACCTTGCTCCGCTGGCGAAGGGCTGCATCCGCCGTCTCGACTCGGTGGGCCAACCTTTCGAGTTGAGCGCCGGTCTGCTCGGCGTCCCGGGCAAGACCTACGACATCGCCCAATCGAAGGGGAAGTTCGTCGTCGCCTATTACTGGGCGAGCAGTTGCACCGCCTGCATTGGCGACTTCGCTCGCCTGAAGAAGATCCTCGCCGACAACACGAACCTGGAACTGGTTTGCATCAATCTGGACGACGCGGAAAACATCGGCGCCCAGACCGTCCGCAAGGACCAGATCCCGGGCATCCACGTCTTTCAGGCGGGAAAGGAAGGCCAGACCGGCCTCCGCAGCCCGCTGGCGATGCACTACGGAGTCTTTGGGATGCCCAGCCTGTTTCTCGTCGGCCCCGACGGCAAAGTCGTGAGCCGCACGGTGCAGGTGGGCGATCTCGAGGAAACGATCAAGAAAGCTGCGAAGTAACCTGACGTAACCTGACGTCGCCACCCCCAAGGCGGCGAAGGCCCGATCCTCGGATCGGGCCTTTTTGCTGCGCGCAGCGGACATTTGCCGAGACGATCCTCGTCTACCCCGGCCAAACGCACCCGCAATGCCGCACCTCCGCCGACTTCCTGATCGACCGCCTCCCAGGGAAAAAGCAGTGCAGGGAACACCAAGCCCAAGGGCGAGCGCAGCGAGCTCCTGGGTTCCCGCCGCACTCGTCGAATCGCGTTTCATTTCGACGCAATCGGCGACGATGAACGTGAGCGATCATCGACAGCGAGAATCTAATCTTCCCAGGCAAAGCGAATTGCGGGATCAATCGCAATCCTCTGAACGCGCCATTTTTTCTTGGCCTTGAGCTTCGCGAAACTCACCCGCACCCGCAAGTCTTCGTTAATAAGCGTCGGAGCGTTTCTGCCTACCATCCATATTCCATCGGCCGCGCTCGGGTTATACAAGTCCTGAAGCATCCCGTTGGGCAGAGCGACGACGTAAATTTCGTTGAGTTTGTTGTCTCCGTTGCCCTGCACTTCGTAGCCGTACTTGACGAAGATCGTCGTCGCCAGATAGCTGCCGTCATCGACCGCCAACACTTGTTCGACTTGGCCTGGCACGTCGATGATGTTGCCGCGCAGCTCCATTCGGACGTGCAGAGACGTTTGGGCAATTTGGATGGTCATGTTGCCGACTCCGCCTTTTTCGGCTTTCGAGTCAACGAGAAGGGCTTGGCGAATAGAGTAGGACGGATCGAAGCAATAGGCTGCCCGCTTGTAGTCGATTGTGCCGATAAGTCTCGCGGTGGGGATGCGAGACATCCCCATCGAATCCATTGCGTCTCGGGTCACATCTTCGCCAACGGTTCCCGCCAAGTCCTTGGCAAGCGTGAACTGCTTCTTTGCGATCTCCGAGAAGTCCAGAACCGCTTGGCAAACCATCCGAGTGGACGCCTTCTCGATATTCTCGAGGATCGCTACGCGATCGGGATGGGCAGCTAGCGTTTTCGGATCAATACTCATTCGATTCGCCGGCTTCAGAGAAAAGGGCGAATCTGTCGCAATATGCCGCCTCGCATGCTTTGGTCGCCAAGGCTGCGTATTTCTCTTCTTTGTCGATGCCAATGTAGCGGCGTTCGTGACGGATGGCTTCCGCCGTCGTCGTACCGCTTCCGACAAAACAATCGAGCACCAATTCGCCTGGATCGGTAAGCAGCCGGATCATCCGCCGGGGAAGTTCCGGCGGAAACTTGGCTTCATGGTCGTCGTTAGCCCGGACGGATCGGATGTTCCACACAGCCCGCGAACCCCATTGCGACCACTCTTCCCGATGCAGCCGCTTGCGATCCACTTGCGTGATGCCGGGTTTCCAGAAAAAATACAGGTGCTCGAATTCGTCCACGGCACGCAGCGAATTCGAGTGCCATTGACTGTTCTCCCAAGCCGGGTCTTTGACCCACACGCGGCGATCGTAGAGGGGCATTCCCACTTCGTAGGCGGCGCTCTCCAAGAAACAGCCTACCAAATGCACACGTGTCTGCGGAGCATACTTGCCTCCGCGCACGTTGTTGTTCTTGAGGCGGCGGTCGACGGTCTGTTCGCTCACGCCGAGAATCCGGGCAATTTCGTGGCGGTTTGCGCCGGGGTTCTCGGCCATGACGGCGAGAATGTCTTCCCGTCGCACCGGCAGCCTGTTTGCCCCGTAGGACTCGGCCTGAAATCGCGGAATCGTCGGATCGGAGAAGCAGAGAATGTCCGCGATGTTCACGACCATGAACCCGCCCGGCTTTATAATTGGTTCGTGAAGCTTCACGACCTCAGTCAGCATCGTCCGCCACTCGTCGAACGTGACGCCCTTTTCGTAATTCTTTCCAACGAAATAGGGTGGAGACCAGAAGCTGAGCGACACGGATCCGGGAGCGATGCGTTTCAGCAACTCGCGAGAGTCGCCGTGGTATATTTTGTCGACTGCCAATACGTCTTGAATCGGCGGCAGATCGCCAGCGGGACGGTTCTTCGCTTGCATTTCAGGTCCATCGGCCAATCGCGACATGACACTGCGCCAAGAAGGGATGATTCGCGCGATGTTGCAGGTCGCGGTTCACGCGCGACAGGTGGCGATCCTATTCAAATCTTCGACGATGTCGGCGGCTCGTCGGGTACGATCGTCGGAATCGTCGGCAGCGAGGCGCTGCTTCCCGCGAGGATGGCGGGGGGTTCGTTTTTGTCCCCAGCGGCTCCGGGCGGGACTTCGTCTTCCGCGGCGCTCATCAGATTCGCCCAAGGGCGCCAGCCGGGGACGTGGTAGCAGATCGTCTTGACCGCCGCCATGATCGGCATCGCCAGGAAGAGGCCCGGGAGTCCCCAGATCAGTTCCCAAAACATGCATGCGAGCATCACTGTCGTCGCGTTCATCTCCATGTTCCGCCCCATCAGCACGGGGACGATGAGATACCCCTCGAGAATGATGATGCACCAGTAGGCGATGAACAAGAACACCACCCACGACATGCTCGTATTGAGCAAGGCGTCGATCAGCGGAGGCACGCCGGCGAGGAGCGGGCCAAGGTAGGGAATGTAATTGAGGATCGCCAGCAGGATCGCCCATGTCCATGCCTGCTTGAGACCCGCGACCTGATAGGTGAGTCCGATCACGATCGCCAGGGCGAAGTTGATGATGGTGCGCCATACCAAATAGGTCCGCACTTGCTTCGCCATGTCGTCCAGGGCGTCCGCCACGCGGGAGCGCGTCTCCTCGCTGGGCCCGAAAATCTCGATCACTCGCCTTGAAAGCTGCTTCGCCTCCAACATCAGAAAGAGAAGCGTGAACAGGATCAGAATCCAATAGCCGAAACTAAGGCCGCCCGCTTTCGCCAGGTCGATCAGGAAAGGCCGGACGTTCTCGAGCAGCATTTGATACGCCCGAATCTCCGACACCGATTCCGGATTCTTGGGAAAGATGACTTCATCCAACTCCCACGGGCTGGCGGTTTCGATCTTCCCTCGGATTTTGGCGTAAAACTGCTTTACATCGTACTCGCTCGTCGGAATTTGCTGTGCGATGCGCGAAACGGTCATCCCGAAGACGACCGTCATCAGAATGTTGACGATGAGCAACCCGCAAATGACGACCAGGCACGAAAGGCTCCAGCGGATTTTCAACGTCCGGTGCAGCCATCCGGCCCCCGGCCCCAAGAGGGCCGCCAGAACCAGGCTCATCATCACGGGAACGATGAGCCGTTGGCCCCAATGCAGGGCGAGGATGATGGCGAGAAGATAAAGGATGTTCAGACCAAGCTTCGTCGCGGTCCGCATCGCAGTCATGTCGCGGCGCTCCCAAGATACGCGGCATTCGAAACCGACGGCGGGCGAACGAGGAGAGGAGGTGCGACCGCCAACCCGTCGATGGGCGACAACCCGAGCATAACCTATCGCCCCTGAAGCGACAATCGACAGCTTTCCGCGGTGTTTTTCAAGAGCATCGCGATCGTCATCGGCCCCACGCCCCCGGGAACCGGCGTGATCGCGTAAGTCTTCGGAGCCACTTCCTGGTAATCGACGTCCCCTGCCAGCTTGCCGTCGGGCAGCCGATTGATGCCGACGTCGACGACAACCGCCCCTTCGCGAATCATGTCCGCCTTCAGAAACTTTGCCTGCCCAATCGCCATGACGACGATGTCCGCTTGCCGAGTGAACTCGGCGATGTTCTTGGTTCGGCTATGGCAGATGGTCACCGTGGCGTCGGCGCCCGGCCCCTTCTGCATCAGCATGTTGGCGAGCGGCTTGCCGACGATGTTGCTTCGGCCCACGATCACGACATGCTTTCCTTCGGTGGGAATCTGGTAACGCCGAAGCATCTCCTGCACCCCCGCCGGCGTGCAAGGAAGAAAGCGCGGATGCCCCTCCACCATCCGGCCCAGGCTCTCGGGACTGAACCCGTCCACATCCTTGAGCGGCGATACGGCCCGAATGATGGCCGCCTCCTCGATCTGCTTGGGCAACGGCAACTGCACCAAAATGCCATGCACCTGCGGGTCCGCATTCAGCTGGGCCACCAGGTCGAGCAGTTGCTGCTGCGTCGTGTCGGCCGATAGTTGGTGCAGCCAACTCGCAAGCCCCGCGTTCTCGCACGCCTTGCGCTTGTTGCGAACATAAATCTGGCTGGCCGGATTTTCGCCCACCAGCACCGCCGCCAACCCCGGCTTCACGCCATGCGCGGCTGCCAGTTCCGCCGTCGCGGCGGCGACTTCCTGACGAATCGTCTCGGAGAGTTTCTTGCCATCGAGAATGACCGGCATGACATCCCTCGCGCGGGTAGTGGGGGGGAGGGCTATTGTACGAGCGACTTCCCCGCAAAAACCCGTTCGGTGACGAAGGTGACTTCGCCCGCCCTCAGAGAACGGTCCGTTGTCCCGACGACCCAGGCTCCCGACTCCCCGAAAAATCGCACTCAAGCGATCCCGCTACCCCTGCGCGTCCATCCATCCCTTCCGCTACCGTCATGACAGGGTTTGCTGACGGTGCGAATCGGCTGCTTTGGCGAGCGACAGGAGCTAGTCTACCTCCCTCTCCCTCCGGGAGAGGCCTGGGGTGAGGGCCGCTAGTCTACCTCCCTCCCCCTCCGGGAGAGGGCTGGGGTGAGGGCGCCTTTTCTCGCGAAACGCCACGCCGCACGCCCTCACCCCCGGCCCCTCTCCCGGCTCTCCCGGAGGGAGAGCGGAGAAATGCAGGCGCCGCTCGCCTTTCGACATGACAGCGCAACGCGCCTCGCCCTCCCAATCTCCGCCCGAATTTTGAAATAACCTCTTAACCTGGGGGCAGCAGCGGGGAGCGTTTGGGGAGCACGTGGTATTGACTCTGGATGCGGTAGATCTGCTTGGGGAATGCCATGTTCGCAAGCGTCGATTGGATGCCGCCGTTGAGCTGCTGGTCGAGAGCGCCTTGCAGGTTGTCCCCCTGAAAGCTGATGCGGTCGCCGGTGGAGATCGTCTGCTGCTGGGTGTAGAGCTGTTGCCCGGCCGAGTCGGTCAGCGTCAGCGTGCAGTTCACCGAACGCTGGGCGACGTTGACGGTCTTTTCGTTCGTCCCCGGCGTCTTGAACATCGAGGGGGGCGGGCCGAACATGCCGCGGCCTCCTTCGGAGATCACGTACTTGGCATTGGTGCTTTTCCCTTCGCTTTGCGACAGCGACAACGTCAGTCCGCCGGGAGCGATCTTGAAGCCGCGCGCCGTGAGGCGTTGTTCCCAGGTCTTGCGGATCGATTCGTCCCCTGCTCCCTGAATCCGGATCGGCGTGCCGGGGCCGAAGAGCGGTTGCGCACTCCCGCCCGCGAGAAGGTTCGACAGTCCTTCGGCCTGCACGTCGGGGAGCGTGATCGCCATGAGGGCGCCCGGCGTCTTGAAGTTGCCGCTGCGGGCGATCCAGAGCCGCGAGTCGGGATGCGATTGCGGCTTCAGGGTATTGTGGCCGAACAGGTCGTATTGCCAGATTGGCTGCTTGGCGGCCCAATCGTAGATTTGATGGTTGATCAGGAAGAACTTGGGGCTGAGGAACTTGAAGTCCGGCACGACGGCATCAACCGGCGGTTTGCCGAAGCCCATGTGGATCGATTGGCCGCCCATGCTTGGGGTATCGGCATATTGCTGCATGCCGGCGAACTTGCCGGTGGCGAGGCTCCAGCGCACGATGTTGCTGGGGCTGGCGGCGGCGATCTCCTTGCCGTCAGGGCTGAAGGAGACGCCGGATTTGCCCAGCGACGCGTCCGGTGCCGCCTCCAATCGGCCATGCGCTTCGCCCGATTTGGCGTCGTGCAAATCGATGCCGGTGCTTGTCGGCACGGCGATCAACTTGCCGCCGGGACTGAACACGGCGGCTCCCACGATGGTCTCGTCGATCGCGGCGAGCGCTTTGCCTTCGTCCACATCCCAAAGGACGAGCGTTTTATCGACCGCGACCCACAGCTTTTTGCCGTCCGCGAACCGGGCCCAACGGATCGGTTTGCCGTCGGCCGACTTCCATCCGGAGATGTGCTTTTTCGTGGTCGTGTCCCAGATATCGATGCGCAGCGGCGTCTTCGCGAAACGGACGGCGACGCGGGTCGCATCGGGCGATAGTGCGGCGCGAACTTTCGCTTCGTCGCGCTGGAAGCCGAAGACGTGCGGCGAATCGCGGCGCGGCAGGCGGTCGGTTTGAAACAGGTCCATCGAACCGAGCGGCTTGCCGGTGGTCGCATCGAAACGATCCGCCTTCACGATCTGCACTGCCGAGAGCGGATCGATCGGCGTCGCATAGAGCATCACCCCCTGAGCGGTCGAAGCGGAGGCGAGGTCGAGATCGAGGATCTGCTGGAATGGGATCGCGAGCGGAATCGGAGCCGTCCCAATCGCCTTGCCCGGAGTCGGCGGCGCGTCGGCCTCGCCCTTCCATGCATCGCCTGCGGGCCGCGGGACGGAAGCAAGGTCCACTTCTTTCGCCGCCGGCAGAGCCATCGTCACCTGATTGGCCTTCTTCGCTTTGTCCATCGCGGCGTAGAGATCCTTCGGCACGGCAACGACCGAGAGCTGGCTGTTGCCGCCGACGCGATTGATGGCCGCCATGTGGCTCTTCGTGATGAACCGCCGATTCGTTTCTTGGCCGGGCGGATCGGGGAATTGGAAGATCATGCGGCCGGAGAGATACTCAAGGATGCTTTTGCCGTGGATCAGCCAGCCGGCGCGATCGGGAAGCCAGGCGAGATTGCGGCCGTTGTCGCTTGTGGAGAACAGATTGCGCAGTCCTGATTCGGGACCCGCGTGCAGGACATGCTCCACGGAAACGTCGCCGGTCGCCATCTTCCAGGCGATCAGGCGGATGCGGTCGTTCGATTTGACGGCGGCGGCGAGTTCTTCGCCGTCGTCGGAAAACGCGAGTCCCAAACCGCTGCTGTTGCGGAAGACGTTCTTCTCTTCTGCCTCTTCCTTGAAAAGAAGCTGCCCCACCAACTCGCCCGTCTCGGCCAACATGATCTGAACGACCGAATCGTCGGCCAGGCAGCAGGCGAGATACTTGCGGCCCGGACTCAAGGCGTACATGCCGCCGTGGAAGCTCTGCATCTTCAGTTCGTATTCGTTGTCGCGCTGACCCGTGGCGAGGTTCCAAATCTCCGCCTTCGTCGTCTTGAAGTCGCGCGAGACGGCGATCGCTTTGCCTTCGGAGAGGAAGTCGTGGAATTGCTCCCCGCTGTCCCAGGTCGTGAACTCGGGGAGCACATTGCCCGCTTTCACGTCGATGACTTGCAGGGTCTTCCCCTTGCCGAAGCCCTGCCCCAGCTTGTTCGCGGGCTTCATCCAGTAGTTGCCGTCGGGCGAAAGCGTGCCGCGATCCGACTCGAAGGTGTTGGGCAACGGCAACGTGGCGACGGCTTGCAGGCTCGACAGATCGAAGACCTGCGCCCCCTGTTTGCCGAGTTGGCCGTGCTTCACCAGGACATACTTGCTGGGTGTAGTCGGGAAGACGACGTTCGGCGAGCCGATGAGCGGCTGAAACGCCTTGGGGCTTACCTTGACGTCGAACTTGGCGGGGGACGGATCGGCTTCGACCTTCCATTCGACCGGCGCGGCCATCACCTTGTCGAACGGATTGGGCAGCGGATCAGGATTGAACGGCTTCGGACCCGCGGGATTCGCCGGGGCAAAGGGTTTCGGTTCCGGCTTGGGAATCGGGTTCGGCTGCACGGGCGGCTGAAACGGATTCGGCGCGATAACAGGCGGTTGGATGGGCTGGAATGGAAACGGGTTCACGGGTTGCGGAACTGGCTGCATGACTGGCGGCGGCGCGTTGTTCTGCACCACGACGGGCTCATCGGATCCCGTACTCAGCAACAGCACGAGCACGACCGTCATGACGACGATGCCGACCCCGATGCCGCCAACCGCCCAGTGGATGGGGCGAATGCCGCCTGAAGGTTCGGTCTCCTCGTCGTCGAGATCTTCGTCAGCGTCGTTCACGTGACGGCGAGGCCGTTCGTCTTCCGCATCATCGTCATCGTCGCGGACAGGCCGGACGCGTGCCGGGGGTTTGCTTTTGGGGGGCGACGCCGTCACCGCCTCATCGTCGATCGGCGTCGCAAGGAAACGCGCTTGGCATTCCTTGCAAGCCACTTTCTTGCCTTCGAGACGGTCGGCCAAATCGTACTTTCGACCGCAATGCGGACAGAACGCGCGAAAAGACATGGTTTTAGCCCGAGAACGGGGATAAGCAGAAGGATGCGGAAATTCTAACTGCCACGCCGAGTCTTTCGCTAGTCAAAAAACATGATCGCGCGCCGCCAACTTCCGCCGAACGAATCGCTCCTGGTCATCCCGCTGTTCAGCCGGCATGTCGCGTTGCTGGATGAAACGGAGGCGACGCTCGTCGCCCAGTACGGCCCGTTGGCCGCCAAAAGCGCGGACTACGAGTTTTCGCATACTAGTTTCTATGCCAAGGACATGGGACCGGAACTGCGGAAACGCATCCTGATCTTCGAGCAGCTTCGGCCCGCCGACATCCTTCCCCAGGTAAAGCGTTGGACGATCCGCATCGAAGACGTCGCCGCCGAGCCCGGCCGATATCCCGAGAAGCGTCCGCTCAATCTCGACCCCGGACTTTTACAGCTGGCCAAGTTCGTCCTGGCAACCACTAAGGACCGAGATCACCGAATCTACCTGGGGGACGGGATTTACGCGGAGGTCACGCTTCGGTTTCAAGGGAACCAGTTCGAACCTTGGCCGTGGACCTACGCGGACTACCGGGAGGAGGCGATTCGGAATTTTTTGCGAGATGCGCGAAATGAGTTGCATCGACGACTTGTGTACAATAGATCACTGGGGGCGTAACCTCACCCCGCATCGCAATGGAAGCTGGCATCGTCAGTTGAGAAAATCGTCCTCAAGAGTCCCCTGTCTTCGCCCATCTTCGGGACCCGGCAAGGTTGAACGTAACTAGGTTCGAACAAGGTCTACCCCTGCGTGCGACTGTTGCGAAGGGGGTAGGCCGGTGATACGATTCTTCCACGGACCTTGGCCGACTTGAGCGAAAAAGGCGAATTTCCGAAAACTCGCCTTTGGGACGCATCAAGTCCTGGCGGTCCTAACGAGGACGAGGGGTGGGCAAGAAGGCGAATCGGGTCGCGCGAGCCTGGCTCTTCAAGGAAGAACCGACGCATTACAGCTATGACGACCTCGAGCAGGATGGCGAAGCGCTGTGGGACGGAATCGCCAACAATCTCGCCCTCAAGCACCTCCGCGAGGTGCAGCCCGGTGACCGCATCCTCTACTATCACACCGGCAAGGAGAAGGCGATCGTCGGCGAGATGATCGCGGCCTCCGAGCCGATTGCCGACCCGGCGGATCCCAAATTGGTCGGCGTGAAGGTGAAACCAGCGCGACGGTGGAAACATCCCGTTACCCTGGAGCGAATCAAGCAGGAACCATCGCTCAAGGAATGGGAACTGCTCCGAATATCACGGTTATCCGTGATGCCGGTCAGCCCCGAGCAAATGACCTTGCTCGAGAAGCTGGCCGAGAAGCCGCGACACAAGGATTCGTGAAACGCGTGCGGCTGCTGCCGTCGCCTTGAGGCGACGTCCATTTGGCCAGGCATCCGAATCGGCCATGAGGGCCGAAACGGTCGGCGACCTTCTGGGGCCCTGCCCATTTAGGTTTGTCGTCCGCTCGAATGTCCGGAGATTACTCGAGTATGTCTCGCCCATCCGCGGACAACGGGCTGAACGGCCTGCGTATCGCTCCCGCAACCCGTCGCTCCGATCGTTTTCTCGCCAGCCTGGCTGACTACAAGGCAGTCACCTTCGTCTCCCATGTGCATCCCGACCCGGACGCCCTAGGAAGCATGGTGGGCCTCTCTCATTTGGTGGAGACCTGCCTGGGCCTGCCCACACGCATCACCCGCGACGGCGACATCTGCCGGGCCGAAAATCGGGCCATGGTCGATTGCCTCGAACTTGAACTGGTTCCCATCGAAAAGATCGAATGGCAGCCCGGCGAAGCGCTTGTCATGGTGGACAGCCAGCCCAAGACGGGCCGGCACACTTTCGGCGACGGTATCCCCGTTCACGCCGTGATCGATCACCATACGACGCCCGGCGAAGTGGAAGGCATCCCCTTTCTCGACGTTCGCCGCAGCCTCGGCGCCACCTGCTCGTTGGTGACGCGCTACCTGATGGAGCAGGACCTCCGCCTGCCCCAACGCGTGGCCACCAGCCTCTACTACGGCATCGAAACGGAATTGGGCGGCTATCCGCGCGAAGCGAGTCCGCTCGACGACAGCGCCTTGCACTACCTGTATCCTCAGGTGGACAAGGATCTGATCGCCAAGATCAAGAACGCTCCCTTGCCGGACAATTTCTACGAAGCGCTTCTTCAGGCCCTTCAAAGCTCGTTCATCTACGATTCGCTGATGCTGAGTTGGATCGACGATTTGGCTAACCCTGAGTTGGCGTCGCAGGTCGTCGATTTCATGGTGCGTCACGAAGGGATCGAGTGGGCTGTCTGCGCGGGGGTGCATGAAGATCGCATGGTCTTCTCGGTCCGCACCACGGCCGCCCGCGCCCAGGCTGGCGAAGTCTTACGCCAGGTGCTGAACCGGTTAGGCGGGAAAGCCGGCGGCCATGATCGCCGCGCCGGCGGGTTCCTGCCGCTGGCCAGCACGGCCGCCAGCGCGATCGACGGCGTGCAAAGCGAATTCCGCCGCCGAATGCTGAAAGCCCTGTGCATCGACGACTGCCGCGGCCGGCGCTTGATGCCCGTCCGAGACATGATTCAGAACATCAACAGCTAGCGGTTGCATTGCGCACTAGCCCGACGCGTCCGAGGGTTCGTCATGCAACTTGCAGTCGTTTTCCCCTCGCTTGCGGCTTGGCAATCGGACGCCGCGGGTCGCTAAGGGACGCTCCAAGAATTGGGTCGCTCGCTGTACGTTTGATCGCGTCGCGTAGCATTGACGAGCGGAGGGTAACTGGCGTCAGCTTCAAACCCGCTAAAGCGGGTTACTACAAGCTCGTAGTGCCCGCTTCAGCGGGGCATTGATTCCAAACTCGTCGTCACAGGTGTTGACGGTGACGATTCAATGATTTGAGCGTCCCTAAGCCGCAAGCGGGGATCACGGATGGGGCGCGCGGCTACTCGGCCGCGTCCGGTTCGGCGGAACGCCACGGAAGGCGTTCCCTACAGAACGCGACGTTCGTCGCTGCGTCGATCTGCAAACAGCTCTAGCCGCGAGGGGTGCGGCATTGAAGGTGGAAGAGCAGAGAATTGAAGGTGGCTCGTTCGAGCGGCGAGCCGGCGAGCATGGCGAGCGGCAGATTGTTGTGGTAGAGAACCAGCCCCTCCGAACATTGGGCTACCCAGGAGTCGCCGCGCCGGGCTGGGTCAAGTACCGAGGGTCGGCATCGACAGTGGCGAATCGATTTGCCCCGCACTGCAACCATGTCAAGCTCCTCCCAGCACCCGCAAGGCGCCAAGAGATTGATTGCGAAGACGATGCCGGGATCAACGCGAAAAGTGCAAAACGCATTGCTGCGCGGAGTAAACGCTTATCGGACAACGCACTGCGACTTCGTGAAATACGGCGCGAAGTCGTGCGGGCTATCCGCATCGTTGTGTTGTTTTAGCGCGGCGCCAGGGTAAGAAGCTGCAATTTGGTCCACCAAGCCGGGCTACGACTCCAGCGCTTCGTCCAACACATCTTCGGCGACATAGATGGGCACATTGGCGGTCACGGCGAGGGCGATCGCGTCGCTGGGGCGGCAATCCACCTCGACGAGTTCGCCTTCCTTGCGGATGCGGAGCTTGGCGTAGTAAGTGTGCTCGCGCAGCTCGTGGATGTAGATGTCCTGCAGTTCGCCCCCCATGTTGTCGATCACGCTCGTCACCAAATCATGCGTGAGAGGACGCGGGGAGTGTACGCCTTTCGCCCGGCGATCGATGCTGGTCGCCTCGAAAATGCCGATGACGATGGGGAATTGGCGTTCCCCATCGGACTCCGTGAGAATGATGTACTGCTGATCGTGGACCTCGTTGATGATGATCCGCCGAAGTTCCATCTGGACGGGCACGGGATAAGCCTCGCTTCGTTCGAAATGGACGGCCGTCCCTCTTGCGAATAGGTGAGGGAAGCAAACGCAGGTCCGATCGCTCCGAAGATTCCGGAGACGAAGGGCATTATAGTTCTGCACGAGAAAATCAGTCAAGCGTGGCGGTTTGCGGCCTGCCGGGTCCCGTTCTATAGTTGCGCGGCAGATTCCGCGCGAAGCATATTGAATCACGGAGCCGCGTTCTCGCTGGCTTTGCGGTTCGACGATTTGCGTTGCCGCGCGGACAGCGATACCATGAAACGGACACGTCCTCGGCGTCCGCGAAACGAGGTGGGCTTATGCCCCTTGCCCTGAACATCGGTAAATGCACCCTGCTGGGAAACTACCGAGAGAACAACGAAGATTCGATCGAAGTGAAGCAGTTCCCCGATATGGCGGTCTGCATCGTTGCCGACGGCATGGGGGGACAGGCTGCGGGCGAAATCGCCAGCAAGCGCGCGATCGAAGTCGTTCCCCGCGAGTTGCGCAAGCATCTCACGCCGACGTCGGCCGAAGATCAGGTGAAGCTGGTCGTCAAGAAGTCCGTGGTGCAGGCGAACGAAGAAATCATCACCATGGGCTCGCTCGACCGCGACCTCAAGAACATGGGGACTACCATCGTGATGGCCCTGTGGCGGCGGGGCGGCGAACTCTACATTTCCAACCTCGGCGACAGCCGGGCCTACATGGTCCGCGCCGGCCAGATCGAACAGTTGACCGTCGATCACTCGCTGGCTCAAGCCCTCGTCGAAAACAAGACGATCAGCCCCGCCGAGGCGAAGGAACATCGCTTCCGCAACGTGCTCTGGAAATATCTGGGCTCGAAGGAAGTGGGCGAAGGCCCCGATGTGAAGGTCGTGGCCGTTGAGCCGGGCGATCGCTTTCTGCTTTGCAGCGACGGCCTCACCGGCCCGGTCCCCGATGCCGATCTCTTGGCGTTCATCGAACAGAATCCCGACGTGCAGCAATGTGCCGATGGCCTAGGGCAACTCGCCCTGGACAAGGGCTCGCGGGACAACGTGTCGTGCATCGTGATCGAAGTAACCGAAGGACGATAGTTTGGATTTCGGTGACGTGCCATGCTTGGACGGGTCCCTGGCCGGGGCCGGCGAACTGCCCGCTTTCACCGTCCAAGCATGCCCCCAGACCGAACGCTCGGAAGCTCCGCAGGCGTATGACGAAGGAGCCGCGCACGAAGTAAGCGGTTTCGCATGGCGTCACGCCGAACCGCTTACTGCGTGCGCGGCTCCTCGGGAGCATGGCACGCCGCGCGATCCGCTTCATTTCTCTTCTGCCGACCACCATTTCCACGACACGACCAATCCAAGAAGCACTCCCAAGTTGTCCCATCCCACATCGTGAAGATGTCCGATGCGGCCTGGCACGAATAGCTGAATGTGTTCCGTCACGGTCGCATGCGCCATGAGGAAGAACATGAGCGCGACCCGCCAACGCATCGGCGCTCGCAGCCATGTCGTCAGCACCGTGAGCCCCGCGTAGACAGCGACGTGCAGCGTCTTGGCGAGGTGAAAGCGGTACTGCATCGCTTCGTCGCCGACGATTTCGGTAAAATCGGGGATGGGCCGGGTGAGGCCGATCGTCCACAATGCGAAGAGGACGAACCAGATCGTCCAGCGCCAACGCGGCTTCATGATGGTCTCGCCGTATGGTCTCGCCGTTTCGAGGAGAAGAGCGCTCATGATATCGGCTCGCTTCCGCGACGCATCCACGAAAGGCGGGCTCCTGGCCCTCGCCGCGTTTTTAGTCGTGGGCTGCGGCGTTGCCGATTACGAAGAACGGATGGACCAGCAGCGCAAGCGCGTCGCCGTTTTCGACGACGAGACGAAGTACCTCAATGAGCCGATCGCTCCGCCGATGTTGCCGCAGGCGAAGGGGAAGAGCCCGGTCATCGCGTTCCCCTTCGAGGTGCATCTGCGGGCGCCGATCTTCATCAAGTCGAAGCGGCCTGGCCTGACGCCGCCGAAAAAAGGCGAGAAGCTTGATCCGACCGCCGACCCGGAGACGGACAACACATTCGCGTATCAGAACCTCAAGTTAAGCTGGTACGCCGGCGAGGACAAAAGTTTCGCGATGCTCGTCGGCGCCGCCGATTTGCTGGCGAAGAATCCGCCTGGGAAGATCGTTCCCAACAAGATGACGGCCGACGAATTCAAAGGCCGTCTGCCCGGAGCACTGGGCGCCTATTACCAAAAAACACGTGGGGGCAGAGCGACGACGCTGCAAATCCCGCCGCTCTTGAATTGGACCGAGGAAAAGGTGCGGCCCATCACCAGCCTCGGGGAAGGTTCGCCGATCATGTATGCGAAGGCGGCGATTCACGAAAACCCCACGAAAGAAACCGACGCGATCGGCTTCCAGATCTACTATTGGTCCGACGAACGGCTCGCCCGTCAGATCGCGATCATTTACCAACTCCCCGCCGAGATGATCGCGGACAAGGCCGAATTTCCCGCGAAGAAGACGCGCACCTTCCGCTACTCCGCCCCCCTGGTGCAGGAGGCGATCAAGTTTTCGCTGCGATCGCTGGGAACCGGCGAGGACGCGGCGAAGAAACGCAAAGACTACACGGCGAAGAAATACTAGTGCGTTGTGCGGACTAAAACTTGGGGGCCTTGGTTGCCTCCGCACTAGCCCGACGCGTAAGTAAGCGAGGGATACCGTCAACCCTCGCTGACTGACGCGTCGGGCTAGTGCGAGACTGCAACCCAACACGCTAGGTGACAAAATTCGTTCGTTCCGCCATGCCTCGCTCCGGCTCGGAGTCGTCTGATGTCGCATCCGCTGCTTTGGTCCGTTTGGCTCGCGTTGCCGTTGGGGCAGGCGCCGGTCGATTTTCGGAAAGACGTTCGGCCGATCTTCGCGGAGAAGTGCTTCGCCTGTCACGGCGCTCTGAAGCAGAAAGGCGAGTTGCGCGTCGATTCCGTCAAGGGGATGCTCGAAGGGGGCAACAACGGGCCGACGATCGTTCCCGGCAAGAGCGGGCAAAGTCTGATCCTTTCGCATGTGCTTGGCGCCGATGGCCGTGAGCGGATGCCGCCTCCCAAAGATGGCGAGGCGATGAACGAAAAGCAGATCGCTCTGCTCAAACGCTGGATCGACGAAGGCGCCAAAGTTTCGGGCGACGACCGGCCGGAGCCGGACCCGCGCGAGCACTGGGCGTTTCGTGCTCCGGCGCGGCCCGCGGTTCCCCAAGTCGCGTCGCCCTTGCCGATTCGCAATCCGATCGATTCGTTCGTGGCCGAGCAATGGCAGAAACGCGGGCTGAAGCCGCAGCCGGAAGCGGATCGGCGAACGCTGCTGCGCCGTCTGCATCTTGATTTGGTCGGCTTGCCTCCGACGGCGGACGAACTCGATGCCTTCGCGAAGGACACGTCGGCCGACGCTTACGAGAAGGTCGTCGATCGCCTGCTCGCCAGCCCGCGATATGGGGAACGCTGGGGCAAGCATTGGATGGACATTTGGCGTTACAGCGATTGGTGGGGGCTGGGCACGGAGGTCCGCAACTCGCAGAAGCACATGTGGCATTGGCGCGACTGGATCATCGAGTCGCTGAATGCCGACAAGGGCTACGACCAGATGCTCCGCGAAATGATCGCGGCCGATGAGTTGTATCCCAACGACTTGTCGAAGCTGCGTGCGACCGGTTACCTGGCCCGTCCTTACTTCAAGTTCAACCGCACGACCTGGCTCGACGAAACGATCGAGCACTGGGCGAAGGGAACAATCGGCCTCACGCTGGCCTGCACGAAGTGTCACGATCACAAGTACGACCCGTTTTCGCAGCTTGATTACTACCGCCTGCGTGCGTTCTTCGAGCCCTATCAGATCCGCATGGAGCAGGCGGTGGGCGAGACGGATTTCGAGAAGGACGGCATTCCGCGTGTGTACGACGCTCATGCGGACGCTCCAACGTATCTGCATATCCGCGGCGAGGAACGCAATCCCAAGAAGGACCGCCCGCTGTCGCCCGGATTGCCGCAGCTTTTGACGTGGGGCAAACTCGAGGTGCGCCCCGTCGAATTGCCGCTGGAAGCGCATGCGCCGCACCTGCGAGCGATGGTGCTCGAGAATCATTTGCTCGCCGCCGCGGGGTTGCGGAAACGGGCCGCCGAGTTGGAGTCGGCCGCTCGCAAGGCGCTTGAGGAAGCGAAGTCGCCGCCGAGGGAAGAGACCATTCCGGCGTTCGGCGCGGGGGGCAAGGTGCTGATCGACGACCGCTTTGCGGGACTGGATGCGGCTCGATGGCGGAAGGGGGACGGGCAGTGGATGGTCGATCAAGCGGTCAAGCAGACGAATCCCAAGTTGCCGCGCTCGTCAATCCGATCCAGGCTGGAAGCCCCCCGCGACTTCGAGGCGAATCTGACCTACGTGCTCACGGGGGGCGATCCGTATCGCTCCGTCGGCATCGCGTTCGATGTGGACGGGGCGAAGGAGATTCTCGTCTACGCCAGCGGCGTCGCCAACGGCAACCGCGTGCAGGTTGCTCATAACATCGGCAACGGCGCCGTCTATCCGGCCGAATCGAGTCGGCCCGCGACCATTCCGCTGAATCGCCCGATCGATCTCGGCATCCGCGTCCGCGGCGACCAGCTCAACGTCTTCCTTGATGGCACGTTGATCCTCGCCTACCGCCTGCCGATTCCGCGCCGCGACGGGAAGCTCGAACTGATCACGTACAACGCGACCGCGGAGTTCAAGCGGTTCACGCTCGCTGACTTGCCGAGGGAGGCGAGCATCGTCGAACCGGGAACATCGGCCGTCGCCAAGGCCCCGCAGAGCAAGATGACGGCGGAAGAAGCGAAGGCATCGCTCGCTTGGGCGGAAGCGATGCGCGCTCACGCCGACGCGCAGGCGGCCGCTGCAAAAGGACGCTGGGACGCGGACCGCGGCGTCGCCATGAAGGATGCGAACGCCAAGGATCAATCGAAGGCCGCAGCTCGGCTGGAAAAGCAGGTGCCGGTCGCCAAGGCGGCGGAAGATCTCGCGAAACTAGAGGTCGATTTCGCCAAGATGGGCCCTCCCTTCGCCGCGGAGTTCGCCAAGAAACGGGCTGCTGCGGAAGAAGCGTTGGCGAAAGCACGCAAGGCGGCGGAACAACCGGGCGAGACGCACACCCCGCTTCGCGGCGCGGTCAAGACGCCCGAGTCGAGCGTCGAAACCGAAGCGTCACGCATGGCGCCGTTTCCCAAGACCAGCACCGGCCGACGCACCGCTCTCGCGGGCTGGATGATCGATCGCAAAAACCCGCTCACGGCTCGCGTGGCGGTCAACCACCTCTGGGGTCGGCATCTCGGCAAACCGATTGTCGAATCGGTGTTCGACTTTGGCCGCAAGGGCTCGCCGCCGACGCATCCGGCGTTGCTCGATTGGCTCGCGGTCGAGTTCATGGAAAACGGCTGGAGCATGAAGCACATGCACCGCCTGATCGTCACTTCGGCGACCTATCGCCTCTCCTCCTCGCAACGGGATGCGGATGCGAAAACCATCGAAACGGATTCCGAAAATCGCGGACTCTGGCATCGCCCCGCCATGCGGATGGAAGCCCAGGTCGTCCGCGACAGCCTCCTTTGGCTCGCCGGCGATCTCGATCTCAAGATGGGCGGCCCTTCGATCCCTGCGGCCGAAGAAGCGTCGCGCCGCCGCAGTCTCTACTACGTCCACAGCAACAACGATCAGCAGCGTTTCCTCACCCTGTTCGACGACGCGAACGTGAAGGAGTGCTACCGCCGCAGCGAGAGCATCGTTCCGCAGCAGGCCCTGGCATTGGCGAACAGCCAACTCGCGCTAACGATGGCCGGCAAAATCGCATCGCGATTGGGGGAGAAATCCGCTGCCGACGACGACCGCACCTTTGCTCATGCCGCGTTTGGTTTCCTTCTGGGGACGACCCCAACGGCGGAGGAGTTGGATGCCTGTGAAGCGGCGATGCGGGATTGGCGCACTCTGACGAAGTCCCGTCCCGACGCAACCCGCCGAGTTCGTGTGAACCTCGTGCATGCGTTGTTGAATCACAACGACTTCATCTCCATTCGGTGATGCTTGACGCGTTTAGGCGAGCGGCGCCTGCATTTTCCCCTCTCCCTCCGGGAGAGTCCGGGAGAGCCCCAACCCTCTCCCGGAGGGAGAGGGAGGGAGACTAGCTCCTGTCGCTTGCATTGGCCCGAATCAAACCATTGGCGCGCAAAGTGCTTTCTCTAAGAGGGGAAGAGAATCAGACACCGGAAGTAGGATTTCCATGAAGAAGAATGATGCGGCCCGAGAAAGCATGAAAGCCAAAGCCCGCACTCGCCATTCGCGCAAGCATCCGAATGCCGTCGAAGCAGCGCCTCCGGCGGATACGGGACTGATGACGCAAGTCCAAGATGCGGTCACAGGCGCCGCCCAGGCGGTGGGCCGAGCGGCGATGCACGCGGTCGACGCGGTCAAGGGCGCTGTTGGAACAACCTGATCTCACGGCATTCGCGACCCGGCACCTTCGACGCATGAAGATCGCCACGTTCAACGTCAACGGCATCAAGGCCCGCCTCTCCAATCTGCTTGCATGGTTGGAGCGCGAGAAGCCGGACGTGGCGTGTCTTCAGGAACTGAAATGCGTCGACGAAGCGTTTCCCGCGACGGCGATCGCCGAAGCGGGATACGAATCGCTGTGGAAGGGACAAAAGTCCTGGAATGGCGTCGCCATTCTTGCTCGCGCTGCCAAGCCTGAACTCATCAACGATCAGTTGCCCGGCGATCCATCCGATGATCAGAGCCGTTACCTCGAAGCGGCGGTCGGCGGAGTCGTCGTATGCTGTCTCTATCTGCCCAACGGCAATCCGCACCCGGGGCCGAAGTTCGACTACAAGCTCGCCTGGTTCGAGAGACTCATCCAGCACGCGGCCGCCCTATGCGGGAGCAAACAGCCCGTCGTGATCGCGGGCGACTTCAACGTCGTGCCCACCAACTCCGACATCTACAATCCGCGTTCCTGGCTTAAGGCGAGCGGCGGGAGTTAATCTACCTGCCGCGGGCGGATGACGACGTCGCGGATCGAGGGCCAATTGCGGATGCTTCTCCTCCCACGCCGGCCTTCGCCGCGCCGCGAAATTCTCCAAGCAGCGAATGCC
>JAIEPT010000168.1 GCA_019748295.1 Gemmataceae bacterium | reverse complement strand
TGATCACAGGATGGGATTCCAACCCTCGCTGCGATCGACCCCGGTAGGGGTCACATAAGGTAGCCGGTGGTTGAGCGTAGCGACACCACCGGACGTGGTTGCTTTTCTCCCTCTCCCTCCCGGAGAGGGTTGTGGTGAGGGATGCACCATCCCCCAATGCGCGGACGTTGAACTCTTGCAAAGAGTCATGCTATCGCGTGTTGTTATGGTTCTTCGCTCACCCCCCGGCCCCTCTCCCGGAGGGAAAGGGAGAACTGCATGCTCGCTTAAAACGGAATATCGTCGTCCCGGGGTCGTTCCGCATGCGGATCGCGCTCCGGCGCGGGCAGGTCGCGCGGGGTTTCGGCGTCGCCAGGAGCTGATTCGTCGTTGACGTTCAGCATCCGCTTTCTGGGCCGAACGCGGCGGCGGCGCTTTCGTACTTCCGATGAAGACACAGGTACGGGGGCGGACATCTCCGCGCCGAAACGCGTCACCACATAAGTCCGGCTGCGGGCATCCACATCGAGATCGACAAGGCTTTCCTTCTGGGCATCCAGCAGCAGTTCGCTGAAGGTGCGGTAGCCGTGATACGCCTCGTTGAACGACGGCTTCTTCCGCTTCATCGTGTCCTTGACCATCGAGGACCAAAGGATGGTCTTGTTCTCGCGGCGAAGGGCGAGGAGCGATTCGAGCAGCAGCGCGAATGCCTTTCGTTTCTGCTCCGGCAGAGTGGAAGGGATCGTCGGCGCGAGCGTGGGGCTCTTATTCAAATCTTCGTAGTAGATGAATTCGTCGCAATTATCGCGAAGCAGTTCGGAGGTCGATTCCTGCATGCCCAGGCCGATGACATGCTTGCCGTTTTCCTTGAGCTTGGAGACGAGGGGCGAGAAATCGGAGTCGCCGGAAACGACGACGAACGTGTCGATGTGCTCCTTCGAGTAGGCCAGGTCCATGGCATCGACGCAGAGGCGGATATCGGCCGAGTTCTTGCCGGTTTGGCTGCGCTTGGGGATCTCGATCAGTTCGATGGCCGATTCATGCAAGGGGGCCGTGTATTCCTTGAATCGGCTCCAATCGGCGTACGCCTTTTTGGCGACGACCTTCCCCTTTTCGACCAGACGCGCGAGGACTCGCTCGATGTCGAACCGATCGCGGCGGCCCTGAAAGCCGAGGGCGAGGTTCTCGAAGTCGATGAAGATGGCGAGCGAACGATCGCCGTCGGTCATGGCGTATCCTCAAGCCCAGGGGCGAGCGCAGCGAGCTCCTGGGATCGGAGTGTCGGAAGAGCGATACGGTTTCGGTCTGGAACCCAGGAACTCACTGCGTTCGCCCCTGGGCTTGGGTCGGCGTCTGCTTCGCGGCGAGGCGCGTGGGGGCGCCGTCGCGCGGGAAGGTGAATGTTTCCTTGCACTGCTCTTCCGTCAGCGGAACATCGACGGCAAGGCCCGTCAGTTCGATGATCGCCAATGTTCGTGTAGTGCGGCTTGTCTTCTCGAACCATTCGACCCGGAAAGGCCAACTGTCGTCACGGCGGAAATACACATGGCAATGCGTGCCCGGGGCATTTCCCCCCACCTTGGCGACGTCAATCGCGCCTGCGACTCGGAAGACTTCAATGGAGCCCCATCGCCCTGCTTCCGCCTTCCCGTCCTTCAGGCCCTTGCGAATCATTTGGAAGAGAGCCTGAGGCGAATCGAATCCATGTTGCTTCATCAGGTCCGCACATTGGGAGGCATTTTCCTTGGGAAGCCGTTGGCCGCTGACGTCGGGGGGACGGTCGGCGAACTGCTTCGAGAAAGCGACGACCATGCCGTCGCTCACGGCGAGCGTGCGGGAAAATCGATTGCCAAGCTGCGTTTCGCTTTCGTGGCGAAACAAACCCTTTGGCCCGCGGACCACGCGGATCTTCGATTCGATGAACTTGTCGATGAGTTTGCCTTGAATCTGGGTGCGATGGGTCATCTCGACGCGAAGCCACCGCGCCCGTTCCAGCGCTTCCAGCGGACCATCGAACAGCGATGCCGGATCGGGAGGGAGCGAACGGGCGGCATCGGGGTCGGCGGCGGGCTCGAAGGCGACTTGGCTTTTGAGGAAGTCTAGGCGGAAATCAGCGGGGATGGCGCCTGCGCCCAAGCAGATCAGGCAAGCTAGCGAAGGAGCCAGCACCAAACTCTTTTTGGACATGGCAAGTTGTTCCATCTTTGACGAAAGTTCCGTCCGTGGCACGCCGAATATAGCGATAAGCGACCACGGGATAAAGGGAGATCGGGCCATGAGGCGAAAAGCCGGCGCGCTGATGGTGGCATTTTTGGGCGGGTGCGTGTCCCTTGACGGGGGACCCGAACACGGCGGCGGCGGCATGGCGCCCTGGGCGAAGCCCGGGCGTCCGCCTTCAGTCCCCGGCGTGGCCGGCCCGCATGGCGAATCGATCCCGATGGCGGCGCCGTATTCGTACGCGCCCCCCGCCCCGTGGAACGCTCGCGCCATGATGAACAGCAGCGTGCCGCTCGGCATGGTGCAGCAGCATCCGGGCCTCATGCCTCCCGCTCCCGGCATGCCTCCGATGGCGATGCCTCCGGGCATGCTCGCGCCTCCGGGCATGCTCGCGCCTCCGGGAATGCCCGCGGGTCCAGGCATGCCGGGCGGAATGCCCGGAAGGCCCCCGGGAATGCCTCCAATGGGTGGGCCCGGCGGCATTGCACCCGCGGGCGGCATGAACATGGGCGGCGGCGTGATGCCTGCCTATCTGCCTCCGGGCGGTCCCATGGGCGGAATCACCCAGGCTCAATTCAGTCAGGGCGGCCCCGGCTTGCCCACGAATTCCGGCATCCGCTTCAACGCCGCTCGCACCCAGGTTCGCTTCGTTCGGCCCACCGGCATGAAAGTGCAGTGGTTCACACGTACCCAGGACGGCAAGTCCGCCTGGTCGACGACGCCACTGGAATCGCCGGCTCGCTACAACTTCGCTCAAGGCGCCGTCTATCGCCTCAAGCTGACCAACATCGAAGGGCAGCCAGGACGCGAAATCTATCCGACGATGGAAGTCGTTCCCAGCAACCCGAAGACCGAGGCGTTCCTCGCTCACAGCGCGGTGCCGATCGAATTCACCAACGAAGACCTGAAGCAAATCGCCGACGGCAACTACGTGGTGAAGGTCATCTATCTGCCGGACCCGCAGTTCCAGGATGCGGTCGGCTCGGGCATCGACGAGATCATCTCGACGCGGCTCGAACCGGGCGCCGACCCGGTGCAGGAAGCGCTGCGTCGCGGCAGCATCCTGCTCATCGTCCGCATGGGCAACGTCGATCAGGAAGCGCCGAACACGCCGCCGCTCAACGCCCCGACCGCGGGAACCGCGCAGCCGGCCCCGAACTTCGGGCCAATGTTCCCCGCTCCTCCGGGCTACCAGGTGCCTTACGGCATGATGCCTCCGGGCTTCGGTCCGGGCATTCCTGCTCCGGGCCTTCCTGCTCCGGGCATGCCGATGCCTCCGTTCCCGGGTGCGGGCATGAAACCGCCGATGCCGCAGCTGCCGCCGGGCTTCAACTCGATCGGCTCGCCTCCTCCCGGCGCATTCAGCGTGCCCCCCAAGAGCAATCCGCTGATTCCGGGCCCTGGTCCGGGACCATTTGACGGCGGCAAGAAGATCAACGAACCCAGCGCACCGGTCGTTCCGCCGCCTCCGGGTGGAGCGTTGAACAATCCGGGAATCTCGCTGCCGCCGCCTTCGATCCCCTCGGCTCCTCCGGGACTGCCCGCGGCTCCGCCGTCGCTACCCGAATCGAGCGGTCCGATGGGAATGCCGCCGATCCTCCCCGCGAGCCAATCGGCGCCGGCTCCATTGCTGCCGCCGCCGAATTTGCCGGGGGAAAACGCGGCCCCTGCTCCGTCGCTGCCGTTCTCGCCTTCGGAGACGAAGCCTGACCCGACGCCGCGTCCTTCGAACCGCGTGAACGGTTCGCCGACGAGCGAAGCGGCCCCGCCGCTGCCGCCGCTGCCGCCGCTGCCGGCGATCCGCTCGCCGCAGACGTCGTTTCTGAACTAAGGCATATCGCAAACGACCCAAGCCCAGGGGCGAGCGTAGCGAGCTCCTGGGATCAGAGTGTCGGAAGAGCAATGTGTCTTCGGTCTGGATCCCAGGAGCTCCCTACGGTCGCCCCTGGGCTTGAGCGAATGGAACCAAAAGGATTGATTCATGCGGCGTGCGTGGATACTGATGCTGGCGATGGCGTGCGTCTTCACGGCGCAGCGAGTGCTCGCGCAGTATCCGCCTCTCGCAGGCAACCAGCCTGTGCCGATCATGCCCTACGCCGGGCCGAACCGTCCGCCGCCGGGGCCGAGTGCGATGCAGGCGCCGTTCGGCATGCTGCCGAATCCTCAGCCGATGCGTCTGCCGCCGCTCATGCATGTGCGGATCGCAGGGCCGAAGGGGATGAAGGTCACGCTGTTTCGCGGCGAACCCGCGGGCAAGACTTTCGATGCGCCTGCCGTTGTCGGCTTTCGTCCTGGCTACGCCTATCGCATGATGCTGAGCGACATACCGGGATTGCCCGGCGTCGCCTTCTTCCCTACGATCGAAGCTCGCGGCAGCCTGCTGCTCGGGTCACCACTCAATGGCGCTGATTACCCGGCCACCATCGTCTTTTCGCCGGATGACCTGACGAGCGTGGAACAAGGAACGCTACTTACCCGGCTCGTCGTTCTCGAACGGCCCGATATCGCCATCCCGCGCGATACCACGGCGGAGAATCCGATCGAGTTGTCGGTTGCTCCGCAAGTCAATCTGTGGGCGGAAGCGAACGACCGCGGCAAACCGCTCGTTTCCATCCATCTGGGACAACGCAAGGCAACGACCGAAGAATTGGTTGCGTCCGCGATACCGGGCACGATCCTTTTCCCAGGCGAGAAAAATCTCGCGATGCCTGCCGCCGGCCCGCAAATCCCGTTCGCCTGTTGGCCCGTGCTGGACCCGATCCTCGGGCCGGAGAACGCGAACAACTTCGTAAAAATCCCCGATGGCGGCGACATCGGAACCCCGGCCGGCATCGATCGCCGCACGGGCCGCATCGTGGGGCTGGATTCGACCGACACGGTCGCCAAATACACCGACAGCAAGGGACGAGAAAAGCTCGCCGTCTCCAACCGAGTCGGCGTCTGCGTACCACGCTACATCTTGCTGCGGCATGAGACCGTGCTGGCCTTGCAAGGCACCCGCCTCGCGCCCGGAGCCGCCCGCGTGGCTCATGGCTTCGCCGAAATGAATGCCAGGAAGGGCATCTCCGAAGCGGATCAACGAATCGCTTTGGAACAGGCCGGCAGCAAGCTTCGCCCATCGGGAGCTGAGAATGTGGTGCTGACCAGCGTGACCGGAAAAGTGCAAAACCTCCGTGTGACCGCCCAACTCAAAGGGCCCGCCGCGGTCGATGTCTCCTGCCCGCCGCCGCAAACGCCGGAACCGGCCGACCGTCCGCTGCTGATCATCAAGTGGCCCGACAAACGCGGCGCCAACATCGGCGACATGGTGACCTTCACGTTGAAGTACGCAAATCAGGGCGGCCAACCGATCACCAACATCGTGGTGACCGACAGCCTTGCGACCCGCTTCGCCTACGTCGCCGGCAGCACCCGCACCGACCGCGAAGCGACGTTCACCGTGACGCCGAACGAAGCGGGGTCCTCGACGCTTCGATGGGAGTTCCCCGGATCGCTGCTGCCGGGCGAAAGCGGGCTCATCACGTTCCAGGTTCGCGTGCGTTAATCGCAAGAGCCTTTGCTCGCTAGAACCTGTTTCTCCGCAGTGTCGCCGTGAAGAAAATAATTCCTTCCTTGGCGTCTTCATCGGTCTCGAGAGCGAGCACATCCGGCCCCATCGCTCCCACCATCTGCTCCGCTTGGGCGTAGTATCCGGCCGGCAGCACTCGCTCGTTGAGGACATTCCGCAGTTCGGCGATCCACGCGACATGAAAGTCATGCCACGTGCCCGCACTGACTCGCGTCCAATCATGAATCGGCATCAGCATATCTCCAAGACGCGCTCATTTTAGCCGATCAGCGATCTGCCGCTTGGCGGAACTTTATTTCGCTGCATCGCATGCCGCGCTCGGGTACAACGGTGCGCATCCTTCGGAGATTCGACATGCGCTTCGCGGTAATCCTCGCCCTGTTCGCTTTCATTGGCCCGCTCCATGCGGACGGGCCGAAAACCAAGCGAAAGCCGAACATCGTCTTCGTCATCACCGATGATCAGGGCTACGGCGACCTTTCCTGCCATGGCAATCCGATCTTGAAAACGCCGAACATCGACAAGCTTTATGCACGCAGCGTGCGGTTCACCGATTTCAACGTCAGCCCTACTTGCGCTCCAACGCGGGCCGCACTGATGACGGGCCGCCATGAGTTCCGCTCGGGCGTCACGCACACCATCAACGAGCGCGAGCGGCTTTCCCTCTCCGCGTACACGCTCGCCCAATTGCTCAAGAGCGTCGGCTACTTCAACGGCATCTTCGGCAAATGGCACCTCGGCGATGAAGCGGCCTATCAGCCGAATCGCCGCGGGTTCGATGAGGTATTCATTCATGGAGCCGGCGGCATCGGGCAGACCTATCCGGGCAGTTGCGGCGATGCGCCGGGGAACAAGTACTTTGATCCCGCGATTCTGCACAACGGCACGTTCGTCAAAACGAAAGGCTACTGCACCGACGTCTTCTTCGATCAAGCGCTGCGCTGGATCGATTCGCGCCGCGGCGAGAAGGAACCCTTCTTCTGCTGGATCGCAACCAACGCCCCGCATATGCCGCTCGTCGTTCGCAATGAGGATGAAGCGAAGTACGCGGGCAAAACGACTCCCGATGCGGCCAAGTTCTTCGGCATGATCAGCAACATCGACGACAATGTTGGGAAACTGCTCGCCAAGCTCAAGGAATGGAATCTCGAAGAGGACACCATCTTCGTTTTCATGACCGACAACGGCGGCACCGTCGGCGTACCGATCTTCAATGCCGGCATGCGCGGCTCGAAGGTCACTCCGTATCTCGGCGGCACACGTGTCCCGTTCTTCTTCTCCTGGCCCGCCCGCTTCCCCGCCGGCGTGGATGTCGATCGGCTCACGGCCCACCTCGATATTTTTCCCACCTTCGCGGAAATCACCGGAGCGACGATTCCGGAGAACCTGAAACTGGATGGCCGCAGCCTCGTGCCGCTCTTGAAGGACCGCAATGCCGATTGGCCCGACCGCACGCTGTTCACGCACGTGGGCCGTTGGGCGAAAGGGAAGGCGGCGGACTCGAAGCATTTCCATTGCAGCGTCCGCACGACGCGTTATCAGATGGTCCGCACGCCTGGCAAAAAGCAGAAGCCCGAATGGGAACTGTTCGATGTGAAGGCGGATCCGGGCGAGAAGTTCAACGTGATCGACAAGCATCCGGAGATCGCCCGACGCATGGAGGCGGAGTACGACCGCTGGTGGCAGGACATTCAGCCGTCGTTGGCGAACGAGGATGCCGTGGGGCCCAAGTACAACACGTTTCATGAGCTTTACTGGAAACAATTCGGCGGCGACCCGAAGTGAGGCGACTTCGCTCGCTCGAAAACGTTGCTGACGGCAGAGGCGCAGAGAACACGGATATACGGAAGCGGACATCCTTGTTGCGCAAGAGCCGCGCACGTAGTAAGCGGTTTCGCATTACGACTCGCCAATCGCTTTAGCGTTCGCTCGAATCGATCCGGATCGCTAAGCAGCCGCAAGCGGAAGACAGGCCCTCGCTGCATTTCTCACGCTGGCGTCTTCGCGCAGCGTTAACGACGTGGTAGACTGCTGCTATCTCCCTCACTGGTTCCTCCTGCCTGCCCGGAACCATCCCGCGATGCTCCCGCCTTGAAGCGATGGGAAAATGCTGAATATCCTCGGACAACCGAACCGCTTTTGCGACGGCCTCTCCCGTCGCTCCTTTCTGCAACTCGGCGCCCTCGGCATCGGCGGGCTCACGCTGCCCAACCTGCTGCGAGCCGAGTCCGCTTCGGGCCGGCGGTCGCACAAGTCGGTCATCATGGTCTACCTCTCGGGCGGCATGTCGCACCACGAGACGTTCGACCTGAAGCCGAACGCCCCCGCCGAGGTTCGCGGCGAGTTCAAACCGATTTCGACCAATGTCCCCGGCACTCAGGTCGGCGAATATCTGCCGCGCATCAGCCGCGTGATGGACAAGCTCGTCGTGCTTCGCTCATTGGTCGGTTTCGCGGACGAGCATTCGAGCTTCCAGACGTCCACCGGTTTCGGCATGGACCGAACGCGGCGCGAGAATCGGCCGCACTTCGGTTCGGTGACCGCACGCATGCTGGGCCGCACCGATCCCGTGATGCCGGCGTTCGTCGATCTGTTTCCCACGATGCAGCATCGGC
Organism: Gemmataceae bacterium; assembly: GCA_019748295.1. Classification (GTDB taxonomy): domain Bacteria; phylum Planctomycetota; class Planctomycetia; order Gemmatales; family Gemmataceae; genus JAIEPT01. The sequence continues at coordinate 31,479 of JAIEPT010000168.1, read as the reverse complement.
CTTACAACAGCCCCGGCCCCGCGCTGCTCGGCGCCGCGGCGTCCGGCGTTCGCGTCGATGGCGAAGACATCGCCGTCATGCGGCCTCGTGGCGTCACGGTCGATCAACTTCAGGATCGCCGCAGCCTCGTGTCGCAACTCGACGGCGCCTTCGGCCGCAATGCGGACGGCACGACGCGAAGGGGCGTCGATACCTTCCACGAGATGGCCTACGAGGTGCTGACCTCGAACAAGATGACCGAAGCCCTCGACATCACGAAGGAACCCGATTCGGTCCGCAACCGGTATGGCCGCGGATCGAGCACGCACCTGGGCGATGGCGCTCCGCTTTGGAACGATCAGCTGCTGATGGCCCGCCGGTTGACGGAAGCGGGCGCCCGCGTCGTGACGGTCGCTTATGGTTTCTGGGACACGCACGGCAGCAATTTCAGCCACATGCGTCGCCATCTGCCGACGTTCGATGCCGGCGTTTCCGCGCTCATCGAAGACATTTACCAGCGTGGCCTGAATCAGGACGTGACCGTTTGCGTTTGGGGCGAGTTCGGTCGCACGCCGAAGATCAACAAGGATGCGGGCCGCGATCATTGGGCCCCGGTCAACTTCGCCCTGCTTTCGGGCGGCGGCATGAAGACCGGCCAAGTCATCGGCGCCACCGATTCGATCGGCGGACAGGTGCGAACCGACGCCATTCACTACCACGACGTGTTGGCGACGATCTACGAAAACCTCGGCGTCGATCCGCACGGCATGGTCTACGACATCGCCAACCGCCCCAACCCCATCCTGCCGAGCACGGCCAACGTCATTCGCCGGATCTTCTGATTTCGGCTACCATGACGGATACGAACCCCGCGGGCGCCTTGCGTGTCCGCGGGTGTCCCATCCCAACGGCATGCATCATCCGTCGGCGGAAGCAGTCGCCCCATGGCCAAAGCCCAGAAAAAAGACGACGACACGATCCCCATCTGCAAGAACAAGCGGGCATATCACGAATACGAAGTGTTCGACACCATGGAGTGCGGCATCGTGCTCGTCGGCACCGAAGTGAAGAGCCTGCGCGAGCACCACGGCAATCTGGAAGACGCCTACGCCCGCATCCAGGATGGCGAAGTTTGGCTGCTCAATGCCGACATCCCTGAATACTCGATGGGCAATCGGCTCAACCATCGCCCCAAGCGGCCACGCAAGTTGCTCATGCATCGCCAAGAGATCGAAAAGTTCGCTGAGAAATCGACCGAACAGGGATTCACGCTGATCCCGTTGCGGATGTACTTCAAGGATGGCCGGGCCAAGGTCGAAATCGCCATCGCCCGCGGCAAAAAGCTCCACGACAAACGGGAGTCGGCCAAGAAGGCGGAAGCTCAAAAAGAAATCCGCAAAGCCATGTCGCGCAAGCCGGGACGGTAAGCGATGGCGGCCGAAGTGTTCTCGTTATCGCGCACGCTCGCTGACGGCACGGTGTTGCATCATCGCCCGGGCGCTTTGGAATTCGCTTCGCTCTTCGAACGCGAGCCCTCCCTTCCGATTGAACGCTGGATCGCCTTGGGCCAGGCGAAAGTCGTCAAGCAGGGGCCGCATCGGATCGTGTGGCACGTCGAATTGCCGAGCGTGTCGTTTCATCTCAAGAAAAACCTGATTCCGAATTGGCGAGCACGCATGCGTGGTTGGATGCGCGGGCCCAAGGCGCGTCGCGAGTTTGGGCTCATCGAAGCCGTTCAAGAGCGAGGCATTCCCACTTCGCAAGCCCTCGCGTGGGCGGAACGGGGAGGCGAATCGTATCTGTTCACGCGAACGCTGGAAAACGTCGAGCCGTTGCATCTCTACTTTCTGCGAACCTTCCAATCGCATGACGCTGCCGCGCAGACCCCGCTTCGCCAATCGATCGCGCGGGCGCTGGGTTCGCTAATCGCCGCGATGCATCGTGCGGGGGTCGAGCATCGCGATTTGCATGCGGGGAACCTGCTTGTCCGCATGGAAGGCGAAACGCCTCGCCTGTTCCTGATCGACCTGGATGCGGTCGCGCTCGTTCGGCCTCTCGAAGGCGAACGACGGCTCGCAAACCTGGCGATGCTCAACGCCTGGTTTCGCCTGCATACCGAGCGAACCGATCGGCTTCGTTTCTGGAAAAGCTACGCCGAAGCGAATCCGCTTCTTCCCTGGAAGAAGTTCGGCCACGATGCCGTTTCGCTGGCGAACGAACTCGAACAACGCTCCGCGGAATACAGCCTCGCGCTCTGGCGAGGTCGCGAATCCCGTTGCCTGGGCAACAATCGCTACTACCAGCGCCTCTCCGCCGGCGCGACTCACAGCCATGCGGTCCGCGGTTTGGACGAATCGCTGCTCGCGACGCAACGCTGGAATGCACGCCCCGCTGACGAATCGTTCGAGCCTACGGAGGCGGATGAGGGCCGATGCCGTTGGACGGCAATCGTTGACACGGGTTCGACGAAGGCCGCATGGAAAGCGAGCCAGGCGTTTCGCGAACGCGGGCTGCCGACGGCGGAAACCCTCGCCGCCGTTATTCGCAACGACGGCCTCGGCGGCCAACTGCTGACCACCACGCTTCCAAAATCGCGGCTGCTTTCCGCCTTGCTGCGCACCGCATCGCTTGCGGATCGCCGCTATTGGATCCGCCGATTGGCTGACGCCTTCCGTGATTTGCACGATCGCGGCGTATTGTGGCCCGCGCCGGACTTCGAGTCGATCGCCGTCGTCCCGGACGGCGATGCCTGGATCTACCCCAATCCGCCTTCGCTGTTCCCCCGCGTCAGAAATGGCCTCTGGTTCGTCGATCTGACCCGCATGCGGTTGCAAACCCATATCGGCGAAAGCGATCGACAACGCGACCTAGCCTGCCTCGCCGCGGAAGCCAGCCGTAGCGACCAATTGCGGTTTCTGCGTCGTTACCTGCGCTGGGGATTGAAACCGAAGGAAGGCTGGAAAGCGTGGTGGCGACAGATTGCGGAAACGCTCAACTCTATTGAAAATCCTCGCCGGCTGAGTTTGGGTGGCACGGGTGCTGTACCAGCCGCCTGAGAGCGGCTGCTCGCCGGCTTCGCGGAAGACGAACAAAGCCCAGGCCTTTTGGGGCCTGGGCTTCGTGATGCGTCGTTCTCAAACCGCGTTTAGGCGAGCGGCGCCTGCATTTCTCCCCTCTCCCTCCGGGAGAGTCCGGGAGAGGGGCCGGGGGTGAGGGCGTGCGACCTGACGTTACGCGAGTAAAGGCGCCCTCACCCCAACCCTCTCCCGGAGGGAGAGGGAGGTAGACGAGCTCCTGCCGCTCGCCTTAGTGGTTGAGGATGAACTCGTTGCTGTTGAGGACCGCCCAGAAAATGTCCTGGTAGTAGCGAGTCCAGAACGTCTGCTGGTTGCTCGGAGCGCTCGGCACACGCGGCAGGTTCAAGACCTTCGGGTCCGTGAACTTCGCAATTTCCGCCTTGGTCGCCGGGCGATTGAGGGCGGCGAGGAACAGGTCGTTGATCGCGTCGCTGGCGGCGGTTCGCGAGAAGGCCCGCTTCTTCAGCACCGCGGCAACCGTTCCCACCTTCTCGTCGCTGATGGCCTTGTTGATGTCTTCGCCGTTCATGAGGATCAGGGCCTGCACGATGGTCCCGCTGAAGCTGCCCTCTTCCCCTTCGTCATTGCCGAAGTTTTGGACGAGCTTGTCGAGCCAGCGTTCCTTGGTCTCCATGCGCTCCGTCTTGGAAGACTGGACCGCGGTGGCCGTCATCATCGACTCGAACATCTGCTCGGGGGTCATCGGCTTTTGGAGCATGCGAGCGAAGAAGACTTCGTCTTCCGGCTTGTCGTTCGTCTTGTTCGCCACGCTGCTCAGGCCATAAGCCTTGCTGTTGCAGATCCAGCGGACCAGCACGCGCGGGTTGTGGTTGTACTTCTCAGCCCATTCCTTCGCGAGCGTATCGAGCAGTTCCTCGTTGGTCACGGGGTTGTGCTCGCCGAAGTCGTCGATCGCGTCCTTCGTGAAGCTCTTGCCGAAGAAATGGCCCCACATGCGGTTGACGTAGGCCTTGGAGAAGTAGGGGCTCTTCGTGATGAGGCCCGCGAGTTCCTTGCGGCGCGACAGCTTCGAGGTGCTCTTGATCTTCTTGCCGTCGAGGAAGGTCGGGTCGATGTAGAGCAGCACGCCGCTGCGGCGTTCGTACGATACGATCGCCTTGGTGTTGACGCCCGGCTCATCGCGAAGCTCGAGCTGGGCTTCCTTCAGTTCCTTGTTTTTCTTGGCGGCCATCATCGGAGGACGCACGCCAGCGGTCTGGCGGAAGAAGGCGTTGATGCCCCAGAAATGCTGTTGGCCCCATTCGGTGTTGAACGGGTGATCGTGGCACTGGGTGCACTGGGTGCGAAGGCCGGCGAACAGACGAGTGGTGCGAGAGGTCACGGGCACCATGTCGTAGCGACCCATGGCATTTCGTTCGTTCGGGGCCACGTCTTCGCCCATGTGGTGCAGCACGAAGTTGACGGCCGGGTTTTCGTTGGTCTTGCCGGTCGCAGCAATCAGTCTGCGCGCGATTTTCGACCAATCGGCATCATAAACGGGTGGTCCCTTCGTCTCTTTTTTCTCTTTGATGATTTTCCCGTCTTCATCTTCTTCCTGATCGCCCACCTTATGGTTCAACGCCTCGGCGAGCCAATCCTTCATCTGTTCCTGATACAGCTTGCGGGAGCCCGTGCGGGTCAGCAAAAGCACCGTCCAGAGGTTGGCGAAGTTTTCGTTGAACTCGCCCAACTCGACGAGACGCTCGATGAGCTTGGATCGGCGTTCGCTTTCCTTCCAGCTCATGTACGTGCGGATTTCGTCCACCGTCGCGATGCGGCCAATAATGTCGAGTGAGGCGCGGCGGATGAATTCGAAATCCGAGCAGCGCGCCGACGGGGTCAGCTTGTTGGCTTCCCAGTTCTTTTCGACAAGCTCATTGATCTTGTCGATGTTGTAGATGCCCGGAATCGACGGGACCGGGATGTCGGTCTTCTCGGCTTTTTTGGGCTGAGCAGAGACGTTGGATGGGGCGAGAAGCAGGCCGAGAAGGGCCAGCGTGCCGACGGTGAGGGGGAGCCGACGCCCATTTCGGCGCGTCGAAGACGTGCGAACCATTCCACATTCTCCCTTGAATCAGAAACGCAGATGCTTGCGGGGATTCGGTTTCGGGCTTTGCGAGTTCTCTTACCGCGTATCTTAGAACCCGAAGCAAGTACCAGTCAAACGGAAAGCCGACCGCCGGTTTCGACGCAAGGGGGCGGAAGAAAGTTCCCGGAGCGCTGAAGTTTGATGCAAGGACGTCAAGCCCCAGGGTAAGCGCAGCGCACCCTGGGGATCCAGCCCGCGGCCGAATCCCCAGGGTGCGCTGCGCTTACCCTGGGGCTTGCTTTGCGTCTCTCCCCAAAGTAGAGCGGCGATGTGCGGTTGCGAGGAGGGCGATGCCGGTGCCGGCGAGGGCGATGCCGAGCCACCAGAGGATGAAGAGCGCGAAGATCGCTCCGATCAGCAGCAGCGGGGCGCCGACGACCGTCATCCAGGTTCGATCGCCGGTCCGCGGCGGGACGAAGACGAACGTGGCGAGGATGAATGCCGCCACGCCGAAGTAGACGTACTTGAAGACCCACGCTTCCCAGGCGGGAAACAGCAGTGTCTGCATTATTCGGCCCACAAACGACTCCGCACTCACCGATTCGCCGGCCGCATAGCGCAGGTTGCGTTCCCAGTCGGTCATCGGGCATTCGATCGCGAGGGCCGCCTCGATGGCGACCACGAGCATCATGGACAGATGAACCGTGCGAAACCAAAAGTTGCGGACCCAGGACCAGCGCAGCAGGGCGCCGAGGACAATGACGAACTGTCCGAGCACCACGAAGCCGACGTAGACGACGTGGAGTACGACGATGAGATCGGCGAGAAGGCTATACCACATGGAGAGGTCGCCGAAGCGGGATGCGTTTGCCTAGGAATGACGATTCGCGAACGGGCATTTTATTCCGGCTTCGGCTACGACGCTACTCGGAAAGCTCCGCCCATTTCCCGGTCGGCAGCAGCACTTCGCAGGGGCGGAAGTTCGCCTTGTACGCCAGCGACCGGCAGCCGGCTACATAATAGCCCATATACACGTGCGGGATGTTTCGGCGAGCCGCTTCGTCGATGATCGAAAGCACGTTGTAGGTGCCGAGGCTGCGGTCCCGCTCTTCGGGATCGTAGTAGAAGTAGATGGCCGACAGCGAATCGGGCAGGCAATCGACATAGCCGACGCCGATGAGCCGATCGCCGATCCACCAGCACCACTCCTCGGTGGGGAACGGATTATCGACGAACGACTCGCGATAACCCGCGGAGTCTTTGGGGGGATGCCGGGGCCAATCCTTGAAATCCGCCTGGAAGACGTGGTAGCGGTCGTAGAGTTTCAGCTTCGTCCGCGACACGCCTGGGGCGTCGATCGTGCGTTCCACTTCGCCGCGATTGCGTTCCGCGGCCCGGCGTTGGCTGCGGTTGGCGACGAATCGCTCCACGGGGATTCGCAACGGCAGACATTCCTGACACGATCGGCAGCGCGGCCGAAACAGCATCGATCCGAATCGCCGCCACCCCGTTCGCATCCGCTCCTGATACTCCGCGGCCGAGATGGCCGTGAAATACTCGTACTCCATGCACGCGATCTGCTCGGGCAGATAGCTGCACCCATGCGGCGGCGCCATGTAACGGAACAGCGAGATCATCGTCCGGCCTGAGTTTTTCGGTCTATGTCGCCCTCTCGCTCCGCGAGAGGTAAGCGGTTGAATGCCATGCGATCGTAGGCAACCTGCCGCTTACCTCTCGCGGAGCGAGAGGGCTACATAGGGCCTGCCGTCATTTTACCAAGGATGCGGATCTGCAATGCTTCGGGGAGCCATCGCAATAGCCTCAAGACATACGCCGAGCGCCGGGGGAACGCGTAGTAACGCCGGCGCCGCCGTACCGCCCCGAGGATGCGTTCGACGGCATCGTCCAGTTCCAGCAAATTCGGAACCCGGTTGGCGACCTCGGCCGTCATCGAGGTCCGGATCCAGCCTGGGCAGACGATGCTGACGGCGATTCCACGCGGTTCCACTTCCGCCCGCAGACCTTCGAGCATCGCATTCAGCCCTGATTTGCTCGCACAATACGCGAACATCCGAGGCATCCCCCGAAACGACGCAAGGCTGCTGAGGCCGACGATATGTCCCTGCCTTCGCTGCAACATCCCCGGCAACACCGCCCCGATGGTGTTGGAGACGCCAATCAGATTAACCTCGATCACCTTCCGCACCAGGTCCGCTCGATACGGTTCGGACCCCGTTTCGATGCCGATCCCCGCGCTTGGAATCAGCACATCCGTCGGCCCCATGTCCCGTTCCAGTTCGCCGATCGCTTGCCCCAATTCAGAATCCTCGACGACGTCGGCCACTCGCCAGGCATGTTTTCGCCCCTCTAACGCAAGGCGATCGCTCAGCGCGACCAGTCCATCCCGGCTGCGGTCGAGCGCCGCGATGGCGTAGCCTTCGCGGGCCAAGCGAAGGGCGAGGGCGTAGCCGATGCCGCTGGCGGCTCCGGTGATCAATGCGACAGGCATGGCGACTTCACAGAGGGAAAATGGCGGGCGGCGAACTCGGAAAAATCGTCGCAATCGGATATCTTTCCGGCACGTCGGAAATTCGTGACCTACAGTTTGGCCAGACGAACGTCATTCTCAGGAATGTGGGCCATGAACGCCAGCCACGCGCCTCAAGATCCCTCGACGCCGATCCCCTTCGTGGTCGCCCCCATCGTTCTCAGCGCCCTGCTCTGGGCCTGGGCCATGCTCAGGCACCTGCCCTACTGATCTCAGTATGAATCATCAGAGCCCGAGCGCCAGCGAGGGCCTATGTAGCCCTCTCGCTCCGCGAGAGGTAAGCGGCAGCGAACCATGCGACGGCATGGCATTTTTCCGCTTACCTCTCGCGGAGCGAGAGGGCTACATAGGCACCTACGCGATGATTTGCCGCACCACTTCACCCGCCACATCCGTGAGCCGAAAATCGCGGCCGTTGAAGCGGAAGGTGAGGCGGAAGTGGTCGAGGCCGAGCAGGTGGAGGATGGTGGCGTGCAGATCGTGCACGCTGACGCGATCGGTGACGGCGCGGTGGCCGATGTCGTCGGTGGCGCCGTGCGAAGTGCCGCCTTTGACGCCGCCGCCGGCCATCCACACGGTAAAGGCGTGCGGGTTGTGGTCGCGGCCGGTGCCCCCCTTTTGGATGATCGGCAATCGCCCGAACTCGCCGCCCCAAACGACGAGCGTGTCTTCAAGCAAGCCGCGGCGTTCGAGATCGGTGAGTAGAGCGGCAATCGGCTGATCGGTTTCCCCGGCGAATCCCGTGTGGTTCGCCGCGATGTTCATATGGCCGTCCCAGCTTCGTTCGTTCTCCTCGCCCCCCGAATAGATTTGCACGCAGCGCACGCCCCGTTCGACGAGTCGGCGGGCCATGAGGCACTGTTTCGCGAAATGCCCGCAACGTGCATCATCGATGCCGTAGAGCCGGCGTGTCTCTTCCGTCTCGCGCGCGAAATCGAGGGCTTCGGGCGCGGCCATTTGCATGCGGTAGGCCAACTCGAACGTTTCGATGCGGGCGGCTAGTTCGGTGTCGCCGGGGCGTTGTTCGAGTTGCCGGCGATTGAGGCGATTGAGCAGGCTCAACTGGTTTCGTTGTTGCTGATCGCTGAGGTCGGCGGGTCGAAAGAGATTGTCGATCGGCGCCCCTTGCGGCTTGAGCGCGGTCCCCTGAAAGATGCTCGGCAGAAAGCCCGCTCCCCAGTTCTGTGCGTACCCCTTCGGCAAGCCGCGGCCCAGCGTGTCGTACATCACGACGAACGCGGGCAGATTTTGGCTTTCCGAGCCCAGGCCATAGGTGACCCAACTGCCGACGCACGGATGGCCCATGCGGGTCATGCCCGTGTTGATCTTCATCAGCGCGGGCGAGTGGTTGTTGGAGTCGGTCCAGCAGGAGTGGATGAACGCCATCTTGTCCACATGCCGAGCCATGTTGGGGAAAATATCCGAGACGTATTTTCCGCTCTGACCGTAACGGCGGAACTTGTAAGGGGACCGCATGATCGGCCCGACCTGGGCGGAAAAGAAGCCCGTGAAGCGGTCGAAATCAGGCAACTCTTGGCCGTCACGTCGTTCGAGTTCGGGCTTGTAGTCCCAGGTATCGACGTGGCTCGGCCCGCCGTTCATGAACAGCCAGATGATCGACTTCGCCTTGGCCGGGAAGTGGGAGGCACGCGCCATGAGCGGATTGGGCCCCTGCGCTCGCGCTGCTTCCTGCTGAAGTGCGGCCGCGAGTCCGACCGTCCCAAACCCCGCCCCCGCGCGTCGGAGGAATTGTCGGCGATCGACATAGGACTGGGCAGGTTCGGCGAAGTAACGGGGAAACATGGCGGTCCCTTGGGCATGATTCAACCTCCTCATCGTGTCGCGAAACCGCATTCCCGTCAAGGAGGACTCTCACTGCGCATTGTTTGTTTCGAAACGAAGCCGGCATCGCGAAATGCGAGCCTTCGCGTTAGCCGGCATAAATAATACTACCCGTGCAATTCGATTCGAACGGAAAAGGAGGCAAGTTGCAGCGATTCTTCCAGCGGGCGGCACGCTGTTTTCAATAGCGGGGAGACCCTCATTAAAACGCTCGCCCTTCGCGAGCGGCCAGCGGAAGGTTCGGCTCTCCTTACTCTGCCTGCGAAAGGTTCGCTCCATGTTGCGCTTTTTCCGTGATGCTTGGAACTCCAACCGCACGATTCGCAATCCGAAACCCAAGACCCGACCATCCGCGCGTCCTCGTCTCGCGCTCGACTACCTCGAAGATCGCGTGACGCCCGCCACGCTCGTCGTCACCACGCTCAGCGATGTCATGGCCAATGACGGCCAACTCAGCTTGCGCGAAGCGTTGCAAGCGGCCAACACCAACATGTCCGTTGACGGCTCCGTTGCCGGGGAGGCTGATGGCGACGTCATCACGTTCAATATCGCGAACAACAACGGCGCTGGGGGGACCATCAACCTCACCAGCGAACTGTTGATCAGCGACGACGTGACCATCGTCGGCGCCGACGTGTCGGGAGCCGGAAACGGACAGATCACGATCAGCGCAGCCGCCAACTCGCGGATTCTGACCGTCAACGCCGGCGGGTCCGCGGGATCTTCCGATCAGGTCACGCTTCGCAACCTGAGACTTCAGAACGGCAATTCCACAGGAGGCAACGGCGGCGCGATCTTCATCGATATGAATGAGACGGTCACGCTCGACGGCGTCACGCTGCAGAACAACACCGCGCTCAGCGGCGGCGCCATCACCAACAAAACGAGCAGCCTGACGATCCTGAACTCGACCATCACCGGCAACACGGCGACAAACACAAACGCAGGGCAGGGCGGCGGGGCCATCTTCAACGAGATGGGCACGCTGAGCATCACCAACAGCACCATCACCAACAACCAGATCAACGGCACCGCCGACGGCGGCGGCATTCTCAACCTGCAAGGATCCGTCAACATTACCGGCGGGTCGATCTCCAACAACAACGCCGCGATCGGAAACGTCACGGACGGCCGTGCGGGCGGCGCCATCGAAAACAACGCCGGCACGATCACGCTCAATGGCGTCACGCTCGACAACAACCGCGTCAACGTGAACGGCGGAGCCATCCACACTTCGGGAGCCGGCAACGTCACGGTCATCGGCGGCACGGCCAGCAACAATTACGCCGGACTTCAGGGCGGAGCGCTTTGGAACTCGGCCACCGGCAGTCTGACCGCGATCAACGTCACGCTCGACAACAACACCGCGGCGGGAGCTAGCCTGCTTGATGGCGGCGGCGCCCTCTACAATGTCGCGGGCGGCACGGTGACTCTCGTCAACGCCACCATTACCAACAATGATGCCACCGGCACGGCAGGAACGGGCGGCGGCATCCATAGCGGGGGCGGCAGCCTCATCGTCGTCGGCGGAACCATTGCTTCCAATACCGCACAGGGCGGTGGCGGCGGCATCGAACTCGCCGCAGGCTCGGCGACGCTTTCCAATAACGTCGTCATCGCTTCCAATTCCACCCTTGGAAACGGCAGCGACGGCGGCGGCGTTCGCATCAGCGGCGTCGCGAACTTCAACATGATCGGCGGAACCATCGGCGGAACCACCACCGCCAATCAGAACGGCAACGTCGCCGTCGATCAGGGGGGCGGACTCTACATTGCCGCAGGCAACGTCACCCTCAGCGGCGTCACCATCGGCTCAGCGACGAACGTGACCGGCGACGGCAACTCGGCAAACCAAGGCGCGGGCGCCTTCCTTGCAGGCGGCACGCTCAACGTCACCAACTCCAGCATTTCCGGCAATACTTCCACCGATGCGGGCGCAGGCGTCTTCGTCACTGCAGGCACGGCGACGATCTCCACCAGCACTTTGGCTTATAACACGGCTGGCGCCAGCGGCGGAGCCTTGTTCGTCAGCGGCGGCGCCGTCAATCTCTCCACCGATACGATCTCCGACAATAAAGCCGCAGTCAACGGCGGCGGCATCGCGGCGATCAGCGGCACCGTCAACATCACCTCCAACACCATCGCCTTCAACACCGCCGACAGCGACAGCAATGCCAGCGGGAACGGCGGCGGCATCTATGTGACGGGAGCAACCGTCAACCTTCGCAATTCCATCGTCGCACGCAATCAGGCGCTGAGTACAGGCCAGGGCGAAGACATCTTCGGCACGATCGTCAGCCAAGATTACAACCTGATCCAGGATACGAACGGCGCCTCGATCAACGGCACGACGACGAACAACGTCACCGGTCAGGATCCGCAGCTTGGCCCGCTCATGAACAACGGCGGCACAACGCTGACTCGTGCTCCCGCGGCCGGCAGCCCGGCGACCAACGCGGGCGACCCGAATGCCACTGCCAACGACCAGGCGGGCACGACTCGTCCGTCCGGCGGCGGCGTGGATATCGGCGCCTTCGAACGAACCTCGGCGTCGAGCCAACTCGTAGCGCTCGGGGCCAACAACACGCTGATCCGCTTCAGTGCAACCAATCCTGGCTCCACCACGACGGTCAACATCACCGGCCTCCAGTCCGGCGAATCGCTGATCGACCTCGACGTGCGTCCTTCCTCCGGAATGGTGTACGGCCTGAGCAATCAGGGCCGCATCTACACGGTGAACACGAGCACGGGTGCGGTCACCTTCGTGAGCAATCTCTCGACCAGTCTGGGCAACAGCAGCGCTGCGGAACTGGATGCGAGGCTTGGGCTCTATGTCGATGCTCGCGGATTCTTCGAAAACAGCTACGGCGGCGGCGAAAAGTTCCTCCGCGGCGAGATGAACCAGTTCGGCAATCCCTGGTACTACGTTCTCCCCAACGGCGAACTCTACGCCTGGAACGGCTCGAATCTCGGCGGAACGCTGATCGCGACGCTCTCCGTCGATATCTACAGGAACCTCGAAGGGCTCTTCGAGGCTTCCACGGCCACGCTCTCCGGCGCCCAAGCGACTTCTGCGCAAAATCTCGACCGCACGTTGGGCTTTTATGAAGACGACGCGGGCTTCTATCAGGGCGCTTTCGGCTCCCAAGCCAAGTGGCTCCGCGGCGAGCTGAACCAGTTCGGCAATCCGTGGTACATCATCACCCCCCAAGGCCAACTGCTCGCGTGGGACGGCTCCGGCGCCATTTCCGGCTCCTCGCTCGGAACCTTCGACGTGGCCGCCTACCTGAACCCCGAACTCATCTTCAATGCGTCGCAGGCGACTTTGACGGGCGCCATGGCCACCCAAGCCCAGACGCTCGACGAATCGCTCGGACTCTACAAAGGCCCGAACGGCTTCCTCCAGGGAACCTTCGGTTCCCAATCGAAATGGCTTCGCGGCGCCAACAATCAGTTCGGCAACCCGTGGTACATCATCACGCAACAGGGCGAACTGCTTGCCTGGAACGGCTCGTCTTCCTCGACCGGCACCTTGCTCTTCCAGTTCAACACCGACGTGTACCGCTCGCCGGAGTTGCTCTACGAAGCGTCGCAGCAGATGCTGACCGGAAACGAAGCAACGCTCGCCCAAAGCCTCGATCAGCAGTACGGCCTTTACGAGGATTACCAGAACGGCTTCTATCAAAGCTCCGGCAACGACGTGAAGTGGATTCGCGGCGTGCAGAACCAATTCGGCAATCCGTGGTACTTCATTCGTCCCAACGGCCAATTCGTCGCCTGGAACGGCGGCGGATTGAACGGCACGGTGCTTGCCACCTTCACCGGCAACATCTTCCTTAAGCCCGAGTTGCTGTTCGAGGCCTTCAAGCCCCAAAACAACAACAATTCGACGCTTCCGGCGGACGTCGCCACCGGCATCGACTTCGACCCGACCACGGATCGGCTCCGCGTCTTCACCGACACGGATCTGAATCTGAGCGTCAACGTCGATACCGGCGCCGTCATCAGCGACCCGATGCTTCGCTACACGAGCAACATCAATCCCAACGTGGTGGAACTGGCGTTCGCCAACAACTTCGCCAACGCGGGAGCATCCGCTCTCTATGCGATCGACAGCCTCACCGATCAGTTGGTGACCGTCAACAAGTCCACCGGCGTCGCGACGAACGTCGGCCCGCTCGGCGTCGATACGACCGAATCGGTCGGCTTCGACATCGTGGGCATGAACACCGGCTACGCCGTCCTCCGCGTGGGCGGAACGGCGCGGCTGTACACGGTCAACCTGAGCACCGGACAGGTGACCGAAGTCGGCGGCGTCAACACGCTGGCCGACCTCATTGGCCTCACCGCGCTGCAAGCCTAACAGCACGTTGAAGCCGTCACTTGCAAGCCCCGAGCAGCCGCTCGGGGCTTGCTTGCTGTTTCCCGGCCGCGGAGTGCAACGATTCATTTGGGCGAGTCGGATCGCGAACGCTGAAAGCGTTCTCCAGCAAAGCCCCGGGTTGGCGACCAAAGGGAGCCCACCCTGCGTTTAGAATCCGTCCACTAGCCATGAACGCTGAAAGCGTTCCCCAGCAAAGCCCAGGGTTGGCGACCAAAGGGAGCCTACCCTGGGTTGAATCCGTCCACGAGCCATGAACGCTGAAAGCGTTCTCCAGCAAAGCCCAAGGTTGGCGACCAAACGGAGCCTACCCTGGGTTCGAATCCGTCCACGAGCCGCGAACGCTGAAAGCGTTCCCCAGCAAAGCCCAGGGTTGGCGACCAAAGGGAGCCTACCCTGGGTTCGAATCCGTCCACGAGCCATGAACGCTGAAAGCGTTCTCCAGCAAAGCCCAGGGTTGGCGACCAAAGGGAGCCTACCCTGGGTTGAATCCGTCCACTAGCCGCGAACGCTGAAAGAGTTCGCCAGAACGCCTCAAGTTGCGCGAAAAACGTCCCTGGGCGAGGCGCCCTGGCGAACCCCGTCAGGGGTTCACGGTGAGATTGTTCGTCTACCCAGGGGTTGGCTCCCTTTGGTCGCCAACCCTGGGCTTTGCAGGAGAACGCTTTCAGCGTTTCCGGTCCGACTCGCCGAAACATTTGCCGCACCCCGGCCATGAAAACCGCGATTTTTGTGAAGCAACCCTCGCTCTGCGGGCGTATCCTAATGCCCGTGTGCCGATTGCGTTTGCCCTCTGATACGAGCGAATCCATGGTTCCTCTTCGCCTGGTCGTCCTCGCCTTCGCTGTTGTGGGCCTGCTGTATTCGCCTCTTTCGGCGCAAGAAGCCAAGAAGCAGCCGATCCCCATGGTCCAAGACCAAACGAAGGCGGACGCTTTGATCCAGGAACTTTACGCCAACGAATTCAAGGAAACCGCCAAGCATCCGGGGGCACGGCAGCGGCTCGCCATGACGCTGCTGCAGGAAGCTCGAGACACGACCGACCTGCCTGCCGGCAAATATCGCTTGCTGACCCATGCCCGCGACCTCGCTGTTTCCGCGGGCGATCTCGCGGTGGCGAGCCAAGCGATTCAGGAATTGACCGAACACTTCGACGTTTCCGAATCGCAGGCGCTGGCCATGCGCGTGCGGGCCGCCAACGATGCGATCCAATCGCTGGACCGCACCGACTCGAATTGCAGAACGGTGTTCGACATGGCGGTCACGCTGTTCGACGAAGCGCTCGCGGTCGAAGATTTCCCGATGAGCGCCAAGGCCCTCGAAGCCGCGGATACGGCGGGGCGCAAGCTGCGGAATGTGTTGCTCGTCGCTCAAGTTCGCGATCGCAAGGACAGCTTGACGAGGGTGCAGGCCGAGTTCGCGAAATGGCGACCCTATGCGGAGAAGCTCGTCAAGAACCCCAAGGACCGCGAAGCCAACGTCGAGATGGGCAAGTATTACGCCCTGCTCCGGGGCAACTGGTCCGCGGGCCTGCCGCTCCTCAGCCAGGGCAGCGATATTGAACTTGCCGGGCTCGCGAAATCGGAAACGAACGAGTCGCCGAAGGCGGGGGACAGCTACGTGCTTGGCATGAAGTGGGCCGCGTTGTCCGGGAAGCTGCCGATCGAATTCCGCGACCACGCCCGTGCCCGTGCTTATCATTGGCTGGCGAAGGCGCTCCCCGAAGCCGATGCCGCCTCGGAACCGAAGATCCAGGAGAAGTTGGACGAACTGGGCGAATTGCTGCCGACCGCGCTACGCATCGGCGAACTTGATGGCGAGTCGCGGCGATGCGACGGCCACCTCGGTTCTGTCTATTCCGTCGCCTTCGCGACCGATGGCCAGCGCCTCCTCTCGGCGGGCGCGGATCAGACGATTCGGCTTTGGGATTCCCGCACGGGCAAGGAACTTCGCCGCATCGACGCCCCGATTGGCCGAATCTGGACCGTCGTGTTCGCGCCGCGCGGCAAATACGCCGCCAGCGGCAGCTTCGATGGATCGGTGCGGTTGTGGGATCTGGAGCGAGGCCGCGAAGTTCGCCGATTCTCCGAGAAGGGCGACTACGTCCGCAGCGTGGTCTTTTCCGCGGACGGCCAATCGATCGCCGCCGCGGGCGATGATCGCGTGATCCGCATCTGGGACGTGGCCACCGGCAAGCTGCAGGGGACGCTGAAGGGGCATGATCACTTCGTCTGGAGCATCGCCTTCAGCCGCGACGGCAAGCATCTCGTTTCCGGCAGCCTCGATCGCACGATCCGCATCTGGGACTTGACGACCATGGCCGAGCGAAAGACGATTTCGACCGGCGACGACAGCGTCTTCGCCATCGCCATGTCGCCCGACGGCCGCCGTTTCGCGTCCGGCAGCAGCGATCGCCACGTGCAGATTTGGGACCTCGCCACCGGGGAACGAGTTCGCACTCTGGCGGGCCATGAGGGCTATGTCCACTCGATCGCTTACTCGCCCGACGGACGCCGGATTCTCTCGGGCAGCCAGGATCAGACCTTGCGGCTGTGGGAAGTCCGCACGGGCCGACAGCTTCGCACACTCGAAGGGCATCGCGATCAGGTTTGGTCGGTCGCTTTTTCCCCCGACGGCAAACGAGCCGCATCGGGCAGCGACGATCGCGGCATCCGCATCTGGAGCGGGCGATAAGGCGAGCTGCAGGAGGCAGTCTATCTCCCCCTCCCTCCGCGTGAGGTGAGAGTGGTTTCACGCTCCGCGTGAGAGAGTGGTCCTCACGGTCCGCGTGAGGTCAGCGGCGATACAAAGTTCGTCCGCGGAACGTATTCTGGGTTCGGTTGTCCGTCATTACGCCGCCGCTGACCTCACGCGGAGCGTGAGGACCACTCTCACCTCACGCGTCTTCCGGAGGGAGAGGGGAGAAATGCATCTGCGGATCGCCTAAAACAAACCCGAGCGAAGGACCATCGTCAGCCCAGGACGCCCAGCATGCCGCACAAGGAAACATTCACGCAGACTTTCGTCGTGCTCCTCGATCGGCCCGTATCGGTCGAGACCGTGGCACAGCGAATCTCCGCATTTCCGATCGCTCGCCGCGCGCCGGCATCGGAATCGTGGGCGATGGGAGGCCCGGGTCTGGTCCTTCCGTTTCGTCCGGAAGCGAACGGCATGGTCGCCATCGACGTCGTCGATCGGCCCTGGCCCGACAGCATGGGCGACCCGCAAGGCGATCCGACGGTGTTCGGCGCCTGGGCGATGGGAAACTTCGGCCCCTTCGCGTTTCCCTCCGGCTTGCAGCGCGCGGGCCAGCATTCGTGGGCCTGGGAAGAAGGCCGCGACGTCGCCTGCAAGCACCAGGCATTTATTCGCATGCGGATGAGTTACGTGTTCGGCGCGGACGACTCCGCTTGGGTGATTCCGGAAGACTACAAACCGATCGACGAAATGCACTTCCTAACGGATCTGCTTGTGCCGCTCATGAGCTTGCCGGAGGCGCTCTGCTACTTCAATCCGAACGGCGAAGTGCTGCGCGACCGCAGCTTCGTCGAGGGCGTGCTCGAATTTTCGCGCGAACGCAGTCTGCCGCCGCTTGACCTTTGGAGCAACATCCGCTTTTTCCGCCTCGAAGAAAACTGGCTGATGATGGACACGGTCGGCAACGCGCAGCTCGACCTTCCCGACCTCGAGGCCTGCTTCGTCGCATCGACCTACGACCTGGAGGAGATCGACGTCTTTCTCCGTGCGACCACCAGCTATTTGCTGGAAGAGGGGGACGTGATCGAAACGGAGGACACGATCAAAGGCCCCGGCCGCAAGACGTGGGTCGCCCATCGTTTCGAGGAAAGCTATTCGTCCCCGCCCCGCCGCGTGATTCGCCTGATTCCCGACGACGGCGTCCGCCCGCCGATGGCGGTGTTGAAGCAAGCCGGCGAACCGCCTGTCGTTGACGGCGGGTAACGAGCGGCAAGAAAGCAATCCGCCAGGCCCGTTCACGGGCCTTCTCGCGGTTCGGCTTGAGCCGCCAGCCCTTGGACCGCGTGAAAACGGCTGAAGCCCAACGGCGAGAAGGCCCGTGAACGGGCCTCGTTACGCGACGTTTCCGCCCAGAAACCCGCCGTCAACGGCGGGCCTAGACGCTTCGCGAAAGCCCCGTGAACGGGGCTGGGCAGCAGGTCCGTGTCCCTTTCCCGCGCTCTGGTCGCAGTTTTAGGCGGGGGATTGGCGAATTGCCGTTGGAGCGGCGGTTTGGTTTGCAACCACCTCTTCGCCGCGGTCATCGCGTCGTCGCAATGGCCTCGTGTGGAACCCAGCCCACTTCCCCGCTGGCGAAGCGGATTTGCATCCAGCCGCCCCGTTCGTGCAGACGGCGCGCTTCCATGCCGCGGCGCAACACGGGAAGCTCGGGATGCACCGCGAAGTGGGGCCCATTCCCGCGGCGTAAGGCGACCGCGTCGTCTCGAACGACGACGAGGTTGTCCGCGTTCGCTAGGTCCGCTCTCGATTTCCAAGTCAAGCCGCCGACGATCGCCGGCACCAGCAAGCACGTTGCGAGCGCAATGAGTTGAGGGCTACGCGAACGCCATGCCCGCCATCCGGTGATGCACGCCGCCGCCCATGCGGTCAAGGAAACGCTGAGCAGAACGCCAAACCCAGGCCATGGCAGCCATGAGGGCCACGATTCTTGTTCCGCCCGCCCATGCGTTTCGTCGACGCGTAGGACTTGAGCACGTGCCAGATGCAATGCCTCGCGTATCGACGCGTCGCGGGGATCGAGCAGCAATCCTTGTCGATAGGCGAGAATCGCTTCGGGCAGGTTGTCGGCGAGGGAATGCGCGTTGCCCAGGTTTCGGAACAGCGCGGGATGGCGGATGCCGGCGCGTTGCAACTCCGTGAATCGTGCAACGGCTTGTTCGAAGTGCGTCTTCGCTTCCTCGCGTCTTGCGAGGGTCGCTTTCCCCTTCTCGAAGGAATCGACCGCCTGTTGCCAGACGGCGTCCGCGTCTGCCGAAGTCGAGACGGCCGAGGCCATGATTAAAAGGAGGCTACGCACGGGTCCGCCTCCACGGTTTCGATCACCTGTTGCGCCTTCACGTTCCATGCAATCGGTTGCGTCTTCGTTTCGGGATCGAAGCGATCGCGGTCCCACGCCGCAAGAAGTCCGACGCACGCTTGACGGGCGGCAACTGCAATCCCTCGACGCTTGAGCGCCCCTTCCGCCTCGTGCGGCCCCCATTCGCCAACCGCCCAGCCGAATCGCTCGGCGACATACCGCTTAACGGTCTCAACTGAGCGAGCCGCGTCCTGGCCGTCAGTTCGCTTCAACTCGTCTATCGCCCGCGTAGCAGCCCCATGCATCGCCCTTCGTCGCCGAACCTCCGCAGGCGGATATAGCCAAGCCAGCATTCTCGCGAAAAACCAACACGGCAACGGCGGAATCACGATTGCGACGACCCACTCCCATGCACCAAACCGACGCGGCCCGGTCTGCGATGCCAAATTCGGGGGAGGCGGAGCCAGTTCCAAGAGTATGGCCGGGGCATGCAGCACCTTCGGCTCGGTCGCGGCAGGAACCGCTGGCTGCGTGCGGATGACGATCGCAATCGCGTCGGCGAACGACGTTTGATACCGACGGCGATCCGGCTGGAAGTAGACGAGTTTGACGGCCGGGGTCTCTTTCGCATCCGCATGCTTTGGCCGCAGCCGATAAGTAAACTCCCATACGCCGTCTTTGGCCGTGTCTCGATCCGGCATCGGTTCGACCCAGAAATCGCGATCCGCATCGTTGTTGAAGACCTTTAACGCTTCCCGCCTCGGCGGATGTTTCGACGACGTTTCGCCCAGAATCCGCACGACGAAAATCAGCGGCTCTTCGACCTTCGCTTCCTTCGGTTCAACGGAAACCTCGACGCGAACCCGTCCGACAATCCCGCTGAAATTCGGCGGCTGGCCGACAATGGGCGGATCGATGTTCGGCACCTCCGCAAACCCCGAAGGCACGGCGAACAGCAGCACGAAAAGACTAATGCGCATGTCACCAGTCCTTTCGATTCGGATCGACGCGGTCGCTCGCCATGCGATGCTTGCGGCTCTCGTTTGCGATACGGTCCAGCAGTTGATCGAGGTATCCCTCCGTTTCCTCAACGGAAAGCGGCACAAGCTGATCCTGCTCCGGCAACACTCGCAACGATCCGGGGACGCGTTTCTTGGACGAATCGTCGGCCCCGTCCTCCTTCCCTTCCGCCTTGACGCCTTGCGAGGCGTTCGCCTTCGCATCGACCTTCGTTTCCGTTGTGTCCATCCCTTCGATCTTCTTCTTGGACTGCGGATCCGAAGCGTTCGGCTGCATCGGTTCGGCCATTGGTTCCGGCACCGCCTGCGTCCACATCGCGGCGGCGAGATCGAGATTCTGGCGAGCATCCCGCTGAAGATCCGCATCCGCGGCAATGGCGATGCAGCGACGATATGCTTCCATCGCCTCTTCCAGCGTCGCACGCTTCGCGGGAGAAGCGACCAACGCATTGCCTCGCAGGAACCATGCCCGCGCCAATCGTTCCTTTGGAGCGTCGGCATCGTCCAGGACACGCAAGCAACGTTCCGCGGCGTCGGCAAATCGGCCCAGTTCGTACGCGCATGCCGCCTGATGGTAGGCCGCGTTTCCTGGGTCCAGCGAAGCGGCTTCGGCTTGCTCGTAGAGCGCAAGGGCAGCCGCGTAATCGCCGATCTGGAATAGGCCATGCGCGAGCCGCATGCTCGAGACGGCGGGATCATCCCACGCCGCGGCACCGCCGAACAACAGAAAGCCAGCGGCGACGGGCCGGATGCGGAACGCGAACGTCCTATCGATCGCGCTGCGCCGCCATCGAGCCCAACCCGCCAGCAACGCGATCGCAGGGATCAGCAACCAAGCCGCGCGGTTCGGCATGTACGCATGCCCCGAGGTTTCCTCCGGAGCAGGGGGAAGCCCCGCCCAGACGTCTTCCAGCAATCGGCCCAGCGGAACTCCGCCGATCGTGCCTGGAAACAGCACTCCACCGGTTAATCGGGCGATGTCGCCCAGGACCGCGTCGTTTCGCCGAGTGCGAACGACGTCGCCGCGCCAGGTCAGCAGTTTTCCTTTGTGGGGAATGGGATGCCCTTCCGCGGAATCGCCGAGCGAAACCACATGGATGGGAACGCCCGCGTCCGTTGCAGCCTTCACGCCCTGCATCCATTCGTCGTCGCCGGCCGGGTCGTCGCCGTCGGAGAGCAACACGAGATCTTGCCGCGGCAGGCGAGTGCCGTCGAGCGATTCGACCGCCAGCCGAATGCCCGCGCCCATGCGAGTGCCGGAGGAAGCGGGATCATCCGCCTCGGCGCCCATCGACCAGGGCAATGCATCCGGCTCGATGCGGTCAAGCATGAAGCGAAGGTGATCCAGATCGGCCGTCAGCGGAAACGCCAGCTTCGCCCTGCCGGCGACAACCACCATGCCGACTCGGTGCTTGCCGGCTTCGCGCCAGCGCTCGACGAGCAAGTGCAACGCCCGCTTCGCTTGCTCCAATCGGCTCGGCTGCTCGGCGTTCATGCTGCGGCTGACGTCGAGCACGATCATGACGTCGCGGTCTCGGCGAATCGGCATCGCTTGAGGTGCACCCCAGCTTGGCCCTGCCGCAGCGACCGTTGCCGCAAGCAAGCCCAACGCTCCGGCGACGAAAGGCCATGGTCGCATATCTCGCGGCAGCAGGCGGGCGAGGAGACGAGACTCCCCGAGTAACGCCGACCGTTGCCTGCGGGACATTCGCTCGCGGAACAGCAGCCCTAACGCCGCAGCGATCGGCAGCAACAGGACCAACATCCAGGGATGAGCGAAGGTCATGGCAACCTCCGCCAAACCGTCGCCTCGGCCGCGACCAATCCCGCGAGGGCGATCACGCCGACAAGAGCAAACCACGAGGTGAGATCGCGATAGCGCCGCCGTTGCGGTCCGGCAACTCGATCGCGCTGCAACTGGTCGATGGTTTTCGTCGCTGACAGCAAGGCCGCATCGTCGTTGGCCCTGAAGTAAACGCCCTTCGAGATGGTTGCGACGTCTTGCAGAATCTTCCGAGCTTTCGCGGCATCGCCTTCTTCCGATTCCTGCGACACGTCGATCGCATACACGGGAATGCCGAGATTGCCGGCGATTTGGGCGGCCTGCCGCGGCGACAACGCGGGCGGAGAAACATTCGCCTCGCCGTCGGTCACCAGCAGGATCGCCTTGCGCCGCGTGGGCGCCCCGCGAAGCGTTTGCACGCCCCAGGCAATCGCATCGCCCGGATTGGTGGTCGCCTCGGCGGCCCCGACGCGCGTATCCTGCTCGGCGAGCATCCGCAGCAGCGCGGAATGATCGAGCGTCAACGGAGTGACCGTATCAGGCCGAGTGGCGAACGCGACCAAACCGATCGAATCTTGCGGCCGCCCCGAAAAACGAACATTGTCCGTTTCGCCGCCCGCGATCAGCAGCTTGAGCGCTTCGCGGGCGCCGTCCAGCCTTCGGAGCAACTGTCCCTGGAAGGGAAAATCGGCATTCCCCATGCTTGCCGACACATCCAGAACGACCGCGACAGAGATCCCTTCGACTTCAATCGGCGTCCCCGGGTCCGGCCAGCGCGGTCCTGCTGCCGCGATGGCAAAAAGGCCGAGTGCGATCGCTGGGAGCCAGCGGCCCCAGCGCTCCGCTCGACGTGCTCGCGGTGCATTCAGCGAAGCGGCCCAGCGAAATGTCGGCAACGGCAAGGCCCGCGGCCGTGTTCTCCGCATGAAGAGAAGCGGGAGCAGGGCCAACGCCAAAAGCAACCAGGGGTGAACGAACGTCGGCATGAAGCGAAGGAACCAGCGACTGCTGCGTGGTACGCAAATTCTACACCGGATGCGTTTGCCGACATATCGCGGAGTTTGCGTGCTTTCCGCCAAGCGATACTGGCCACGTCGCCGTCACCCCTGGCGAAATCATGATCGCGGATCCTACTTCGCATCAAGCCAATGGCGGATGATGGCGGCGTAGTAGACCGCCCCGATGTTCGACGCCTGGCCCGGGGCGACGCCGTAGCCGCCATCGGCATTCCGGCATGTCGCGACGAACGTTCGCAGGCCCTCCGCTCGCTCGGGTTGGGCTTTCAGCATCATGAAGCAGCGCATGATGCGGTAGCTCGTTTCCAGGTCCGCCCCTTCGGCATCCTCTTCCTTGCCGAAGCCGCCGTTACGCCGTTGGCCGGCATTCAGAGTCTTGAGGACGACGTCGCGGTCTGTTTTTTCGCCAAGCCGCATGAGGGCAACGGCGGCGCTGCCGGTGGCTCGTGCCGCGCCGTCGCCTTTGCCGAACGAGCCGTCCGCATTCCGCGTTTTGCGTATCGCTTCAACCCACTCTTTCGCCTTGGGCGACTTCGCCCCGATCGCTTCCAACCCCGCAACGGCGATGCGGATATCCTCAAATGAGTTCACATTCTCGGTGAGATACTTCGCTGCCGGCCCGGCGTACCTCTCGGTCGGCATCTTCAGCGCGACCACCGCCATGAGTCCAACGGAGGTCGCGAAGACTTCGGGAGCGCCCCCGGGCATGTCCGCGAACGCGCCGCTGGCGGCATCGAAGCAGCGATCAACATACTCGGCCGCGGCCTTGGGACTCGGCACTTCGCCCTTAAGGTAGTGCAACGTGCGCACCGCTGCCGAAGTCGCTCGGAGGGTCGGCGCGAGACGGACATTGGGCGCCGGCTTCATGCTTAGAAAGCCGCCGATATTGGTTTGCAGCGAACGCACATACTCGATCGTCGCCTTTCGCCCCGCGTCCTCTTGAGCGGAGACGACGATCGGCGTCAGCAAAGCGAAAAGACACACGGCGCTGCGGATCATGAGATTCCTCCCGAAAGGACCAAGCAGAATCATGGCAAAGCAGAATCAGGCAGACAAGGGCGTTCCCAGCAAAGCGCAGTTGAAGTCTGCATCGACGGCCTGCGATATGCACCCACCGCGAACGCTGAAAGCGTTCTCCAGCAAAGCCCAGGGCTGGCGACCAACGGGAGCCAACCCTGGGGTCGACGTCGCCCACAAGCCATGAACTCTGAAGGAGTTCCCCAAGACGCCTCATGTATCGCGACAAACGTGCTTGGGCGAGGCGACCTGGCGAGCCCTTTCAGGGCTCCGTTCGTCATTGTGCCCGTATCCCAGGGTTGGCTTCCGCTGGTCGCCAACCCTGGGCTTTGGTGGGGAACGCTTTCAGCGTTCGCTGTTAGTCTGTCAACCGAAGGATAGGCCGCGCCCTCGCGGCGATTCGAACATTCCTTTGGACGCAACCGATTCCGCCCTTATGATGGCGGGCCGATGATGTCGTCGAGTTTGACCCAGGTGCGTCATGATGCGCGGCGGAATATGGATCGTGGCTTTGGCGATCAGCGTCTTTGGCCTCTGCGGAGCGGCGGGGCAAGAAAAGAAACCGTCCGATCCGCTCGTCGTGACGGATGCGGGCAGCAAGGAAACATCGCTGGCGAAATGGAAGATCTCGCTCGGCGCCGAGCCGTTGCCCTGGGCGGAGCCGGCAAAGGGGAAAGCGGCCCGCGAAGAATGGCTCGCATTCCGCGACGATGGATCCACCAGCTTCGTCAACGGCATCGTGACCTACCTGCCGATCGCCTCGCTGCGCAAGATCGACTACGACGACGCGAAGAAAAGCGTCACGGTCGTCGTGTTCGGAACCAAGGAAACGACGCTCAGCGGAACGACGAAATTCAAAGGCATCAACAAGCTGACGATCGAAGGCGAGACGGACCTGTCCGGCTTGGGCAAAGCGGTCGTCAAGTTTCAGGGCGGGCAGCCGAAAGGAATCACGAGCATTGGCTTCCCCTCGCCGAAACCCATCGAGTACTCCTCCATCGGTCGCCCGGCATCAATCGCCGCCAACGACAAGGAAAAGTCGAAGCACCAGGCGTTTGATCTGAAAGCTCTCTACAAGATCGGCACGGCCAACCAAACCTCCGGCTCGTTGTGGTTCAAAACATCGGTGAAGATCGACCTCGACAAGATTGCCTCGCTCAAGCGATTGGAGACGCAGGACAAGAAGAGCGCGGAGAGCGAGTTCGAGGTGGTGCTGAAAGACGGCGCGAAGCACTCGCTTATCCTGCAAGACTCGCCGATGATCGACGGCAAGGCGGCGAAGCTTGTCGGCCTCTATGGGCGCGGTCCAATTGGATGGAAACTTTTTCCAGCCCACACCATCACGGAACTGACGTTCGACGAGAAGAAGTAGCTGGCAACATGCAACCCCCGGTTAGCCGCGACGCGCAGCGGAGCGCGGGGGCCGTCTGGCTCCCCTCTCCCTCCCCAAAGCTCCCCAAAGCCCCAAAGGGGAGAGGAGAACACCAAAAGCTGCGTATCTTGCCTCGTTCTAGGCATCTTCTCCAAATTTTGCCGAAATCCGCTGCGGAACTGGCCCCGGGTATCAGTTCCGGCCGATAATAAGCGGGGTTCGGCGGCCTTCGGCTGCGATTGCAAATCCTGGGGTGACCGATATAGTCAAGAGTGCCAAGGCCCCGGTTCCGAACGCAGGGAAGCGTCGGAACTCCCGGACATTCAAGGCTTTGGAGGCATGGACGCACGATGACGTTGCTCCTTCATGATCGACGCTCCATGCGCCAGCCCACCGAACGACTCGAGTACGCGCGCGACATCCTCCGGGCGGAAGCTTCGGCTCTCCATGAGGTAGCGGACCGGCTCGATGATGCGTTTTCGAAGGCGGTCGATCTTCTTTTCGCCTGCGTCGGGCGTGTGTGCGTCACCGGCACCGGGAAGTCGGCCGACGTTGGGCAGAAAATCGCGGGGACGCTGAACTCGACCGG
The DNA here is from genome assembly GCA_019748295.1 of Gemmataceae bacterium. Lineage (GTDB taxonomy): Bacteria > Planctomycetota > Planctomycetia > Gemmatales > Gemmataceae > JAIEPT01. Next base: position 5,774 of record JAIEPT010000168.1, on the reverse strand, counting down.
CAGCCGGGCTTATCAGCTCGATGCGACGCGGGCGGTTCATGGCGACCTCGGCATGATTCATACGGACGACGTTGTCCTCGTCCTGTCGCATAGCGGCGAGAGCGAGGAGATCGTCCGCCTGCTGCCGTCGGTGAAATCGATGGCCCGGGCGATTGTCGCCATTACCAGCAATCAGCACAGCACCCTGGCTCGCGAGGCGGATGCGGCCATCGTGCTTGGGCCCCTCGAGGAGGTGTGTCCTCTGGGCCTCGCTCCAAGCACGAGTACGACAGCGATGATTGCGGTCGGCGATGCGTTGGCGTTTGTGCTCGCGCGGCTCCGTGAATTTACGCACGAGGACTTTGCTCGTTTTCACCCCGCGGGATCATTGGGGCGGAAGTTGGCCAAGGTCGAAACGGTGATGCGGACGGGGAACGAGCTGCGCATCGCGTCGAGCCGAAAGACGGTCCGCGAGGTGTTCGCCCAGCCGCGATTCGGCCGGCGAACCGGGGCCGTGATGCTGACGGACGACGACGGCTTGCTGGCGGGGCTGTTTACCGACTCCGACCTCGCCCGCCTCTTCGAGAAGCGGCGAGATGAGGCGATCGATCGGCCCATCGCCGAGGTGATGACGCCGAGCCCGATCACGATCTCCTGCGGCGCCCGATTGATGGACGCGGTCGAGATCCTTCGCCTGCGCAAGATCAGCGAATTGCCGGTGGTGGATGCGAAGCTTCGGCCGGTGGGCGTGATCGACATCACGGACCTCATCGGTTTCCTGACGCCGGAGGAAGCGGAGAGCATCTCGCGAGTGGCGTGAGAGTAGTCATCACGCTCCGCGTGACGTCAGCGGCGATGTAAGGGCAGACGACCGTGGGAACACGTTGATTAACTTGTTCGAAATGGCTGATTGCGGCCTATTCCGACAAGTTAGATGAACTTGTCGCCACGAAAGGCGGAAGCGGAGAGCATTCGCGAGTGGCGTGACATCAGCAGCGATGTAAGGGCAGACGACCGTGGGAACAAGCTATTAACTTGTTCGAAATGTCTGATTGCAGCCAATTCCGACAAGTTAGATGAACTTGTCGCCACGAAAGGCGGAAGCGGAGAGCATTCGCGAGTGGCGTGACGTCAGCAGCGATGTAAGGGCAGACGACCGTGGGAACAAGTTTATTAACTTGTTCGAAATGGCCTCATTGCAGCGAATTCCGACAAGTTAATAAACTTGTCGTCACGAAAGGCAGGTAGCGGTCTGACCTTGCATCGCTGTTGACATCACGCGGAGCGTGATGACTACCCTCGCCATCACACGGAGCGTGATGACTACTCTGGGGACAAACGGAATGGAATTGGCCGAGCGATGTCGCCCGATCGAATTGCTGCTCCTGGATGTGGACGGCGTCCTCACGGATGGCCGAATCATCTACACGGAGCGCGGCGATGAGATCAAAGAGTTTCATGTGCGAGATGGCTCGGGCCTGAAGCAGTGGGTCAGGCTTGGCAAGAAGTCAGGAATCGTCACCGGGCGTAGGTCGGAACTCGTGCAACGCCGAGCCGCTGAGTTGGACATGGCGGTCTGCATCCAGGGATGCGCCGAAAAGAGGTCGGCAGTCGAGCGGATACTGAGCGAGCTTGGGCTTCGGCCCGAGCAAGCGGCCTTCATGGGCGACGACTTCGTCGATCTGGGGGCGATGGATCTGGTGGGCTTGGCGATCGCGCCTGCGGACGCATCGGATGATGTGCTCGCGGCGGCCCACTTGGTGACGGCGGCGCCTGGCGGGCGCGGAGCCGTGCGGGAAGCGATCGAGCTTATGTTGCGCGTCCAGGGAATCTGGGCGGAAACGTTGGCGAAGCATCGGCGTGGCGGCGGGCAGGATCCCGCGATCGTGCCTTGAATGAAGGAACGAAGCTGTGTGGACCTCCAAACGCATCCTGCTCCTCTTCTCCGGCTTCGCCCTCTTCGTGAGCGGCTTTGCCGTCTACTACTATTTCCTCGGCGGCATTGACGGCCTGCCGCCTTTGCCGAAAGATTTTGCGAATAACACCGTAGTTGTCCTCCCGCCGGACGGCGGCGGCGACATCCCGCCTCCGCGTCCGCCCGAAATCGAACTCAAGTTCGGCGATGCATTCGGACCGCAATCCGAAGAGTTGACGCGGTCGATCCGCTTCAACATGCACTCCAAGAATGCTCTGCTTGCGGCCGAAGTCGCCACGATCAATGAGAAAGGCGACGGGCTCGTCAAGCTGACCCCGTTCAGCGCGGCCGTGTTCCAAAAAGCCAACGACGATCGTCCGTTTCCCGAAATCAACACGATCCAGTGCGAAACCGCCATCATCACGATGGACCGGCCGATCACTCACATCGGGGAAATGTCCAATCGCAAAGTCAAGCGCATCGAGTTGCGTGGCCGGCATGGCGTCAAGCTCATCAACAATCGCGGCACACCCGGCAAGGCTGACGACGTCGAGGTGCACATCACCGGCGAACCGCTCTTCTTCGAGGAAGGCGTCGAGCATGACCTCGTTTGGACCGACGGCATCGTGCAGTTGCTCGACCTCTCGGTGAAGCCCCATCCCACGAAGGTCACCGCCAAGGGGATGGACATGCACCTCACGAAAGAGCAGGACACGCCCGAAGCGAAGGCGAACAAGAAGAAGGGGAAGAAGACGGGCGGCGAGATGGAACTGCTGATCCTCCGAAGCTTCGTGGACATGTATCTCTACATCGATGCCGACGATGGCTTCCTCGCCAGCCCCAAGGAATTTGCGGAAGGGCCGAAGAAGGACGGAGCGAAGAATAACGGCCAGAAATCGAAGGTCGTGATCAAGACGGATGGGCCGTTCCGCTACGAGCCGATGCGCGAGTTCGCCCGGTTCGACATCCCGAAACGCGGGCCGGCAGCTCCCAAGACTCCGGATCAGATTCTGGTGACGCGCGAGAACCGCGTGGCGGGCGTGTCCAAGTTCGATCAGCTTGTCTGCGATGCGCTGTCGTTGCAGTTCAAGAAGAAAGCGGAAATTCCTGCCAAGGCGGATCCAGGCAAGCCGCCGCAGGATGCGACCAAGTCGAAAGAGATCGAAACCGCCCTCGCCACGGCATCGCAGGGCCACAGCGTCGTTTTGACGATGGAGACGGAACGGCTCGATGCGTTTTGTGCCGAGTTGCTGTACCGCGCCGCGGGGGGCAACGTGGGGCCGCAGACGATCCTCAAAGGCGCTCCCGTATTGGCGTCGAAGGAAGGGCATCGCCTCAAGTGCCGCGAGATGCACCTCATCGGCCCCGACAAAGAGGGGAATGGCCAGCAGGCGTTCGCGAAGGGCCCGGGCGAAATCGATCTCTACGATCCGGCCAAGCCGAAGCACAACTTTTACCCGGTCCATGCATTTTGGAAAGACAGCCTGATCTCCACGAAGGACAAGGACGGCGACCGCACCTTTGATCTGCTCACGCTCACGGGGGACGCATCGTTCGTGGACGACGAGCAGGACCAGCAACTGCACGGCCAGCGGCTGCAGGTGTGGATGGAGCAGGTGCAAGTGAAGGATGCCGACAAAGCGCCTGTCGATCCCAAGCTCGCCAAGAAGGATCCCGGCAAGGGCTCGCCGCGGCAAAGGCCGCACAAGGTGGAAGCCTTCGAGAAGGTCTCGGGCAAGGGGCCAGACGTGATCGTCCGCCATGCGAACCATCTCGTCATCTGCTTCAAGGAAATGCCGGCCGTGGAAGACATGCTCCCCGACCCCATGCCGTTGGCGCCGATGCCCCCCGTGGTCGCCGGCAAGGATAACGTCCCGCCGAAACTCGGCGATCCGATCGATGGGAAGAAGGTTGCCCAGGACGAGAAGGAGAAGCAGAAGAAGCCGATCGAAATCAGTGCCAACGAGATCGTCTCCTACGTCTCCACGATCGGGACCAAAAAGGAACTGCAGGAACTCGTCTCCGAGGGGAATGTCCACGTCCACCAGGATCCGGAAGATCCCAAGGAAAAGGGGATCGACATCGTCGGCGAGATGCTCAACATGCTGCATCATCCGATGGGCAAAACCCTGTTCGTCTTCGGCGACGCCCGCAAGGCAGCCCAGCTTCAGCTCGGCGAACTGACGCTCATCGGCCCGAAGGTCACGATCAATCAGAAGGACAACATCGCGGAGGTGGAAGGGCTTGGCGCCATGCACATGCCGAGCAATGCGTCGCTTGACGGCAAGACCGTCAAGAAGGAATCGCGCATGACGATCCACTGGAACGAAGGCATGATCTTCACCGGCGGCAAGTTCATCGACTTCCGCGGCGGCGTGCTTGCTTATCAGGATTCCGCGAGCGTGAAGTGCAAGACCATGCAGGTGACGCTCGACAAGGCGGTCTCTTTCAAGGAAGGGCAGAAGGGGAGCCAAAAGGCAAAGGTCGAAAACGTCGTCTGCAACGAGAAGGCGTACATTCTCGATGCCGAGAAGGGGCCCGACGGCAAGTACGTGAAATATCACCGCATGATCGCCACTGAAGTCAGCATGGACAACGTGGAGAACAAGGTGATCGCCGCCGGTCCCAATGGCCGGGTCGATTACCTAGGCATGGGCGATTCGGATGTGGGACTCGCGCCGAAGAAAGACGGGAACCCGATCCAGCAGGTTGGCGGCGACGGCGCCAAGGGCGATGTCGGCAAAAAGAAAGACAAAGAGGTGATGAAGCTCACCCGCGTCCTCTTCGACGGCCACATGAACACGATCAACCGCGAGAATGGCCGAACCACGCGATTCCTCGATAACGTGGAGGTCTTCCACGTTCCCAGCGAAAACCCCGATGAGATCGTGAATCCGAACGCCCCGCCCAAGGATGGGTTCTGGATGCGGAGCGAACTGCTCACGATCTTTGGCCGCAAGATCGACGAGAAGAAGCAGTCGCAGCAGATGGAAGCGAAGCGAAACGTGAGCTTCCGCACGCCGGAATTCTACGGCAACTGCGACCTCCTGAAGTTCGACGAAGCGCAAGACATGATCATCTTCGAAGGCGAGCAGGGAAACATCGTTACGCTGTACAAAACGGTCGGCCCCGCCGGCGCGCCGCCGCAGAAGATCCAGGGTTCCAAGATCCTCTACAACCGCCGCACCGGGGTCTTCATGCTCGAAGGCGGCAAGGTGATCTCATCGTGGCTGTTGCCGCAGGATCGGCAGGTCGATACGCCGTTTCCCGCAGCCCTGATGCGAGCCGAGGGTTCCCGTGTGGCCGTGCTGTTTCTCCGCCGCGACGGCATCTGATCGAATCGCAATCTAGGGAGGTTTTCGAGCCGCGACGCATTCGTCGCGGCTTTTTTGCGGCTTGAAGCATTGGTTTTTCCAATGATTCGTGATGAAGATAATGACGTTTTCAATGAGTTTTCCCGCGCTATAGTTCAGCATTGGAACCAAGCAAATGCCCCAAGGGAGATTGTCATGAAATGCCCTGTTTGCCACATCGTGCTTCGCGTGATGGATCGCTCCGGCGTCGAGATCGACTATTGCAGTCAGTGCCGCGGAGTGTGGCTCGATCGCGGGGAACTGGAGAAGATCATCGAGCAGTCGCACGTCACCGCCCATCGCGGCGACGACGATGACGACGACGACCGTCGCTACCACCACCATGGAGACGGTCGGCAGCATGGCGGCCAACCGCGCAAGAAGGAAGGCTTCTTCAGCCGCCTTTTCGATTTCGACTGAGATACGTCGAGTTTCCGCAGGGGTGAGAGGAACCACGCACGAAGCGAAGGAACCGGCCATGCTTGCAGTCGAAGAGAACGAAGCGTCCAGCCCGACCATCCGATCCG